>PMZT01000043.1 GCA_003170085.1 Planctomycetia bacterium | reverse complement strand
ACAGAAAGGAAGTTGCTTTACCTCACCTCATGCCCTGGCCGGCCCGCCTCTCTAACCAGGTAAGCCGGTGTGGTAGCTGAACCTGGAGTGCTGGTTTCTTAAGAACGCCATCTTCCAGTTGAGCCTCCCCGTGCTGGTGAACTCGACCGGGTATTCCGCGTTGAGTATCCGTCGTCCATAGATGGCCAACCCGCCTTTGACGCGTTGCCTTGGCCACCTACGGCCACCTTCACGAAAAGCCGTAAAATCAAGGCTCTGCTGTACCTACTGGGCTACTGACCTGCCCGAAGGGGGCCACGCCGTGATTTGGCCACCTTCGTCGCCCTACTGTGCGAACAGCGCGGATCCTGTCGCCAGAGATAGAGGATCACCATTAATACCCCCTCTATCCCCGTTGTGGATTGACCGCGGGGCAGGGTTGGTTACACTGCCATGCTCGCTCACGCTTCGCCTCCTATGTTGTGGATTGACCTCTAAATCTCTTGAGTGAGTACTGCGGCGAGAAGGCCGAGCTAACATCCTAGAGCTTGAAATGAAGGCCCTGATTCTGGTACTGTTGAAGGTGTTGCGTGTAGGAGTAGCAGACCATGGTGTCAAACAGGAGATCTCGGATGGAAATGAGCCGGCGCGGCTTCCTGAAGCAATGTGCTCTGGTGGCCGGAGCATCGACGCTTGGCTGCTTTGCTAGGGCAACCGAGCAATCTGCAAGCGGCCGTTCGGAAGACCCCAAGACAGGCAAACCGAATGTCGTCTATCTGCTCGCCGACGATCTCGGTTGGGGTGATGTGAGCGTGAATGGCGGCAGCATTCCGACGCCACGAATCGATCGGTTTTCCAAGGAAGGTGTGCGGCTCGACAACTTCATGGGCTGGGCCGTTTGCTCGCCAACCCGTGCCATGTTGCTGACCGGCCGCCATCCATATCGCGTCGGCACTGGGCCGGAAACAGGCGGCGAGTTGGAGAAGGAAGAAACCACCATCGCGGAGGCATTCAAGGCCCACGGCTACCGCACCGGCATCTTCGGCAAATGGCACAACGGCGTTGACCCCGAAACACCGGAATTTCGGGCAGCCTTCGCGGAAGCGTATAAGTCGATGCCGAACAAGAAATACAAGGGCGGTCTGGGTGTCAACGCCCACGGCTTCGACGAGGCCTGGGTCTATTACGGCGGCGGGGCGGATTACTTCACGCGGCGTACCGTGCAAGGACGCGGCCCGGTGAGTTGGTGGCACAATCTGGAATACCGGCCCCAAGACGTCGGCTACACCGAGGACCTGATCACGGACCACGTCTTGGAGTTCATTCGCGAGAACAAAGACCGTCCGTTTTTCTGCTACGTGCCATTTCACATCGTGCACGCGCCGTTGCAGGCGAAGGACTCGGACCTGGAGGGTGTGGACAAGAAGGTGACGGACGAAACCAAGCGTGTCTATGCCGCGATGGTGCAGGCGATGGACAAGAACGTCGCCTCCATCCTCGCCGAACTCGACAAGCTCGGCCTGCGCGACAACACCATCGTCGTTTTCACCAGCGACAACGGCGCGACGAAGGACGGCAGCAATCTCCCGTTCCGGGGCGGCAAGCACACCCTCTTCGAGGGAGGCACACGGCTGCCGACCGTCATTCATTGGCCAAAAGGCAAAGTCGCCGGCCGTACGTGGGATGGCCTTTGCGGCTCACTTGAAATGTTTCCAACACTCATGGCGATGGCCGATCTGAAGATGCCCGAAACCCGGCCGCTGGACGGCAAGAACATCTGGCCGGCGCTTCGCGATAATACGGCCAGCCCGGTCGAAAGCTACTACTGGTCATGGCACGCCGAGGATGCCATCCGCACGGCGGATTGGCGCATGCACCGCTTCTGCGACCATGTGGAACTTTACGACATTCACAAAGATATCGGCGAGGCCGTCAACGTCGCCGACAAGTATCCCGAAGTGGTGGCGTCGCTCAAAGCGAAGATGAACGCCTGGGTCGAGTCGATGGGCGTTGCGCTCACCCACCTGCCCCCGCCGGCATCACTGGACGCCAAGCCGGCGCCGCAGGGCGAAGTGCTTGAGATCTCCGTGACGGTCACGGACAAGGCCAAGCCAAGAGATTCTCTGCTGGTCCCATTCGCCCGGTTTGAAGGCAATGTGTTTGCTACGGACTACATCGAATATGATCTGGCCGTGGCGCCAGGCAGCCCGCTCAAAGGCTTCTTTTGCTCGCCCTTCAAGGGCAACGATAACAAGCAAATCACGCTCGACTTCAAGCGCGGCGAGGGGTTTGACCAGTTCGGCCGCGAGCAAGCCTCCGGCCCGGAGCCTAAAGGGGGCGCCGGGGTGTGGGAGCATCGGATCATCGGTCTTTCAAGCTATGGGCCCGGAATCTTGCCGGGGCACGGTATCGTCTTCAAAGGAGCCCAGCCCGGCAATTACAAGATCTACCTCGATAACCTGCGCATTCGGCACCGTGACGGCACCACCACGCCCATCTGGAAGAGCGGTGAGGATACCAAAGCAAAGAAGATCGCCGACACGGAGCTGTTCAAAGGCGTGCAAGTGCGAGCCGTGCCGTTATCTGCGATAGTTGGAAAGTAGCCGCCTTGAATTGTATGGAAGACGAAGCCTATGGCGGCACCGTATCGCCAGAGTCGAAAATCGTCTGCACCGGCAGATTCCGGAAATTCGCCGTTAACTTGGGAAGCCTTCCCGCCAACATCGCCTGCGCTGCCGGCATCACGCTCATGAAAGGCGCCGAGAAACGAAACGGAAGCAACAACCATGAAAACAAGTCTCGTGCTGCTGATCATTGGCGCGATGGCAGGACCGGTCCACGCCTCTATGCCGACGGGGGATGCTGCCGGCGGTTCTCTGCACATCTGGGAAGACACGCCTGATTATCCCCCAATTGAAACACCGCCGGACAGCGGCCAGGCGGATGCAACGAAAAAGGGAAACGCCAAAAGCAAAGCCAACGCGCCAAAAGACAACCCGAGGGTTGCGAAGGTTTCCTGGGATGCCTGGAGCGTGCCCATCGGCAACGGCCGGCTGGGCGCCGTGTTCTGGGGCAAGGTGTCGGACGAACTCGTCCAGTTCAACGAGGATTCCTTGTGGACGGGGGGGGATGTCAGTGTTTTGAAGAAGAGGCAGGACGATAGACTGGGACGGTCGGATAACGTCAATTACGGCAGTTATCAGCCCTTTGGCGACATTCAGATTTCGCTGCCCCACTCGGAGTTCAGCGATTATCGGCGGGATTTGGACCTTAGCCGGGCGGTGGGAACGGTGACTTACAAGAGCGGCGGCGTCACTTATCGGCGTGAATACTTTGCCAGCTTCCCCGACCAGGTGATTGTGGTCCGGTTGGCGGCCGACAAACCGGGGAGCCTCAGCGGCAGCATTCAGCTTACGGACCGGCATTTCGGCAAGATCGCCACTGCAGGGAACACCGTCACGTCACGGGGAATACTCGATGAGAAAATTTACGTCATCAAAGGTTTCTCCGATATCGCCTATGGCACGCCGGAGCAGATTGCCAACGCGGCACGCGCCTTTGCCGGCAACAACATGAAATACGAGGCCCAGATGCAGGTGATGGCGAACGGGGGTACGCTTTCAACCGGAGCGGAGGGCGAGCTCAAGGTCGCCAACGCGACCAGCGTCACCCTCCTGCTGGCGGCGGGCACCGACTACCTGGCGGATTTCTCCAAGCGTTGGCGGGGCGACGATCCGCACGCCAAGGTCAGCCGGCAGATTGAGGCGGCGGCGAAACGGTCTTACGAGGAACTTTTGTCCCGGCATGTGGCGGATTACCAGTCGCTGTTCAACCGGCTGCAGCTCGACCTTGGCAAAACCAACCCGCGAAAAACCGCGATGCCGATGCATCAGCGGCTGGGAGAGTTCCGCAAGGATCCGAACGACCCTGAACTGGTAACCTTGATGGCCCAATTCGGCCGCTATCTGCTGATCAGCAGTTCCCGGCCGGGCGGGCTGCCAGCCAATCTCCAAGGGCTGTGGAATCCTGAGCGTATCATGGCGGCCTGGGGTGCGGACTACCATCTGAATGTCAACCTCCAGATGAACTACTGGCAAACGGGGCCGGGCAACCTTTCCGAGTGCGACGAGCCGTTGCTGTACTGGCTCCAATCCATCCTGCCGGTGCTCAAGCGCGAGACGAAGGCGACATTCGGCGCGCGCGGGTGGGCCGCCGGATGGGGACTGAACCTCTTCGGCGGCGGCTCGATTGACAAAAAGGTGGAGGGCGCCTGGATCTGCTGGCACCTCTACGAAAACTACCGGTTTTCCGGCAATCGGAAGCTGATGGAAGAGGTGTCGTTTCCGATCATCCGTGACGCGGTGTATTTCTGGGAAGACACTTTGATCGAGAAGGACGGGGTCTTGCTTGTCCCCAGCGCGCAATCGTCAGAGTGGGGGCCGACGGAAGACGGCGTCCTTTACGCCCAGGAACTCGTCTGGGAACTGTTCACCGAATACGTTGAGCTCGCCGACGTTCTTGGTACAGATAAGGCCCATCGCGATAAAATCGCGGCGATGCGCGACAGACTGGCCGCCCCGAAAATCGGGCCTCGTGGTGAAGTCATGGAATGGCAGACCGATCAACCAAAACTCTGGGCCAAAGAGCATCGCCACATCTCGCATCTCGTCGGTCTTTTCCCCGGCCGCCAAATCTCACCCCTCACGACGCCCGACCTGGCCAAAGCCGCCGTTGTCTCGCTCGAAAACCGCGGCGATGGCGGCACGGGTTGGGCCGAGATGATGCGGGCTGCCGCCTGGGCGCGTGTATTCAATGGCGACAGGGCGATAAAGGCCGTGGAAGCTTTCATCCAGGGGCACGTATGGCCCAACGGTTTGGACTCCATTAACTATGGCGCGTCCACCGGAAAAGGCGACAAATTCCAAATTGACGCCAATCTCGGCTGTCCGGCGGCAATCTATGAGATGCTGCTGCAGAGTCAAAGCGGCGTGCTCCACTTGCTTCCGGCCTTGCCGGCAAAATTTCCGACCGGCTCCGTGCGCGGCATACGTGGACGCGACGGATTCCTGGTTGATCTCGATTGGGACAAAGGCGTGCTGACCCGCGCGGTGATCCGCTCCACACTGGGCCGGCCCTGCAAGGTGCGCTATGGAGACAAGGCCGCGACCCTTGATGTCAAGGGGGGCGGGAGTGTTGTATTGGACAAGAATCTGGAACTTGTGTCTAGGAACTAGAAATGCCAAACACAACGCATAATCCATCAAGAACATTCGCCGTCCTGCCGGGAGTCCTCGCGGCGGTCCTGGCGGTCCTTGGCGGCGATTCCTTCGCCGAAGATGCGGGCTACAGGGAGCCCGATCCGAAAGTCATCGCCCAGGCGGAGACGATTGCCGCCTCACTCAAAGCCGCGCCGAGCAGGCAGCCTCGTACGGTTTTGATCTACGGCATCAGTTTCGGACCGCACAGAACGACGATCCGCACCGCCCGGCAGGTCTTCACGTTGCTGGGCGAAAAGACGGGTGCGTTCAAACCCGTCGTCAGCGACGACCTTGCCAATTTCGAGGCGGACAAACTGAAACAGTTCGACGCCGTGATCTTCGCCAACACCACGGGCGAGGTCTTCTGTCGCCCTGCCGATAAGGAGAAATTCGATGCCCTTAGTGAGGACAAGAAGCGCAAGCAAGAGGAGATCGCGGCCCGGCTCGTAAAGGGCCTGGACGATTATGTCCGGGCTGGCGGCGGCTTTATGGCCATTCATTCAGCTACAGATACATTGAAGAACCATAAGGAGTACGGCGACATGATCGGGGCCGTTTTCTCTCAGCACCCATGGGGGCCGAAGGACACGGTTATGATAAAGGTCGAAGACCCCGACCATGCGCTCGCCAAGGGCGTATTCCAAAAAGATGAGTTCAAGTTCAACGATGAGATATACGAGTTCCGCGAACCCTACGACAGAAAGCGGTTACACGTTATCCTGTCGCTGGATCTGGCCAAATCGGATAAATCGAATCGGCCGGTGCGACGCACGGACGGCGACTACCCAATCGCGTGGACGCGGAGCCATGGCAAAGGGCGTGTCTTCTACTGTTCACTTGGGCACGCAATTTCCACCTTTGCAGACCCGACTATCCTGAAATTCTGGCTTCGGGGGATACAATTTGCGGCAGGAGATATTGATGCAGCAACAACACCTTCACGATAACTCCAACCCGGACCGTCGTCGACAGAACGTCAAATGGGAAATGTCGGTTAAATAGGGGCGAACGGACCTGGGGAACCAACCATGCCGAGAATCGGACGACGCGAGTTCCTGCGGGCCCTTGGCCTCGGCGCCGCGGCGGCGCTGGCGCTGCCGCGCGGTGAGCCTACGGCTGAAGCCGGCGCCCCGCCCGCGAAGAAGCCGAACATCCTCTTCCTCTTCAGCGATCAGCACAACGCCGACGTTCTCGGCTGCGCTGGCCATGCCGAAGTCCGGACGCCCCACTTCGACCGCCTCGCCCGCGAGGGCACCCGGTTTGCCCGCGCGTACTGCCAGGACGCCATCTGCGTGCCCTCGCGCATCTCAATCTTCACGGGCCTGTACCCGCGGACGACCGGCGTCCTGACAAACGGCGACCCGCTGGCGTTTCCCGACCGCGTCCAGCCCCTCCAGGCGGTGCTGAAGGCCGCGGGATACCAGACGGCGGCGTTCGGCAAGCGGCACCTGAAGGCGGGCGGGCCGAAGGATTCCATCGACACGTGGGACGTTTCGGCCACCACGATCAGCCCGAAACAGGACGTTTCGGACGAAGACTACGAAACGTGGGTCCGCGCCCAGGGCCTTGGCGCGGCATACGAGCACGATTTCGGCGGCAACAAATCGCCGCTCATGTCGCACGTCTCGGACCTGCCGGCCGACAAGACCGCCGAGGCGTACACCGCCGCCAAGACGATCGAGTTCCTGCGCACGAAGCGCAAGCCCGGCCAGCCGTTCTTCCTCTGGTGCAGTTTTCTGCGTCCGCACCAGCCGTACACGCCCCCCGCCGAGTGGGCCAAGCAATACGACCCCGCGAAGATCCGCCTGCCCGACAGTTTGCGCGAACCGCCCGAGCACCTGCCTCCGATGCTCCAGCGGTTGCGCCAGAGCCGCCAAGGAGGCTGGTGCCTGGGCCTCGCCGCCGAGGACGAGAAGCTCTACCGCACCTACATCGCGTGCTACTACGCGCTGGTGGCCGAGATCGACCATCACATTGGCGCGATCCTCGATACGCTCAAGGAGTTGGGCCTTGACCAGGACACCATCGTCATCTATGCGGCGGACCACGGCGATTTCGTCGGCCGCCACGGCATGGCCGAGAAGGCGGCGATGGGCCACAATGTGTTCGAGGAAACCCTCCACGTGCCGCTCATCGTGCGGTATCCCGCGCGCCTGCGGCAGGGGATCGTTTCGAGCGACCTCGTGGAACTCGTAGACCTGTACCCGACGCTGCTCGACCTGGCCGGCGTGCCGCGCCCCGAGGGCTACCGGTTGGCCGGCCGGTCGCTGGTGCCTGCGCTGGCGGAGGGCAAACCGGTCGGGCGGAAGTTCACCGTCTCCGAGAACTGGTCGCAGATCGCGATCATCGGCGAGCGGTACAAACTGGCCTTGTGGCAGGAGCCTCCCGCGCCGCCGGACGGTTCCCCTCGCCGCCTGCACGACTACCGCTCGTTCGGCGACATGCTCTTCGACCGCGAGAAGGATCCGCAGGAACTGTGCAATCTGGCGGGTAAGCCCGAAGTTGCACAAGCCGAGAAAGAGTTGCGCGAGGCCCTTGCGGCCTGGGTCGCCGAGACGCCGGCCGAGGGCAAGGCGGCCGTCGCGCCCAAGGGATGGTTCGCCAAACAGTACAGTAACCCCAACGCCAAGGCGAAGGCGAAGGTGAAAGCGGAGAAAGGCTAGCGCTCATGCCAATCACGTGCCGTCGCGATTTCCTCAAGGCCCTCGGCGCGGGTGCCGCGGCGATGGTTCTGCCGCGCTGGCTCGCGGCCGCAACTTCGCCGGCCTCCAATGCTCCTGCCGGCCGCAAGCCCAACATCGTCTACATCCTCGCCGACGACATGGGCTACGGCGACCTCGGGTGCCAGAACCCCAAGTCGAAGATCCCCACGCCGAATCTCGACCGGCTGGCCGCGCAGAGCGTCCGCTTCACCGATGCCCACGCGCCCACGGCCGTCTGTACGCCCACGCGCTACGCCGTTCTCACCGGGCGGTACTGCTGGCGCTCGTGGCTCAAGAGGGGCGTCCTGGGGCCATACGGCAAGCCGGTGATCGAGGCCGGGCGCCTGACCGTGCCGGCGATGCTGAAGTCTGTCGGCTACACGACGGCGTGCATCGGCAAGTGGCACCTGGGCTGGGAGTGGCCGACGACCGACAGCAAGCCCGCCGCCCCGGCCGGCAAGAAGGGAACGGTGCCTGAGGAGGGCGCCGCCAAGAAGCAGGTAGCCGCCAACATCGATTTCACGAAGCCCATCGCCGGGGGGCCCACGACCCGCGGCTTCGACACCTACTTCGGCACCGACGTGCCCAACTACCCGCCGTACTGTTTCATCGAGAACGACCGCACGCTGGGCATTCCCACGATCCCCAAGCCCAGCACGATGTTCGGCAATCCCGGCCTGATGCTCGAAGGGTGGGACCTCGTCCAGATTCTGCCCACCCTGACGAAGAAGGCGGTCGCATACGTCGAGGCTGCGGCGAAGACTCCGGACAAGCCGTTCTTCCTTTACTTTCCGCTTACCTCGCCGCACACGCCTATCGTGCCCGCGCTGGAGTTCAAGGGTAAGAGCGGCGCGGGCGACTTCGGCGACTGGGTCCACCAGACCGACTGGACGGTCGGCCAGGTTCTCGACGCCATCGATCGCAGCGGCCTGGCCGAAAATACCCTCGTCATCTTCGCAAGCGATAACGGGCCGGAGGTCGCCCGGGAGGTCGGCGTCGGCGCCTACGAGCGCATCCAGAAGTACGGCCACGCCAGCATGGGCGACCTGCGCGGCGTCAAGCGCGACGCGTGGGAAGGCGGGCACCGCGTCCCCTTCCTGGCCCGTTGGCCGGGCAAGATCAAGCCGGGCACCACGAGCAGCGAGATCATCTGCCACGTGGACTTCATGGCCACGCTGGCAGCCTTGCTGGGCATCCGTCTGCCGGACGATGCGGGCGAGGACAGTTACAACATTCTGCCGGCGCTGCTGGGCGAGAAGTTGGAGAAGCCCATCCGCGAGGCTACCGTGCATCATAGCTGCAACGGCAAGTTTGCAATTCGCCAAGGCGACTGGGTTTTCATTGACGCCCCCACCGGCGACGACAACAAGGAGCCCGACTGGTTCAAAGAGGAACGGGGCTACAAGCCGCACAACTTTTCGGGCGAACTCTACGACCTGACGCAGGACCTGAGCGAACGCCGCAACCTGTACGCCGAGCATCCAGAAATCGTGCAGCGCCTCAAGGCGCTCCTGGAGAAGTACAAGGCCGAGGGCCGCAGCGCCCCGCGCGGCCGGAACCTCAAGCCGTTGTCCGACAAACCGCTTTAAGCGTGCGAGGGGTTCAATGGCGCGGGTTTCCCCATGCCCGCGAAGAGAAAAGGAGAGATACCGACGTGAATCGTCGCGATTTCTGCAAGGGCCTCGGCGCCGCCGCGGTCGCCCTGCCGCTCCTGAACTGGCTGAAGGCGGCCCAGGGTGCCGCGCCCGCCGCCGCGCCGGGCAAGCCCAACATCATCTTCATCCTCTCCGATGATGTGGGCCTTGGCAACATCAGTTGCTACGGCGGCGACAAGTTCAAGACGCCCCACATCGATTCCCTGGCCCAGGCCGGTACGCGGTTCGAGCACTGCTATTCCACGCCGCTGTGCGGGCCGTCGCGCTGCGAAATCCTGACGGGCCGGTACCCGTTCCGCACCGGCCTCATCAGCAATCACAGCGCCGGCGCGATCGAGCCGGCCCACGAAATCATGATGCCCACCGTGCTGAAGAAGGCCGGCTACGTCACCGCGCAGGTCGGCAAGTGGGGCCAGATGTCGCTGGGCCCGGGCGAGTGGGGTTTCGACGAGTACCTGGTCTTTCGTGGCAGCGGCCGCTATTGGCGCGAGCAAACCACCTCCTATACTCAGAACGGTCAGCAAAAGGATCTGCCGGAAGGGAAGTACCTGCCCGACCTCATGCACGACTTCCTCGTCGACTTCCTGACCCGCCAGCGCGAGAAGCCGTTCTACGTCTATTACGCGATGTCGCACGTCCACGGCCCCATCGTGCGCACGCCCGATAGCGCCCGCGGCGGCGGTGATCTCTACGCCGACAACAACACTTACATGGACAAGCTGGTCGGGAAACTTGTGGCCGAACTCGATCGCCTGAAACTCCGCGAGAAGACCCTGCTTATCTTCGTCGGCGACAACGGTACTGCCGGCAGCGCCGAGAAGGCCACCGTGAACGGTCAACCGCTTGCCGGCCACAAGGCCACCATGCTGGAAGGCGGTAGCCGCGTGCCGCTGATCGTCAACTGGCCGGGCACGACGCCCCGCGGCAAGGTGCTGAAGGACCTGACCGACTTCAGCGATTTCTTCACGACGTTCGCAGAGTTGACCGGCGCGAAGCTGCCGGAGGGCGTGACCCTTGACGGCCGAAGTTTTGCCCCGCAACTGAAGGGCGAGGCGGGCAACCCGCGCGAGTGGATCTACGTCGAGTTGGACGGCAAACGCTACGTCCGCAACAATCGCTGGAAACTCACCGGCACCGGCGAGTTGTTTGACATGAAGGAGGCGCCCTTCAAGGAAATCCCCGTTGCCGCCGATACCACCGACGTCGAGGCCCAGGACGCCCGCAAACGTCTCCACGAGGTCCTGGTCGGGCTGGTGGGCAAGGCCAGGCTGGAGGAGAAGCCGGGCACAGAGCCGCCGCCCGCCAACCGCAAGGCCAAGAAGGCCCGCGCGAAGCAACAGACGACCTGAATCGCGCCGCTGCGGCCGCTGGCGCGCGGTGCGAAGCGCATGGCGCGGGGGGATACGGCAGCGACAGGATACGACAGCACAACTTTACTATTTGCGCGGCGGGTCTCCGCACCCGCCGCGCAGAATCTCGAAAGTTGCGCTGTCGTATGGGAAGCTCACGAAGTGCGACGCGAAATGCGTGCCGCGCCGCGCAAATCGCGAATCGCGCCGCCCGGTCTACCTCGGCCCGATCCGGTCGAAGCCCGTCATCGGCCTCAGCACCTCGGGCACGAGGACCGAGCCGTCGGCCTGCTGGTAATTCTCGAGGATCGCGATGATCGTGCGGCTCATCGCAATGGCCGTGCCGTTGAGCGTATGCACCAGCTCCGGCTTCGCCCCGCGCTCGCGACGGAACCGGATCCCCAGCCGCCGGGCCTGGTAATCCGTGCAATTCGAGGTCGAGGTGACTTCGCCCCACTGGCCGCCCTCGCCGCGGCCGGGCATCCACGCCTCCAGGTCGAACTTCCGGTACGCCGGGCCGCCCAGGTCGCCCGTACAGATGTCGACCACGCGGTACGGAATGCCCAGCTTCTGGTAGATGCCCTCTTCGATCCGCAGGAACTCCAGGTGCATCGCGTCCGATTCCTCCGGCCGCGTGAACGCGAACATCTCCACCTTCGTAAACTGGTGCACCCGGTACAGGCCGCGGCTGGCACGCCCGTAGGCGCCGGCCTCGACGCGGAAACAGTGGCTGATGCCGCCCACTTTCAGCGGCAACTGCTCGGCCGACAGAATTTCGTCCATGTACAGGCCGCCCAGCGTGATCTCGGCCGTGGCAATGAGGCCCAGGTCCATCCCCTCCACGCGGTAAATCTGCGATTCCTCGCCGCGCGGGTTGAAGCCGCAACCCTCCAGCACCTTCATCCGGGCCAGGTCGGGCGTTTCGTGCGGCACGAACCCCTCGCGCTGGATCGTTTCGAGGGCGAACCGCGCCAGCGCCAGCTCCAGCAGCACCGCCTCGTTCTTGAGGAAGTAAAAGCCCACGCCGGCCACCTTCGTGCCGCCCTCGAAATCGACCAGATCGAGCTTCTCGGCAAGNNGCCTCGCCGATCACCACGTGGTCGCGCGGCGTGAAATCGAACTTCGGAATCTGCCCCACGCGGCGCAGCTCCTTGTTTTGCGTGTCGTCGGCCCCGAGCGGCGAATCCGGGTGCGTCAGATTCGGAATCTTCGACTGTTCGTCGCGCAGCTCCGGCTCGACCTCCGCCAGCCGCGCCTCGCGTGCCGCCAGCGTTTCCTTTATGCCGGCCACTTCCCCGATCAGGGCCGCACGCTCGGCATCGGGCGTCTTCGAGATCTTCTGGCTCAGTTCCTTGCGGCGGGNNCAGGCCGTCGATCTCCACGATCAGCCCCGACCGCTCATCCGCCAGCCGCAGCACCTTATCGACGTCGACCTTCATGCGGCGGTTCTCGATATTGCGGCGGACTTCGTCGGTCCGCGTCCGGATCGTTTCAAGGTCGAGCATAACGTCCCTTCCTGGCTGAGCGTTCCCGGCCGCCCCCAGCGGCCAACGGCCATTGTGCCGCAAGCGCCCGGCGGTTGCAAGTTTTTGTCCGGCCGCCTTGCCCGGCCGTGTACCCTGAGTCCGTATCCACCCCGGCGGGGTTCGACTGCACCGTGCGCGGCGGGTCTCCGC
>PMZT01000216.1 GCA_003170085.1 Planctomycetia bacterium | reverse complement strand
CGCGACCTGGAACTGGTCGAGCGGACGGGGGCGCGGTATCACGTGCAGCACGTCTCGACGGCCGGCAGCGTGGAGTTGATCCGCGCGGCCAAGGCGGCCGGCCTGCCCGTCACGGCCGAGGCCACGCCGCATCATCTGACGCTGGTCGATGAGGCGCTCGCCGGCCGCAACACGGTTTACAGGGTCAATCCGCCGCTGCGGACGGGGCACGATGTGGACGCCGTGCTCGCGGGCGTGCGTGATGGCACGATCGATTGCCTGGCGACGGACCACGCCCCGCACACGGCCGAGGCCAAGGCGAAACGGCTGGCCGAGGCGCCGCCGGGGATGATCGGCATGGAATCGGCCCTGCCCGTTTACGTAAGGGCGCTGGTTGAACCGGGCCTGCTCACGTGGCCGCAACTCGTGGCCCGCCTGACGGCGAACCCGGCTCGCGTGCTGGGCATCGCCGCGGGAACGCTGGTCCCTGGCGCGCCGGCCGACGTAACGGTCATCGACCCCGAGACCCTGTGGACGATCGATCCGGCGCGGTTCGCCTCACGCGCGCGGAATTGTCCGTTTGCGGGATGGGAAGTGCGCAGCCGCGTGGTGATGACGCTGGTGGGCGGCCGCAGGGTGTTCGAGCGGGGCGGTTAAGACTTCAGCGCAACTTGAGACTTGGCGCGGTGGGGCCGTTCTCCACGTCCGCGTGGCGCTACGGGCGCGCTAGGACCTTCCGCCGGCGCCGCCGGTCCAGAGGTACAGGAACTGCGGCTCGAGCCAGCTCATGAGCGACGGCACCGAGAGGTTCAGCAGATTGATCTGCATCCCTCCGATCGGGGCGCTGCTGTAGACGTTGGCCCTGTAGCCCCACGGGCGATCGTACATGACCACCTTGGCGGCCTTCACGCCGCTGCGCTTCCGGGCCTCGGCCACGGCGTCTTTCACGTCGCCCAGGCCGTCGGCCAGCCCGTTGGCCACGGCCTGCGTGCCGATGTAGATGCGCCCGTCGGCCAGGGCCTTGACCGCGTCGCGGCCGAGGTGCGGCCGGCCGGCGGCCACCACGTCGACAAAGCGGCCGTAACACTCCATGACCAGCACCTGGAGAACCTTCTCGTCGTCGGCGCTCAAGGGCTTGAAGGGGCTGGCCATGTCCTTCATGGGGCCCGAGATGATGGCCTTGGCTTCGATCCCGAGCTTGGCCATCGTGCCCGACAGGCTGAACGTCTGGACGATCACGCCGATCGAGCCGGTCACCGAGGTGGGCGCGACCATGATGTCGTCGGCCCCGCACGCCAGGTAGTAGGCGCCGCTGGCGCCGACGTCCTCGATCACGGCCAGCACGGGCACCTTGCGTTCTTTCTTGAACTCCATGAGCCGCCGGTACATGAGGTCGGAGGCCGTGACCCCGCCGCCCGGCGAGTTGATTCGCAGGACCACCGCGCGGACGTTGGGGTCCTCCTGGGCCTTGTCGAGCTTCTCGACAAAGAGGCTGACCGGATTCTCGCGGGCCCCGAAGAAACCTTCGTCGCGGTTATTGAGAAGCACGCCGCTCACATCGATGACGACGACCTTCTCCGACACGAATGGGCCCGTGTCGTGCGAGACGGTCATCTCGACCAGGTCATCTTTCGCCGGGATCGGCTTGACGATAAAACCCATCCCCTGGCCGCAGCCGACCACCAGGAGCGAAGCCGCCAGGACCAGCCACACGCATTGCATTCTCATCTGTAGACCTCCCAGATTGAGTTATCCGAGACGCCGAGGATAGGGATGACGGTCCCACCAGAACTTTTTATAAGGCCGCGAGCCCGCGCGTGCAAGAGAATACAAGGCCCCGTGGTAAGGGGTCAGTTACGTGCGCCGGGCGGCACGGCCACTGTTTACCCGCCGCGGCGGGCGATGTTGGGTGGCCGTGCGCCTCTGGGCGTAAGCACGGCCACGCAAAAGCGCCCGCCGCGGCGGGTACGGAGACCCGCCGCGCAAAGTCGCTTCGCACTAGAGTGTCGCAATATCAAGGCAGGTCAAGGACGAGTTCTTCCTGGAACCTCAGTGCCACGCCGACTCCCTCCTGGCCCTCGCCCAGCGGATCGCGGCGGATGACCTCTGCCTTGGCCGCGAACTGCTCGAGGAAGAACGTGTTGGCGGTATCGCGAGGCACGGCCAGGCGGACGGTCAATTCGCGGCCGACCTCGATCACCTCGTCGGTGATGAAGTACGCCCCGCCATCGCTCACGTTCACGGCGCGCGTCCGGAAATCGCGGCCATTCGGGAGTTGGATGCGCAGACGGCAAGGTACATCGAAACGTTGATGCTTGCGACGATTGGCGGAAGTGCTCATGAGACCGCTCTCCTTGCAGGCCGAATGACCCCCTGGCGCCAGATTCGACTCATGCGGCCAGTCCTGCTTCGGTTCGCGCATCCCAACCGTCAGTATGGTACACTCGGATTTATTCTCGTGCAAAGAGAATTCCGCGGCCTTTGCGGCCCCTGTGACAGCATACTGACACCCCATATTCCTGCCCGGCCGCCCGCCGCCGACTTATCGTGGCCAACACGTTCCCTTTCCTTATAATGTGGGCTATGGCAGGCGAAAAAATAGTGGTGGCGATGTCGGGCGGCGTGGATTCGTCGGTGGCGGCGGCGCTCCTCAAGGAGCAAGGCTACCAGCCCCTGGGCGTATTCATGTGCGCCGGGCTGACCGACGCCGACACGCCGGGCGGCCCGCGCCGGTGCTGCTCGCCCGATGACTCGGCCGACGCGCGGCGGGTGGCGCTCAGGCTGGGCATGCCCTTCTCGGTCCTCGATTTCGCGCCGGACTTCGAACGCCTCATCGACCAGTTTTGCGAGGAGTACGGGCGCGGCCGCACGCCCAACCCATGCGTCCTGTGCAACCGCGACCTCAAGTTCGGCCGACTCTTCGAGTACGCCGACGCCCTGGGCGCCGCGTTCGTGGCCACCGGCCATTACGCCCGCGTCGAGCGGGAGGCGGGCGCGTGGCGGCTGAAGCGCGGCTTGGACCGCGCCAAGGATCAGTCGTATTTCCTGTTCGCGATCCCGCCCGCCCGGCTCGAGCGCATACGCCTGCCGGTGGGCGAGATGGCCAAGCCCGACGTCCGCCGCATCGCCCGCGACCTGGGCCTGCCCGTCCACGACAAGGCCGAGAGCCAGGAGGTCTGCTTCGTCCGCGGCACCGTGGCCGAGCTTGTGCGTGCGCGGCGACCGGAACTCGTGCGGCCGGGGCCTCTCTTGGACCTTGAGGGCCACGAGCTCGGGCGGCACCAGGGGATCGTCAACTTCACGATCGGGCAGCGGCGCGGCCTGGGCATCGCAACGGGGCGGCCGCTGTACGTTATCGCCATCCGCGAGGCCGACGCCGCCGTGGTCGTCGGGCCGGTCGAGGCGCTGCGGTCGTCGGGCCTTGTGGCCGAGGGCATCGTCTGGCACGAAACGGTGCCGATGGAGCCGGTCCGCCCGCCACGTCGGGTCTTCGACGCCGAGGTGCAGATCCGCTACCGCCACACGGCTGCGCCGGCGTGGATCACGCGGCTCGACGACGGGCCGGCCGGCAGCCGGGCCGAAGTCCGGTTCGACCAGCCGCAGCCCGCCGTCACGCCCGGCCAGGCGGTCGTGTTCTACCGCGGCGACCTCGTGCTCGGCGGCGGCTGGATCGCCACGGCCTTCAAGGCGGAAACGTGAACCGCATCGCCGTCATTCACATGGGCGCCCTCGGAGACCTCGTGCAGATCCTGCCGACGCTGCGCGCGATCCGCGTGAAATGGCCGACGGCCCACATCACGCTCATCGGCCGGCCCGAGCGGGCCGCCATTGCCCAGGTCGCCGGCCTGGCGGACGCGTGCCGCGACTTCGATTCGCCGGCCTCACGTGCGGCCGCGGCCGAGGCGGAGCTTGTCGTGGATTTCGTCGCGCCGCGTCAGCCGCCCGAGCAGGCGAGCGGCCCCCGCGTGATCGTCGTGGAGCCCCTGCCCCCGGCCGGATGGACGGAACCGGCGCCCGCGTGGGTCTTCCGCGAGACGAGTGCAAGGCTCGACCTGCCGCGCGTCTCGCTCACGCCGGAGGTTCCCGTGCCGCCGCCGCTCGTGGAGGCGGCGCGGCGGTTCCTGGAGTCGCGCAGCGTGCGCGGGTCGTACGCGGTCATCCACCCCGGCAGCGGATCGCGAAAGAAGAACTGGCCGGCGGATCGCTTTGCCGAAATCGCCCGGCGGCTGCGCGGCGATGGCGGCCGCGCGGTCGTCTGGCTTCTCGGGCCGGCCGAGATCGAGCGCGGCTTGGCCGGCGAAGGGGCAACAGGCAAGCGCCGCAGGCCGGGGGAAACGGACCTGCCCGGTTGCGGATTCGCGGGGACCGTGTTCTCAAACCTGCCCCTCGACCTTGTGGCGGGCATCCTGTCGCAGGCCGATCTCTACCTCGGAAACGATTCCGGCGTGACGCACCTGGCAGCGGCCGTGCGGGACGCCGGCGGCCGGGCCACACCCACGGTCGCCCTGTTCGGGCCGAGCGATGTGCGCCTCTGGGCGCCCCGCGGGCCGCACGTCCGGATCGTGCAGTCGCCGGACGGGACGATGGACGCGATGGCTGTCGACCGCGTCTGGCGCGAGATCGACGCCATGCAACCCGGAGGCAAATAACAAGCGGTCGCCACGGCGACCGCTTGCGTTTCATCGTGCCGCGCTAATATGACAGCGCTACTTTCAAGGATTTGCGCGGCGGGTGCGGAGACCCGCCGCGCTCAGTTGGGATCTGGCGCTGTCATACTAATCGTGCGGATCAGGCCCGTCACTTCGCGGGTGCGGGGGAGGGCGCCGGCCCGCCCTGCGGCGAAGCGCCCGCCGGGCCGCCCTGCTGTTTCATCTGCAACTGCTGCATCTCGCGCATGTACCACTGCATGCGTTCCGCGCCCTGCTTGGCGGCGGTGACGGCGCCCTGGACGTCGGACTTCGGCAGATCGATCGAGAGGCGAAGCCTCCGCCCGTCGACCGTCGCGGCGGCGGTCGTGAACTCCTTGACCACGGGGGCGACCAGCGGCGGAACGGCCGCCGTCTGGGCAGCCGCCTTGACCGGGGGCGGGGCCGATTCGAACATCATCCGGTCCATCATGCTCATCGTCATATAGATGTAATTGGACGCCGAAATGACCGTGGCGCCGCAGGCGCCCTTGGGCATCCGGGCCACGGCGGCCGTTACTTTCGGGTCCGCCGAGAGGCCCGGCGCCTGGCCGCGCGCCGCCTTGATCGCCCGGGCCATCTGCTCCTGGCCGCCCATCGCCACGATCGCCGTCTTCTCGACAAGGGCCATGCGCATGGTTATTCCTTCGGGGCCGTACATGGCGTCCATCATGGACTTCATCTGGGCGCGGGCCTGGGGCGGCGCGTCGGGCGGCAACTGCATGTCGATCTTCATGTGCATGAGGTCGATCGGCAGGCCCTCGATCGTCTCGGCGTTCTCCTTGTAATCCGATTCCATCTTGATCTGCGGCCCGCCCGGCATGTTCCCCATCTGGGCCATGAGGATCCTCATGAGGTCCTTCGTCGCGGGCATCATCTTGGCCATAAGTTGCCGGTACTGGACGGGATCTTTGACCGCAAACGTCTCGGCCATGCGGTAGAGGCCCTGGCCGGCCGGCGCGGCTTCCATCTGGAAGGCCATATCGGTGCCGATGACGCCGGACCACTGGTCGTACATCGACCACATCTGGTCGAGGCTCTTGCGGGCGGCCTCGTCGGAGTTGGCGGAGAGCGCGTCGATGAGCGGCTTGATGAGCGTCTTGGCGGGTGCCATGGCCTTGCTCCAATCGCCGCGGAGCCAGCCGGCCACGAGCAGGCGGTCGGCGGCAGGCAGGCCGCCCTTGAAGCTCTCGATCGGCAGGGTGGCCGCAACGATGCCGGCCAGCGGCGAGCCTTCGACCATCTGGGTATCCACGACCAGCGTAACGCCTTCGGGCTTACAGTTGCCCTTGACGACGATCGATTGCGTCTGGTCAAGCAGGCCGACGAGCCAGTCGATGACCTTCAGCGCATTAGGCTGGGCAGCCGGCATGCCGGCCCCGGCCATCGCCTTCTGCTGCTCGGCGAGGGCCGACTTGGCAGCGCCCGCCAGCGGCTTGGGGTTCAGGTAGACCCACAGCAGGTGGGCCGCAATGTCCTGCCGCTGCTGGGCGAGGTTCGACAGGCGCGCGGTCGCCGCGGCAAACGCCTTGACGCCCTCCAGGTCTTCCGAGATCACCGCCCACGGCTCCATTTTCAGAACGTAAACCACCCGAGCCGGCGGCTTGGGCGCGCCTTCCGGCGCACCGGGCGGCAGCACCGCGGGCGGAAGCTCGATCTTCACGATGTTCCCCTCGACCGCCTGGCCGGCCAGCTTCGCGGCATCCTTGATACGCATGAGGCCCATGGCATGGACCTTCTCGCCGCCGATCACGACAAGAACGGCCGGGCCGGTCGCATCGAGGGCGCCAGGGGGCGTGCCTTCCTCGAACATTTTGGTCAGGGCCAGCTCATCGGCATCGGGGCCGACGAGCGCCTTCAGGCTCGTCTCCAACTCCTGGATGCTGCGGACACCCGCCACCACGCCCGCGTCGGCCGGCGCCTGCGACATGGCCCACACAAGGTCCTTGTCCTGCGCGTGCACCGGCGCAGCAAGGGCCAGCAGGCAGGCCAGACTGGCGGCAAGACATAGCGTTCTTGTGATCATCATGGTGAGTCTCCTCTTCCAAGTGCACGGCCCCAGTAAAAATGCCCCCGTGTGGCCTATCCCGCCGGCGGCACAGGTCCCGTCATCCAATCCGGGTCCACCCCTTACTAAAGCAAGCGGCGCAAGAGGTAACGCGAAATCCGATGACTTGATATTTTCTCAAACGGTTCCGGCCGCAACAAGCGAAAATCATAAGGCATTGCTTTTCCTTGACACACGCGCCAAGCCCTGCCTATAGTGGACAACTGGAATCGGGGGTGTTATGAAGATCGGGGTCATCTCCGACACGCACGACAACCTCGCGGCCATCGGGGCTGCGCTGCGCCATTTCGACGTGGCGGGGGTCGAAGTGATGCTTCATGCCGGCGATTTCATCGCCCCGTTCGCGCTGAAACGGCTCCTTCAGGCCCGGCGGACGATGTACGCCGTCTTCGGCAATTGCGATGGCGAACGCGAGGGGCTGGCGAAGCTCCTGCCGGACCTGGCCGACGGGCCGCGGCACATCGAACTCGACGGCCGCAAGATCTGCCTGGTGCATAACGAAAAACGCCTGACCCGCGAACACATTGAGGCAGCCGACATCGTCGTGTGCGGACACACGCACGAACCCAAGGCGGAGCACCTTAACGGCCGGTTCTATGTGAATCCGGGCGAGTGCTGCGGATGGCTCTCGGGCCGGTGCACGGTGGCTGTGATCGACACCCGGACCCTGGCGGCCGACATCGCCGAAGTTTACTCGCAGACGAGGACCTGACCATGAAACGTTTTCTCCTGCTGGGGGCAGTGCTGGCGGCCGGCCTGGCTGTCACGGGGTGCTACGGCCAGGTCCAGCGCACCATCACCATCGATTCCGAGCCGCAGGGCGCCGTCTGCTGGCTCAATGAGCAGGAAGTCGGCAAGACGCCCCTGACGGTCCCCTTCACGTGGTACGGCACGTACGGCGTTCGCCTTGAAGCGGCCGGCTACGAGATGCTGGTGACGACGGCGAAGGTCGGCGCCCCGTACTATGAGTGGATCCCGCTGGACCTGTTCGCCGAGACGGTCGTGCCGGGCATCAAGCATGACGACCATCAGTTCCGCTTCGCCTTGAGAAAGGCGGAACCGGTGGAGGCGAACGCGCTGCGCGAACGGGCCGAGGGCCTCCGCCGCGATGCGAAAACGCCGATGCCTTGACGGTCGCGCCCCGAGTCCAAAGTCCAAAACGGTTTGTCATGCCCCGATTCGGAGCCCATTTTTCAATCGCCGGCGGCATCGAGCAGGCCGTCGAGCGGGCCCGCGCGGTCCGGGCCGATTGCCTCCAGATCTTCCTGAAGTCGCCCACGCGGTGGGCCTTCATGCCCCTCGCCGACGAGAGCGTCGAGCGGTTCCGCACTGCGGCGCGCGAGGCCGGCCTGCGGCCGCTCGTGGGCCACGCCACATACCTGCTGAACCTTGCCAGCCCCGATGAGGCGCTCTACGAGCAGTCGCGCCGCTGCATCCTCGAAGAGTGGGACCGCTCGGAGCGGCTGGGCCTCGACTGCCTCGTGTTTCATCCGGGCGCCCACATGGGGAGCGGCGTAGCCGCAGGCCTGACGCGGATCGCCCTGGCCCTCGAGTGGCTCCACGCCGAGCGGCCCGGCCGGCGCTGCCGCATCCTCCTCGAGACCTCGGCCGGCGCAGGGTCGTCGCTGTGCGGCCGGTTCGAACACCTGGCGTACCTGATCAAGACGTGCAATCCGGGCGATGCCGTAGCGGCCGGTCGGCCGGGGGATTTCTGGCTCGGCGTGGCCATCGACACCTGCCACCTCTTTGCCGCGGGGTACGACCTGCGGACGCGCGCAGCGGTTGATGACACCCTCGGCCGGTTGGATGAGGCGGTGGGCCTGGAACGGTTGCTCGTGGTGCACGCGAACGATACGCGGGCGGAGCTGGGCTCGGGCCTCGACCGCCACGCCGCCATCGGCCACGGAAAACTCGGCCGCGAGGCCTTCCGGGTGCTCGTGAATCACCCCGCCCTGGCTGCCCTGCCCTTCATCCTTGAAACGCCGAAGGAAGATGACAAGGGCCGGCCGAT
Organism: Planctomycetia bacterium; assembly: GCA_003170085.1. Classification (GTDB taxonomy): domain Bacteria; phylum Planctomycetota; class Phycisphaerae; order FEN-1346; family FEN-1346; genus FEN-1346. The sequence continues at coordinate 15,762 of PMZT01000216.1, read as the reverse complement.
GGACCCCGTGAACCTGCGTGCCCTCAGGCGGCTGCTTCAACCGTAACGGGCCGCCCGCTACTTGCCTTCCTCCTGCGGGGGCGGCTCTTTGACCTGGCCCTTCTCGACGGGCGGGTACTGGTTGCCCACGAGGCCCTTTTCGGGAACCGGCTTCTCGGGAACCGTGAACTCGACGGTAACGGGCACCTTGGATTCCGGCGTGATGTCGAAGCCGCCGAGGGCCGGCTCGAACTGCCAGCCCCACGTCTGCCACACGGCCTTCGAGATGCGGAACCGGTACAGGCAGCGCACGCGGAAACTGTTCCAGGCGTCGTACTTCTTTTCATAATACCACTGCTCGATGCGCCAAGTGATCTCGTCGCCCTTCTGGCCCACGAACGACTCGTCCATGCAAAGTTCCATCAGGGCCACGGCCTTGTCGCTCGTCCCCTTGAGGTAGAGGTCGCGGATCTTATTCTCGTACCGCTTGACCTCGTAGATGATGCGGTGAATGTCCTTCACGTCCTGCTCGCCGAGCGTTCCGCCCGCGTCGAGGCCCAGGTCCGGCGTGCGGTACTCGGGCGGGATCAGGATGTCGTACTCCGAAACCTTCGGGGCCATGTCGAGGCCCTCGAGGCGGCCCCACGGCGTGCGGATCACGATGTCCCACGTGCCCATCTTCAGGCCGGTGACCTCGAAGGCGCCGGTCTGCGGATCGACCTTGATCGGCACCTTGATGTCCATCGCGCGTTCCCACAGGAACGCCTCCTTGATTCGGTCGGGCGGCGTGAGCTTGCCGCGCACGGCCCGGATCTCCGGCGGCGGCTGCTTGAACTTCCTGGCGGTGCCCGGGGGAAGCGTGGGGCCGGAATCCGGCGGCGTGGTATCCAGCGGCTTGACCGTCTGCGGCGTGAACGGCGTCTTGGGCGCGTCGGTGCCGGGTTTGTCGATGGCGGGCTTGTTGATGACGCCCGCCAGCGCCGCCGCGCCCGCCACCACGAGGACCGATGCCGCCAGCGCCAGGCCGCCTGCCCAGTGACGTTTCATGCCGCCTCCTCCGCCGCCCGCCTCTCCCTGAAACCCGCCCCGGAGCCGTTCAGGACGGCCCCCGTAACGGGGAACCACGCCATTGTGCGCTCGCCCGGCCCTCGTGGCAACCCCAAAGAGGGCACAAGACGGGTTAGCGCCTTGACGCCCCCCGGGCAAATCACTATAGTTGGCGCTTTGCTCGGCTAGAGCCAACGTCCCTGGGGCGTGTCTATGGCCAAACACAAGTCGCAACGGTCACTGTTCGATCTTCTGCGCAAGGACCGCGGTCAGATGCAGGGCGACGGCCCGTCGAAGCCGTCGCCGGTGGTCCGGCGTCCGTTGGCCCCGACCGGGCCGACGATTTCGCCGGCCACGATGGGAGCGTCGCGGGCGGAATCCGTTAGCACGCCGGCACGACCCGCGCCAATGGCGAGTGCCGTGCGGTCGCCCCTGTCGGGCGGGCAGGTGACGCTGGCCTATCATCACCTGGCCGTCGCCGGCATTGCGGTCGCGTGCCTGTGCGTGATCTGTTTCTTCCTGGGCCGTCGGTTCCCCGGCGAAGTCCTGCCGGTGACGGAGAAACATCCGACGTTCCAGGAAGTGCGTGACAAGGGCGTCACGGGCGGCCTGATTGCGCCGCCCGCAAAGCCGCTGATCAACGATGTGGTTTCCGAGCGGTCGGGCGACAAGACCGGTGTAGCCGGCAAGGCGAGCGCTACCGAGAAGGCACCGCCTCCGCCTGAAAAGGCGGGCGTTGCGGAGAAGGCGCCGCCGACCGGGCCGCAGTACCGCGTGCGAATCGCGCAGGTGGCGGTGTCGCAGCCGGCCCTGATCGACCGGATGCGCGAGTACCTGTCGAAGAAAGGCATCGAGACTGAATTGGAAACCCGTAGCGGCTACTACCTGCTGTACAGCCGCGATCGGTACCCGGACACGAAGAAATCGGACGAAGCGGTTGCCCAGGTCAAGAAGGCCCTGACGGCCTTTGAAAAAGAAACCCACATACCGGTTGCCAAGGATGCGTACGTGATCAGAGTGAAGGAGTGAACGGATGTCGCTGGACAAGAGTCTGAAAAGTCATGGAGCGCTGGCCCGGCATCGGAACGTACTGACGCGCGCGGAGCGCTTCGCCATGTTGAAGGACGCCGGCAAGGCGTCGGATGAGACCGACGTGTTTGGGCTGCCTAAAGTGGCGCATCGCAAGGTCACGACCAAGAAGATCAAGGTGGCTGCGGTGGCCGCGGAGGGCGCCGAGGGCGCAGCGGCCCCGGCCGAGGGTGCCGCACCGGCAGCAGCGGCGGCCAAGGGCGCAGTTCCGGCCAAGGGCGCGGCTCCGGCCAAGGGCGCGGCTCCGGCNNCCGGCCAAGGGCGCGGCTCCGGCTGCCAAGGCGGCCCCTGCCAAGGGCGCCGGCTCCAAGGGCAAGTAGTTCGCAGGCTCGGCGAATTCTCATCACGACCAGTGGCATGCCCACGGCGTCTTTCCCGTGGGCGTGCTTGCACACGGGTCCGGCAGGCGGCACGCCCGGGCGGAAGGGTCGGTCCCCCGCCCGGCGGACGCCGGTCGTGGTGATCGGGACGGCCGACGTCGCCTGAATTACCCGCACCGCGCAAGGGGTCTCTCACGTGGCTGACAGGACACTTTCANNACCTTGGACCTTCGACTTTGGACGTCTTTTGCGAGGCAAGGAGCGCACCATGACTGAGCCGACTTCCCTGCTCGCGGATCGCATGTCGAACATCGACGCCTCCGGCATCCGGAAGGTCTTTGACCTTGCGGCCAGGATGAAAGACCCGATCAATCTGAGCATCGGCCAGCCCGATTTCGACGTGCCTGACCCGTGCAAAGACCGCGCCATCGAGGCCATCCGCAAGGGCCGCAACCGCTACACCGTGACCCAGGGCGACGCGGAGCTGCGCGAGGTCATCGCGGCGAATCTGAAACGCGAGTTCGGCCGGTTCGACGGGCCGGTCCTCGTGACTTCCGGCTCCTCGGGCGGCATCCTGCTGGCGCTCATGGCCACGGTCAACCCGGGCGACGAAGTCATCGTCCCCGATCCGTATTTCGTTATGTACAAGCACCTCATCAACCTGATCGGCGCGAAGCCCGTCTTCGTCGATACGTATCCGGACTTCCGCCCGCGGGCCGACCGGCTCGAGGCCGCCGTCACGCCGCGCACCCGCATGATCATCCTCAACAGCCCGTGCAATCCCACGGGCGCGGTCCTGTCGGCGGAGGATCTTGCGGCGGCGGTCGCCGTGGCAAAACGTCACGGCCTCCTGGTGATGTCCGACGAATGCTACGACGCCTTCGTGTACGACGGGGCGTTCGCGAGCACCTGGCCGCTCTACGACCGCGTGATCCTGCTACGCAGCTTCTCGAAGACGTACGCGATGACGGGCTGGCGGCTGGGCTACGCGGTCGGGCCGGCCGAGATCGTCCAGGCGATGACGATGCTCCAGCAGTACACGTTCGTGTGCGGCCCTGCCCCGCTTCAGGCGGGCGCCGCCGTGGCGTTCGAGACCGACACGGCCGGGCGGATCGAGGATTTCCGCCAGCGGCGCAATATGATTTATGACGGCCTGCGCGAACGGTTCCGCGTTGAGAAGCCCGGCGGGGCGTTCTACATTTTCCCCGAGGCGCCGGGCGGAAACGCCACGCGGTTCGTCGCTCGGGCCATCGAGAACAACGTGCTCATCATTCCGGGCAACGTCTTCAGCGAGCGGGACACACATTTTCGCATTTCGTATGCCGCCAGCCGCGAGACGATCGCGCGGGGCATCGAGGTCCTCAATCGTCTGGCCCACCAGGAAGGGGCGTAGGCTTGGGGGCTGCGGGCTTTTTGGCTTGCATCCCCCGTGGAGGTCTGCTAGATTCCGCCGCCCCGGCTGTTGCCGAGCGCCGACACGCGGACGGCGCAAAAAGGCTTTGCGTGCCTGTGGTGCACCGCGATACAATGACGGGCCAAGAGCACCATGAAATTCTATCTCGTTGATCGCATTCTGGAGTTGGAGCCGCCCAAGCGCATTGTGGGGGTCAAGAACCTCAGCTTGGCGGAAGAGTACCTGGCCGACCATTTCCCGGCCTACCCGGTGCTTCCGGGCGTTATGATGCTGGAGGCCTTGGTGCAGGCGGCGGCGTGGCTGGTCCGGGCGAGCAACGATTTTGAGAAGAACCTGATCCTGCTGCGCGAAGCCCAGAACGTGCGATATGGCAACTTCGTGCGGCCGGGCGGCCAGTTGGTGATGACCGTCGAGGCCCTCGAGATCGGGCCGGACTCAAGCAAGTTCAAGGCCACGGGCGAGTGCGACGGCCAGCAGGCCGTCCAGGCTCGCCTCACGCTGGAGCATCTGAATATCGCCGACGAGGACCCCAGCCGGGCTGATCTCGACGAGGGCCTCCGGGCGTTCTGGAGAGGGCGGTTCCGGCTGGTGGGAGGACCCCAGGCGCTGGCGGCCCGAACGGGGTTGTAACGCCCGCCGCGGGGACCGAAGAACTCAGGGACAAATCTTGCGAGGGAGGTCAGACGACATGGCTTTGACTTACGACGAGATCATGGAGAAGGTCCGTGAAGCCCTGGTAGATGCCCTTGGCGTCGACGAGGACCAGGTGGTGCCGACCGCCCGGATCGGCGCCGACCTCGGGGCCGAGAGCATCGACTACCTGGATATCGTCTTCCGCCTGGAGAAGGCCTTCAACATCAAGATCCCGCGCGGCGACCTCTTCCCCGACAATATCCTGTCGAGCGAGGAATTCGTCCAGGGCGGTAAGCTCACGGAAAAAGGCCTCCAGGAGCTCACGACCCGGATGCCGTACGCCGACCTCACGTCGTTCTCGCAGAACCCGAACGTGCAGGACATCGCCGACCTCTTCACCGTCGACATGATCGTCAAGTACGTTCAAGCCAAGCTGGGCAGCGCCTAGCCTTCGGTCCGGGCTCGGACGCCGGCATGACCCGCCCCTACCGTGGCGGCGCCTGCCTGTCTGCAACCGATGCGAAGCGGAGATTCGATGCGCTGGATCTGGATTGATAAATTCATCGAGTTCGAGAGCGGCCGCCGCGCCGTCTCCATCAAGAACGTCACTCTGGCCGAGGAGCACGTACACGACCACTTCCCCGGCTACCCGATGCATCCCGCGACGCTCATGATCGAGGGCATGGCGCAGACGGGCGGGGTGCTCGTGGGCGAGGCCTTCGACTTCCGCGAGAAGGTCGTCCTGGCCAAGGTCACGCGGGCCAGGTTCTATTGCCATGTCCTGCCGGGCGACCAGATTCGCTTCGAGGCCAACGTCATGGGCGAAGTGCGGCCCGAAGGCGCCTCGATCGAGGGCAAAATCACGAGGAACGGCGAGCTCGTGGCCGAGATCTCGATGATGTACGCCCACCTCGACCAGTCGAGGGCGCCGCTGGAACTCGGCGACGAGAATTTCGTGTTTAACGAAGACTTCATTCGCATGCTCCGCATGCGCCAGTTGAACCAATTGAAACCGTCCGCCCAAGCGGCGCGTGACGTGAAGGTTCCGTTGCGGCGTCGCATCGTCATCACGGGTCTTGGCGTGCTCACACCGGCCGGCAACAGCGCCTCGGCGCTGGCCGAGGCCGTCCGCACGGGCCGCTCGGCCGTCACGGCCGTCAGCCGGTTCGACGCCGGCCCCTTCCCCAGCCGCGTGGCCGGTGAGATTCGCGAGTTCGACGCCACGGCGGGCATCCGCAAGGACCAGGCCCGTTACGTCAAGAAGATGGCCAAGGTCATGGCCGTGGATATCCAGTTGGCCGTGGCCGCCGCCAACCTCGCGATCCTCGATACGGGCCTGCCGCTGGGCGACGCGAAGGCCAACGAGCCGGTCCTCCCGACAATCGATCACGCGCGGCTGGGCATGGTCTTCGGCACCAGCTTCATTCCGACGGAGCTCGACGACCTGGCCGAACCGGCCCGCGCCTCGTTCGTCGACGGCAAGTTCTCGCTCAAAGGCTGGGGCTCGGGCGGCATTCCAAAAATGTTCCCGCTGTGGCTGCTCAAGTACCTGCCGAACATGCATGCCTGCCACACGGGCATCCTGTGGGACGCCCAGGGCCCAAGCAACTCGCTCACGACGAACGAGGCCGGCGGCCTGCTGGCGCTCGACGAGTGCGCGCGGATCATCAAGCGCGGCTGGGCCGACTGGATGCTCGCCGGCGGCGCCGAGAGCCGGATCAGCCCCGTCCTCATGATGCGTTATAATCTTGTGGGCCGCCTGACGACGTGCAACGACGACCCGCCGACCGCCTGCCGCCCGTTTGACGTCACGCGGACGGGCCAGGTGGCAGGCGAAGGCGCCGCCGTCATCGTGCTGGAGGCCCGCGAGGCGGCCGAAAAGCGCGGCGCGCGAATCTACGGCGAGGTCCTCGGCACCGGCGCCGGCCAGACAACGGCCGGCATCAACGCCGTCGACGCCGACGGCCGCGCCGTCGCCGTCGCGGTCCGCCAGGCCCTGGCGATGGCGGGCGTGCAGCCGGCGGCGCTGGGGGCGATTGTGGCCCACGGCACGGCCTTTACGCCGCAGGATCGTAGCGAGTCGGCGGGCCTCGTGGCGGCGCTCGGTCCGGCGGCCCGCAAGGTGCCGGTCACGGCCACCAAGGGCGTTACGGGCAACATGGGCGCGGCGTCGGGCCTCGCGGACCTGGCGGCCGCCCTGCTCTTCCTGAAGGACGGCCAGGTGCCGCCGATCGTCAATTGCACGCATCCCGACACCGAGGCGGGCCTGAACTTCGTGTCAGGCAAGCCTGTGGCGCTCACGAGCGATCTGGTGCTTGTGACGGCCAACGCCATCGGTGGCCAGGCTGCGGCGGTGGTGGTTAAACTGAATCGTTGAACGATACGCGGGCCGTAGCGTCCGCCTGGTGCAGGGAACGAATGAAACGACGCATCGTCATCACGGGGATGGGCTCGGTCACGCCGCTCGGCCTTTCGGTCGAGGAGACGTGGCGGAACCTGCTTGCCGGCAAGAGCGGCATCCGGCCGATCGAGATCTTCGAGGCTTCCACCTTCCCGACCACGTTTGCGGCGCAGGTGCGCGAGTTCGATCTCGGCCGGTACGTCCGCGACGTTTCGGTCTTCGAGAAAGCCGGGCGCAACGTGCGGTTCGCCATGGCCGCCGGCCGCATGGCGATCGACGATGCGAAGCTCGCGCCCGGTACGTACGATCCGGAGCGGACGGGCATTTACCTGGGCAGCGGCGAAGGCGTCCTCGATTTCTTCACCCTGTGCGAATCGATCGCTCACGGCATCGGCCCTGACGGCAAGGTCAGCGCCGCGAAGTTCGCCGAGATGGGGTACACGCGGTACAACGGCATGACCGAGCTCGAGCAGGAGCCCAACATGCCGGCCAACCATCTGGCGGCCGAGTACGGCATCGCGGGCCCGACCTTCTCGTGCCTCACGGCGTGCGCCGCCAGCACGCAGGCCCTCGGCGAGGCCCTGGACCTCATCCGCACCGACCGGGCCGACACGGTCCTGGCCGGCGGCACGCATTCGATGATCCATCCGCTGGGCGTCACGGGCTTCAACCTGCTGACGGCCATCTCGGTCGCCCACAAGGATGAGCCGTGGCGGGCGAGCCGTCCGTTCGATCGCGACCGCGCGGGGTTCGTGCTGGGCGAAGGCTCGACCCTCATGGTGCTGGAAGAACTCGGTCACGCCCAGGCCCGCGGCGCGCGGATCTGGGCCGAGTTGACGGGCTTCGGCTCGAGCGCCGACGCCTATCGCATGACCGACATCCATCCCGAGGGCCGCGGCCCGTCGGTTGCGATGCGCATGGCCCTGGCCGACGCGGGTGTCGGGCCGGAGCAAATTGACTACATCAGCGCCCATGGCACGGGCACGCTGGAGAACGACAAGGTCGAGACGCTGTCGGTGAAGCTCGTTTTCGGCCCGCGGGCGTACCAGGTGCCGATCTCAAGCGTCAAGAGCACGCTGGGTCACCTGATTGCGGCGGCCGGCGCCACGGAACTCATGACCTGCGTCATGGCGATCCGCGACCAGGTGCTGCCGCCCACCATGAACCTTGAAAACCCCGACCCCGAGTGCGATCTGGACTACGTGCCCAATGCCGCTCGCAAGGCCAAGGTCGAGGTGTGCCTGTCGAACTCGTTCGGATTCGGCGGCCAGAACGACGCCCTTGTGGTCCGCCGGTTCGTGCCGTAAGTCGGCCGGCCGCGGGGGAAGGTGTGACGCGGAGGGCAGGCGATGGTACCGGCGATGCTGACCGCAGTAAGCCTCGCCTCCGAAGCGACCCCCGCTGCCGATTCCTGGAACTGGCCCCTGCTGGTCATCCTGGCGATCGTCCTGACGGTCGTGCTCGCCATAGCCCTGCTGGCCAAGTACCTGCGCATCGCCATTAACCTCTTCCTCGACACCCCCCTGCCCGTTACAGCAAACCTGAACGACTACACGCCGCCGACGGGCGAGATCGTGTCGTTCCCCAGTATCGAGGGCCGGAGCCTCCGCGGCATGTTCATCGACCGCCCGCCGGGCCTGCCGGACCGCGGCACCGTCATCTTCTGTCACGAGTTCGGCAGCGACATGATGAGCGCCGGCCGGTACGCCGCGCCGCTCGTCCGGGCGGGGTACACGGTGTTCACGTTTGATTTCCGCGGGCACGGCCGGAGCTTCACGCCGCCGCACTTCGAGGCGCGGCACTGGCCGACCAACCACGACGTCAATGATATCCAGGCGGCGGTCGCGTTCGTCCAGAGCCGCCGCGACGCCAATCACCGCGGCCTGGGGATCCTCGGCATCAGCCGCGGGGCGAGCGCGGCCGTCATCGTGGCGGCGATCAACCCGGCCATCCAATGCCTCGCGGCCGACGGGATGTTCTCGACGGACTTCAGCATCGACGAGCTGATGAAACGGTGGGTCCAGATTTTCGTGCGGATCGACCTCGCGCGGGCCGACCGCACGCTCTCGGTGTACAAGTTCTTCCGGGCGCTCCTCATGTTCTATGTCGAACTCAAGGGCCGCTGCCGGTTCCCGAGCACGCGGCGGTCGCTCACCCGGCTCGACACCGTGCCTGTCCTGTTCATTCACGGCGAACGCGACACCTACGTCCCGCCCGAGCAGGCCCGCGTGCTTCACGATATGAAGCCCGGGGCGAAAGACCTCTGGATCTGCCCTAACGCCAAGCACAACCAGGCCGCAGCCACCGACCCCGCCACCTACGCCCGGAAGACCGTGGAGTTCTTCGACCGGTACCTGGCCGGCGACAACGTCCCGGCCGCGCCGCAGGCCAACGGGGGACGCGCGCCATGAAGACCCCCCTGCGCATCCGGCTGCGGCGACTGATCTGGGCACCCCTGAAGCTCCACGCGCATTACCAGGTGTACCGCTGGAAGCGGCAGTTGGCGCGCACGCCCGAGGTCCAGGCGCGGCTGCTCGAGGTCCTCCTGGATCTGGTCCGCGACACCGACTTCGGCCGCGACTACGGGCTGGCGCGCATCCGCACGATCGAGGATCTGCGCAAGGCCCTGCCCGTGGCCGGCTACGAACGCGTCGAGCCGTACATCGAGCGCATGAAACGGGGCGAAAAGGGCGTGTTGCTGCCACCGGATACGCGCATCCATATGTTCGCCATGACCAGCGGCACCACGGGCACGCCCAAGTACATCCCCGTGACCGACTTCATCCTCAAGACCTACCGCCACGGCTGGCACGTGTGGGGCGTGCACGCGCTGGACGATCACCACGACGCGTTCGGCACGAAGATTCTTCAGCTCGCCAGCCGCATGGACGAGCAGACGACGCCGTCGGGCATTCCCGCCGGGGCCATGTCGGGTTTCACGGCGTATGTGCAGCATCCGCTGGTGCGGCAATTGTACGTGGTGCCGCCGGAGGGTTCGCGCGCCGGCAGCGCCGCTACGAAGTACTACCTCGCCTGCCGCCTGGGCCTCCAGGAACGCCGGGTGATGCCCATGACGGCCAACCCGAGCACGCTCCTGAGTCTGGCGAAGACGATGGACGAGCGCAAAGAGTCGCTCCTGCGGGACGTGGCCGACGGCACGCTCGCCAAGGACCTTGCGTTCGAGCCCGACGTGCGACGGAGCCTCGAGGCCCGCCTGCGGCCGCAGCGCCGCCGCGCTCGCGAGCTGGAGGCGTGCATCCGCGCCAGCGGCCACCTGTACCCGAAAGACGCGTGGGACGTTCCGCTCATCAACACGTGGAAGGGCGGCACGCTCACCCTATACCTGCGCGAGTTGCCCGAGTACTGGGGCGATGCGCCGATCCGCGACGTCGGCCTCATTGCCTCCGAGGGGCGGTTCTCGATTCCCGTCCAGACCCCCGGCAGCGCCGGCGTCCTCGAGGTCATCGGCACGTACTTCGAGTTCGTGCCGGAGGAGGAGATCGACGCGCCCCAGCCGCGAGCGCTCCTCGCGCACGAGGTCGAGATCGGCCGGAAGTACTTCATCATCATCACGACGCCCAGCGGCCTCGTGCGGTACCACATCGGCGACCTCGTCAAAGTGGTTGGCCGCATGGGGCTTTGCCCCATCATCGAGTTCCTCAACAAGGGTCAGCACATCGCGAACCTGACGGGCGAGAAGATCACCGAGTTCCAGGTCGTCTCGGCGGTCAATACCGCGCTCGATCTGTTGCACCTGGAGGTCCACAACTACTGCCTCGCTCCGTCGTGGGACAAAGTGCCGTACTACAGCCTGCTTGTGGAAGAGAGCGACCTGCCCGCCGGTCGCGCGGTGGAACTTGCGGCCGCCGTTGACAAGGTCCTGCGCGCGCTTAATATCGAGTACGAGACGAAGCGGTCGAGCCGACGGCTCCGCGCGATCCGCGTCAAGACGGTCCCGGCGGGCGAGTGGCACCACTTCGACGGTCGCGAGATTGCCTCGCGCGGCGAGCGGATCGAGCAATATAAGCATAAGTTCCTCGTGAACCAGGTGGACTTCGAGAAATCGTTCACGATTCGCGGCTGTTACGCGCCGCCCGACGAAGCCTGAGTTCGTCCGAGCCGCGGGCACAGGCTCGCGGGTATGCGGAACCCTCCAAGCGAGTTGCCGATGCGCCTAAAAGTCGTCGCCTGCGAAGTCGTCGCGCGAGAGCTTTACTGGTGCGCCGCCCGTGCGCGCCACGCAGCCGACATCACCCTCCTGCCGCAGGGCCTGCACGATAACAGCGACCTTTGCCGCGGCCGCCTCCAGGAACTCATCGACGCCGCCGGGCCGGACCGTTTCGACGCCCTGCTTCTGGGGTACGGCCTGTGCAACAACAGCATCGCGGGCGTCCGGGCGGGACCGCTCCGCATGATCATCCCGCGGGCGCACGATTGCATTACGCTGCTCCTGGGCTCCAAGGAACGGTACGCCAGGTTGTTCGCCGAGTCGCCGGGCACGTACTGGTATTCGAGCGGGTGGCTTGAGTGCCACGAGAAGCGCGGCGAGCGCATCGAGCCGCGTCAGAACAGCGGCCTCGGACCCCTGTACAAAGAGGCCAACTTCGAGGAACTCGTCAAGAAGTACGGCGAGGAGAACGCGAAGTACCTGGCCGAGTTCATGAGCCACTGGGAAGACCACTACACGCACGGCATCCTGATCGAGTTCGATTTCGACCGGCACCTGGGGCTGGAAGAGAAGGTCCGCGAAATCTGCCGCGACAAGGGCTGGACGTTCGCCACCGTCGCCGGAGACCTTGCGCTCCTCCAGGCCGGCCTCGACGGCGAGTGGGACGCCGACCGGTTCCTCACCGTCGAGCCGGGCCAGGTCGTCCGCCCGTGCTACAACGAATCGATCCTTGCGGCCGGCCCCGCCGCGTGCGGGTCCGAGGCCTGCCCGAAGGGGGAGAATCCGAAATGAACCAGGCGCTCGAAATCATCCGGCTGCTCGGCCTGCCGAAGGCCATCCGCATCAAGAAGCGGTTTGACGAGGCCCTGCCTCACGTGCGTGGCTACGCCGTGTGCTCGTGCCTGTGGGCGCTTCTCGAGACGGGCGCCCTCGACCGCCTGCTGGCCGCCGAGTCGGTCACCGTCGACGACCTCCTTGCGGCCGGACGGCTTGACCGCCACGTCCTCGAAAGCATCCTGAGCTACATGGACGGCCTGAGCCTCGTGCGCGTCGAGGGCGGCCGGGTCGCGGTGCTTCCCAAGCTCCGCCGGCTGATGGACGAGCCGCGCGGCTTCTTCGAGCTTACGTACGCGTACGCCCCCGTGTTCGCGCGCCTGCGCGATCTCCTCAACAAGGGCGCGACGTATCCGAAGGACGTCCAGCGCCTCGGCAAGTACGTGGGGCGCGGCAGCGGGCAACTTTGCCGCACGCTGCCCTACCCCGTGATGGTCGACATGCTCCGCCGGCACGGCGCGCGGCAGGTGCTGGACCTGGGCTGCGGCGACCTCGCGTTCCTCTTCTTCGCCTGCGAGGCGGTGCCGGGCCTCCGGGCGATCGGCATCGACATCGACCCGCCGACCGTGGCGTACGCCCGGGAAGTCCTCGCGGCGTCGCCGTACGCCGGCCGCATCGCGGTCCGCCAGGCCGACATGTTCGATCTCGATGCGATGGCCCGCGAACGGCCGGACATCGACGCAATCACGGCTGTCGATACGTACCATGAGTACCTGGCGCAGGGCGAGGCCCGGATCGTGGGGCTGTTCAAGCAGATGAGGGCCCGGTTTCCCAAGGCGCTCCTGTACGTGGGCGAGTTCTGCAAGCAGCCGCACGAGAAACTGCGCCGCCGGCCCACCGCGTTCCTCGAGCATCACCTGTACCACGACCTGACGAACCAGGTAATCGTCGAGGCCGGGCGCTGGCGGGCGATGTTCGCCGCCGCGGACCTCCAGATCGTCGAGGAAAAGGTCTTCGACATGGTCGGCCACGGCTATTTCGTGGTGAGGTAGCCGCTCATGACGCGCGTCGCGATTTACGAAACCGATTACGAACACATCGAGGCCGCGGTCGAGCAGGCCTTCGACGCGTTCGCGCCACCCGTGAATGGCCGCACGGTCCTCGTCAAGCCCAACATCCTCGGGGCGGTCGCGCCCGAACGCCATATCAACACGCATCCGAGCCTCGTGCGGGCCACCGTTCGCGCCCTGAAGCGCCGTGGGGCGGCGCGCGTCATGGTCGGCGACAACTCCGGCATGTTCGCCTACGGCCCGAACGAGCAGACGGCCCGCACGGCGGGGATCTTCGATGCCGCCGAGGGCCATTACGTCAACCTCGGCGCGTCGCCCGTGAAGGTGCCGGTAAAGTCGCGGTTCGCCAACGACCTCGCCTTCTCGCGCGAGGTCATCGAGGCCGATCTTCTCGTCAGTCTGCCGAAGATGAAGACGCACGTGGCCACGACCATCACGGGCGCCGTGAAGAACACCTACGGGCACCTCGTGGGCGGCGAGAAGACGATGCTGCACCGCGTGGCCGTGGGGCCGATGGCCTTTGCAGAGGCCGTGGTCGACGTGTTCCAGGTCCGCCGGCCGGACTTCATCCTCCTCGATGCCGTCACGGCGATGGAGGGCCAGGGCCCCAGCGGCGGCCAACTGCGCGAGGTCGGCCGCGTGCTTGCTTCCGACAACGCCGTCGCCCTCGACGCCGTCATGGCGGCGATGATGGGCCTCGAGCCGCGCCGCATTCCCATCCTTCGCATCGCCGAAGAGCGCGGCCTGGGCCCCGACGACCTCGATGCCATCGAGATCAGCGGCCCCTTCGAGGTCCTGCCGAAGTTCAAGGTCCCCCCCGTCGGCATGGGCATGGGAACGCTCATCGCCCGCATCGGCTCGTACGTCCTGGTCCAGCAACCGATCGTGCGACACGCGAAGTGCGTCAAGTGCGGGTCATGCGTCAAGGCGTGCCCGGTGGCGGCGATCGTGATGGCCGACTCCGGGCCCCTGATCGACTACAAGAAGTGCATCTCCTGCTTCTGCTGCCACGAGATGTGCCGCTACGAAGCGATGGACCTTTCCAGCCGCATGCGGTTCTTCCTGCGGCTGCGCGGGTAACCCTTCAGAAGCCGTGCCGCGGGGCGCCGTTTCGGCCAAGCCGTGCGCCCCCCCCGGGCGTCGCACTCGCCAGCCGGCGCGGCGGGTGCGGAGACCCGCCGCGCAAAACCTAAGAAGCCGCGTTGTCGTAATAAGGCTGTCGTAATAAATTGGCATAGGTAAGCCCTCGCGGGCTGTCCCTGCCACACCACCGTGCGTACGGGTCCGCATCCGTTGCCGCGTCTTTCGGCCTGCGGTGTCTCGCTAGTCCTTCCGACGCCGCGAACTACTGCGCCCTCTGCCGACTTCTGCCGCACGGTCAGAACGCCTCGCGACGCCGCCCTTGCGAGTCGCTTGCCCTTCACCCCCATCAGGTTGGGCGGAGGACTTGCACCTCCAAGCTGCCTAACATGCCCGGCGTACAAAAAACCGTGGCGACCACAACGGCCGCCACGGTCTCGAAAGCTCACAGCATCGTGCTCTTGCAGTTAGATGTTCCACCACCCCTTGCGGTACTCGCGCTTGATAAGCGGGTCGGCCTCGGGGCAGCCCGGGCACTTCAGGTTCTTCGGATCCCAGGTAAGCTTCTTGCCGACGCGGACCGACACGTTCGCCAGGTTCATGGCCTCGACGAGCGGACCGGCGTACATGAAGTTCGACTTCGGGAAGTCCCACGCCTCTTCGCCGCGGATCGCCTTCAGGAGCTCGTCGCGGTGGCCGGGCGACGCCGGAATCTTCTCGATCTTCTGCATGTCGCCGGCCTTGAACTCGTCCATCTTGGCCTGCGGGATGAGCTTCGGGCTGTCGCCGTAGTCGCCTTCGACGAGGATCTTGCCCTTGGTGCCGATGTACAGGTTGCCGGAGTTCGGCAGGACTTTCTTCTCGCGCGTCGGATCGTTCGTGATCTCTTCCGGCACATCGGGCTTCAGGCCGCCCTCGTACCAGTACGCCGTGAACTCGGGCCGCTTGAACACCGAATCCGCGGCGCTCGGACCGAACTCCCACTTCACGATCATCTGTTTCGGGAACGTGTCGGTGCCGAGGTCCACCACCTTGATCGGCTCGGCCGACAGCGGCGCCCGCGGGTCCATCGACCACCACAGGCTGTCCCACGTGTGACAACCCATGTCGCCGACCGCGCCGCAGCCGTAATCGAACCAGCCGCGCCACGCGAACGGATGCACCGGGCTCTTGCCGTCGTCCTTCACGAAGTACGGCTTCATCGGGGCAACGCCGATCCAGGCGTCCCAGTTGAAGCCGGCCGGCGGCTCGGCGGTCTTGAACGGCCCCATCTTGCCCTGCGGCCAGATGGGCCGGTTCGTCCAGGTATGGATTTCCTTGATGGTGCCGATGGCGCCCGACCGCACCCATTCGACGATGCGGCGGTTGCCCTGGTTGGCGTGGCCCATGTTGCCCATCTGCGTGGCGAGTTTCTTCTCGGCCGCCACCTTCGTCATCTCGCGGGCCTCGGCGACCGACCAGGTCAGGGGCTTCTCGCAGTAGACGTGCTTGCCCAGCTTCATGGCCATGGCTGTGGCAACGGCATGCGCGTGGTCGGGTGTGGCGATGGTCACTGCGTCAATGTCCTTCTGCGTGTCGAGCATCTTGCGAAAATCCGTATAGAGCTTGGCGCCGGGGTACTTCTTGGCGTTGTCGGCCAGGTGGTTCCGGTCGGGATCGCAGAGGGCGACGATATTCTCGCCGGCCTGCGCGCACGAGGCAACGTCGCCCGATCCCATGCCGCCAACGCCAATCCCCGCGATGTTGAGTTTCTGCGACGGCGGGGTTTGGCCCTGCCCCAGCACGTG
>PMZT01000165.1 GCA_003170085.1 Planctomycetia bacterium | reverse complement strand
AGATCTGAGATTTCAGATCTGAGATTTCAGACCTTCGCGAGGCGCCGCTGCCGCCGCTGCATCAGGATCTGGTCCACGAGGACGCCAACCAGGATAACGGCGCCCATGACGGCGAAGTTGAGCGACGACGGTATCCCCAGCAGGTTCACGAGGTTCTGCAGCACCTGGAGGAGCGCCGTGCCGATGACGATGCCGATGACCGACCCTTCGCCCCCGCGGAAGCTGCAGCCCCCCAGAACGGCCCCCGCAATGGCGTAGAGCTCGTAAAAATTGCCGTGTCCGGACGGCGAAATGGAATTCGTGTAGAAGGCGATGAGGATGCCCGCGATGGCCGTCAGCGCCGCCGACACCACGTACACGCTGGCGATGACGCGGCGGCTGTTGATGCCGGAGTATCGCGCGGCGTCCTCGTTGCGGCCGACCGCGAACAGGTGCCGCCCGTACACCGAGCGGTGCAGCACCACCCACATGATGACGGCAATGACCACCAGGACGACGAACGGCATCGGAACGCCGAAGACCGTGCCGGTGGCCAGTTCCCTCAGGATGCCGAACCCCTCGTTGCCGAAGCCCTTGGCCTCGTCGTCGGCGATGAACCGCGCCAGGCCCCGGTAAACGAGCAGGCCGCACAGCGTCACGATGAAGGGCTGGAGGCGCACGCGCGTGATCAGGAACCCGTACATCCCGCCGACGGCCATGGTGCCGAGGACGATCGCCGTCACCGCCAGCGGCCACGGCCACGGCCAGTCCATGACGACCGGCGACACGGCAACTCCCGGCAACTGGTTGATCAGGTTGCACACGAACTGCGGCGGCAGGTACCACACCTCGCCCTTCAGCATGATCGCCAGCAGGACGCCCTGGAGGGCAAAGACCGAGCCGACCGAGAGGTCGATGCCGCCGGTGATGATGACAAGCCCCATGCCGATGCTGAAGATGCCGTACATGCCGATGAGGCGGGCCTGGTTCTGGAGGTTCGCCCCGCTGAGGAACCGCGGATTGAGGATCGCCACCACCGCGCACAGAACGACCAGGATCACGAAGATGCCGAGTTCTTTTTTCATGATACCGCACTTGCCTCGCATTGGCCCACGGCCAGGCGCATGATCGCTTCCTCGCTGCACTGGCTGCGGTCGAGGATGCCGGTGATGCAGCCCTCGTGCATGACGGCCACGCGGTCGCTGACGCCAAGGACCTCCTCCATCTCGCTCGAGATCATGACGATGGCAACGCCGCCGGCCGCCAGGTCGCGGATAAGGCGGTAGATCTCAGCCTTGGCGCCAACGTCGATCCCTCGCGTCGGCTCGTCGAAGATGAGCACCTTGGGCGTGAGGGCCAGCCACTTCGCCAGGACCACTTTCTGCTGGTTGCCGCCGCTCAGGTTCAGGACCTGCGTCTCGACCGACGGGGTCTTCACGCGCAGGGCCTGGCACTGGGTGCGGGCCACGGCCGTTTCTTTTGCGCCGCGGATGAGGCCCGCCACCGTATAGCTCCACAGGCCGGGCAGGGTGATGTTCTCGCGCACGGTCATCCCGGTCACGAGGCCCGTCTTGCGGCGGTCCTCGGGCACCAGGTAGATGCCGGCGCGAATGGCGTCGCGGGAATGACGGATGCGGACGGGCCGGCCCTCGAGGAGCACTTCGCCCGCCAGCGGGGCATCGACGCCGAAGATCGCCTGCGCGACCTCCGACCGCCCTGCCCCGACCAGCCCCGCGAAGCCAAGGACCTCGCCCTTGCCCACGTCGAAACTGATCGTGTGCGCGGGGTTCGCTCGCGTCCTCAGCCCCCGGACCTGGAAGTACCCGTGCTGCTGGACGCCGGCGCCGTGGACGTACCAATCCTGGAGGTCGCGGCCGACCATGAGCCGCACCATGGCCTGGTGACTGATCTCGGCGCGCGCCAGGTTGCCCGCATTGCCGCCGTCGCGGAGGACCACGACGCGGTCGGCAAGCTCGGAGACCTCCGCCAGCCGATGCGAGATATAGATGATGCTGACGCCCTGCGACCGCAGCTCCTTGACGGTCGCCAGGAGGCGGTCGGTCTCGGAGAGCGTGAGCGAACTCGTCGGCTCGTCCATGATGATCAGCCGCGCGTCCTGCGACAGCGCCTTCGCGATCTCGACCATCTGCTGTTGCGCGATCGAGAGTTCCCCGAGCAGCGTGTGGCCGGGGATGTTCAGGCCCAGGCGCTTCAAGTAGGTTTCGGCCCGGGCGAACATCTCGCGGCGGTTGAGGAGCCTGAGCGGCCCGCCCCAGCGGGGCTCGCGGCCCAGGAAGATGTTACCGGCGACGTCGAGGTTGTCGAGGACGTTCAGTTCCTGGTGGATGAAACCGATGCCCAGGGCAATGGCGTCGGCCACGGACCGGATAGACACCGGTTGGCCGGCGAAACGGATCGTGCCGGCGTCGGCCTGGTGCACGCCGCCGAGGATGTTCATGAGGGTGGACTTGCCGGCGCCGTTCTCGCCGATCAGGCCGACCACCTCGCCGGGCTGGACTTCAAGCGACACCCCGCTGAGCGCCACCACGCCGGGGAAACGCTTCGTGATCCCTTCCAGTTCCAGTAACGCCGCCACGCAGCCACCTCGGACTCAGAAACTATCCCGATAACCCCTCTGGCTTCGGCCGGTTGCGACGGCCGGCCGTTACTCCTTGCGCCCGCGGAGCTTCTTGAGGTTGGCCCAGAAGTCGGCGACGCTGTCCTGCTTGATTTCCAGCGTCGGAACGATGATCTGCTTGGAGGCCGGGATGGCCGACTTATCGCCCCGTGCAACCTTCTCCATCAGCTTGATCGCCTGGTAGCCGAACTGGTACGGCTGCTGCACGACGGTGGCGAAGATCGCGCCGTCCTTGACGCCCTGCAGCGTCTCGTCCTCTTCATCGAAGGTCACGATCTTGATCTTGCCCGCCTTGCCGGACTCCTTCACGGCGTTCAGGATCGCCGGGCCGTTGTAGCTCCACAGGCCTACGAGGCAGGAAACATCGGGGTACTTCACGATCGTGTCGAGGACATTGGCCTTGGCCCGGACGCGATCGGTGTCGTCGGTGCGGCAATCGATGATCTCGACCTTCGAGCCTTTCAGCACTTCCTTGATGCCGTTCCACCGGTCCTTGGCATTCTGGGCGTCGAGCGTGCCGACGAAGCCCATGATCTTCCCGCCGTCGGGGAGGGCCTGCTTGATGAGTTCGCCCGCCTGGCGGCCGGCGGCAACGTTGTCGGTGCCGAGATAACACGCGCGGTTGCTGGTCGGGGCATCGCTGTCGTGGCAGATCAGGATCGTCTGGGCCGCCACTTCGTTCAGCGCCAGCGTCTGGTTGGCCGGGTCGACCGGGCTGATGGCGATGCCGGCCACACCCTTCGTAACGAGGTCATCCATGATCCGTTTCTGGTTGGCCGCCGTGCCGTCGGGCAGCTTGAACTCCAAGTCAACGCCCTTGAGTTCCGAGACGGCCTTGTTGCAACCGGCCCGCGCGATGGTCCAGAAGTCCGAGGTGTTGTTGGTCACGAACGCAAGGGTGATCTTCTTGCCCTCGCCGGCCGCCTTGCCGCCGCCCGGTCCCTCACTCTTGCAGCCCGCGGCCAACACGAGGGCCGCCATCACAACGCACAGCCACTTTGCAATTCGCATGGTGCCTCCCTTTCTGCGAGGAAGTTACTCGCAAAGGCGGCCGAAAACAACTGATTTGTGGCCGCGCCCATTACGCGGGTGTGGCTGCCACGAATTGCAGCCACACCCAGTCCATCGCAGTCCGTCCATCGCAGCCTATTGACATTGTGAACCAACAAGGCTAAAGAATCCTTGGGACCGCTGAACACAAGGGTGGCCACGGGCGATGTCGGTGCCGGATCCCGGTCGAGGATCCGTGGCGGCATAACGTTCGGGGGCTTGGAAAGAGGGGACCTATCGTGCCTGCTGAAACACCTCTGCCGGAAGGTGAAATCGCCAAACGACCCCTCCAGTTCTTCTGGGTGGTCGACAGTTCGGGCTCGATGGACGGCGCGAAGATTGCAACCGTCAATCATGCGATTCGCGAGGCAACGCAACGCGATCTGCCCGGGGCGGTGGAGAACCATCCCGAAGTCCAGATCATGATGCGGGGCATCAAGTTCTCCGACTCGGCTTCCTGGCACGTGGGGCCCGATGCCGTCCCGTTGGACAAGTTCCTGTGGCCGGAGTTGACGGCAGGCGGGTCCACGGCCACGGCCCAGGCGATACGATTGCTGACCACCGAACTGAACACCGAGAAGATGCCGCGACGAGGGTTTCCGCCCGTCTGCATTCTCCTGTCGGACGGGTACTGTACTGATCCCGAGAGCGACTACCAGTCGGCCATCGAGGCGCTGGACCGCCTGCCCTGGGGCGCCAAGGCGGTCCGCCTGGCGATCGGCATTGGCGGCGACAAGTCTCAGTATGATGAGGAGTCGCTCGGCAAGTTCATCTCGCCGGGTTTGCGCAAAGAGGGGATCGGGGTCCTCCAGGCGTCCAACGCCGAGCAACTGGTCCACTATATCAAGTGGGCGAGCGTGTCCGCCTCGGTCGCCTCCTCGATGACCAAGAGCAAGTCCGGCCAGGCCGATGGGGCAAACGTCTTGTTGGATCCGCCACCGCCGGCGCCCCAAGTGACCGGGGAGACCGATGTGTTCTGACCCGCTTGGCGGTTCAGGGGGAACCCGTGGCCCTTCTGACTAACAGTTCCTGCGCAGCGGTCGGATGTAGCCGTCGAGGCCAGTCCCATGTCCGCACTCAGATGCCCTGCCAAGACGCGCTGGCGGTGTGCTCCTGGTCGGTGGCCGGCACAGACTATCTGGTGACGGCCGTGGCCGATGGGCACGGCGGCGCAGCGTATGATCGCAGCCACATCGGGGCGGCGCTGGCGGTGCGGGCGGCCTCAGAGGAATTCCAGGCCCTTCTGTTCTTTGGCGCCGCACCGCGCGCGCCGGAAGACGCGGACGCGGAGGATCTGGCGGGTGTCACCCGGGCGTTCAAGGCCGACTTTGGCCGACTCCTGGTCCGGCGCTGGCGCCGCTATGTGCAGGAAGACGCCGGTGCCTGGAACGAGTCCGCTCCGCCGGCCCAGGACGCCGATACTTCCCTCTTTCGGCATTACGGTACGACCTTGCTGGTGGCCTGCGTCGGTCCGCAATCCGTGCTGGTGGGACAGATCGGCGACGGCGACGTCCTGTTCCTGAGGGCGGATGATTCGGTGGCCCAGCCTTTGCCGGCGGACGATCAGAAAGTCGGCGGCGAGACGGATTCGCTGTCGATGCCGGATGCCCCGCGCCTCTTCCGCACCGCCGTCTTTGACCATGAAGAGCGCGGACTGTTACTTCTGGCGTCGGACGGCGTCGGCAACGCCATGCGCGAAGGCGGACTGGAGAAACTGGCCCGCTCGGTTTCCGCGAGCGCCCTGTCGGGGGCGCTGGTTCAGGTCGTTGCGTCGTTGCCGGGGTTTCTGGAACGTTGCTCCTCCCAGGGCAGCGGCGACGACGTGACGATTTCAATGGTGATCCTCGGCCAGGCAAAGCCGGCGACAGAGAGCCTGCCCGCCGGGGCTGAGGTCGTGGCTCCCCTCGCGGAAGACCGTGTGGTGGCGGCCGGCCCCCCGGCGCCTGCATCCCCCGAGGCATGCTCGGACAATCAAGGCGGCGGCGGTTCCCGCGCCGCCGGCCCTGCCGACGGCAATCAGGTGGACGGCCTCGCCTGAGAAGGAGAGGGTTGATGTCGCTTCAGATCGGTCAGCAAGTCAACGCCGAGCTCCTCCGACAGTGCTTGACCGTCAGGCAGCGCCTGGGGGAGGGAACCCAGGGGGAGGTCTACCTGGTGGACGGCCCCGGCGGCGAACAGGTGATCAAGTGGTACAAGCCGCCCCAGGCCACGGACGAGCAACGGGCGGCCATCATGCTGCTCGTGCAGCGCGGGCCGCCGCAGGGCGATGCCGGACGCCGTTTCGTCTGGCCGGAGGACCTCGTGACCGTCCCCGGCAACCGGCAGTTCGGTTACCTGATGCGTAGGATCGACACGAAACGGTTCTGTGAACTGGGATACGTCTGGGCGCACCCGAAGGTCCAGCCGAACTTCGCGACCCTCTGCCGCATCTGCCACGAGATGTGCCGAAGTTACCGGGCCCTGCATCGCACGGGATACTGTTACAGGGATATCTCTGCCGGCAATCTGTTGTTCGACCCCCAATCCGGGGAAATCCTCATCTGCGACAACGACAACATCGGCGTCAACCGCCAGTCGAAGTGCCAGGTCTGGGGCACGATCGAGTACATGGCACCCGAACTGATCCGCGGAGAGGCCGCCCCGTCCACCGAGACCGATCTGCATTCCCTGGCGGTCTTCCTGTTCCTCCTGTGGGTCTGGCACCATCCGATGCACGGCAAGATGGAATATGAAATCCGCGCGTGGGACCTCCCGGCCAAGAAGAAGGTGTACGGTACGACCCCGGTCTTCGTCTTTCATCCGACCGACAATCGCAACGAGTTGCCCAACGATCCGGACTACGCGACGGCCCGCAAACGATGGAATTACTGCCCCGGGGTACTCCAGGAGTATTTTCTAGAGGCCTTTATGACGGGGCTTGTCAATCCCGCCAGCCGCGTCTCCGAGAGCCGATGGGAAAGCCTGTTCCTCCAACTGGCGGACAACATCATCCCGTGTCCGGCGTGCCAGGCCCATAACCTCTGGGATCCAGCGAGCCCGGCCCTGACCTGCTGGCATTGTCGGCGGCCGGTCGCGCTGCCGCCCAAACTCATGGTGGTCCATCCGGGCGGCAAGAACTACCTGCTGCTCCGGGACGCCGCCAAGATCCTCCGTCGCCATGTGGACCCCTACGCCCCCGATGGCGAGACCGTCATCGGCGAGGTTGTCCGTAATCCTAATAATCCGCAGGTATGGGGCATTCGGAACTTGACGGCCTCCCCGTGGTCGGCCGTGATGCCGGACGGGACCGCCAAGGACATCCCGCCCCAACGGGCGGTGCCGATCAATCCGGGAATCAAGATCGGCTTCGGGAAATCCAGTGCGGAGATCAGTCCCTAGGGGCGGTGGTTTCCGCGGCGGGCGGAGGTGACACGTGGCTGATGTGGTCCGCGAACAATTTCTCGCCGTGGTCGGCGAGCTGGGCAGCGGCGTGGTGCAGGAGCCGAAACGCCTGGCGGGCATCCTTCTGGATCGCTGTCCGGACCACCGCCGCGAAGTTCTTGCCCTCTTGACGGCGATCAAGGAGCATATCCACGCCGACCTTGAGGCGGGCCGTTCCGGGAGTTCCGACCTGGCCCTTGTGGCTCGGCTGACGCGGCGGCTGTGCGACGACGTGGGGTTCCAGGAAGACTTGGCGCGGTGGGCCGTGGAAGTCCTGGCGGTCTCGCTGGGTGTGATCTCGCCGAGCCAGGCCAAGACGCCGCCGCCCGCGCCCCAGTCGTGGGTGACGACCGCCGGGGGGCCGGCCGCCACCTTGGCCGCGACGCGCCAGTTGCCGTGCGCGCGATGCGGGAAGGAGTTCCCTCTGCCCCCCGCCGGCTCGACCTTCTACGCCAGTTGCCCCGCCTGTCGCACCCTCGCCTACATCGGCCCCGGGTCGAGTGTTGCGCCGGCGGCTCGCACGTCGCGATTGTCCGGCATGACCGACAGCGAGGGTGTGACAAAGGCGATGGGCAATTGCCCCGATTGCGGTCAGCCCGTCGACCTGACCGCGCCGCGATCGACCTTCCTCGTCAAGTGCTCCTCTTGCCAGGCCCCGATTTACATCGGGCCCTAACACGAACAAGAACCCCGCCGGGTCCGCGGCCGCGACCCCAGCCCGCGATGGCGAATCAGGCGTCCCCAGTCCAGGCGCCTGATTCCGTCAGAAGGCGTATCATGGTCGGGCTCACGGGGCGACCGTCGGCGGAGACGCCCCGGCGGATTTCCGCCTCCGTCAGCCAGCGGTTCAACGGATCGCGGTCGATCGCCTCGACGGCCGGTGTCGGACACAAGGCCACGTTGAAGAGTTCCATGACGTAGCGGGTTTCGGCCCGTGCCGAGAGAGACCATTCCTGGAATTCGATCGGGGTCGGTGCCTCGTCGGAAATCACGAAATCGGTCTGCTCGCGCAGTCCAAGTTCTTCGCCCAGCTCGCGCACCAGGCATTCACGGAAGGACTCGGTCGGGTACTTGTGGCCGGAGACGAAGTGGAAGTGGTTCCACCGGGAGTTCCATTGGGCCAGCCAAAGGGTGCGGGCCTGCTCAACGCGCCGGATCAAGGCCACGCTGGCGGTGGACTGTCTGAGGAGTGGCTCACCCAATGGTCGTGGTCTCTACAGAAGGTTCTGAAGGCGAAGTTCCGCAATAATGAAGACGGCACTCTCGGAAACAGGGCGGCGCTTCGGATCGACCAGTTCCGCCGGCGTCAACCATTCGTAGGCTTCCGTGCCGCCAAGTACTTCGGACTCGACGGCCAGTTTGAATACCCTGAACGAATACCGTTTCCAGTGCCCGTCACGGTCGCTCTGTCTGTATTCGAATTCTTTGTCACAGATGAGTTGGGGCACGGCCAGCGTGGTTCGGCCGATCCACTCAGCGGCGGCACGGACGGCGGCGTTTTCCCATGTCTCCTCCCGCAGACCGTCCGGAAGGTCTGGATCTTTCCATACGTGGCGTTTCGTCATTGGCAGCGAGAAAGCCCCCCACTGGGAGTTGTATCCCGCCAGGATCCTATTGCCGTGCTGCAGGATGGTGACGGCGACGTCCACGGACGGCAAGGGCTTGCTTGACTTGGCTGCCATATGCGCTCCTCTCGGGGCCTCTGGCTGGGCGAACAGAACCACCCGGCTCATTGATAATGGCTATTCTGTACCGGCCGCTGCAACTTGTCAATCATTTGGTGCCGAAAAACGGCGCGGCGGGCGGCCGGTTCGGTCCGGGGAACCCACGACGGCGGATACATTCCTTCGCGACTGGGGGCCGATTCCAAATACTTTTTGACAACTTGCTCCGTGGGGGATACTGTTATTCGGGGAAGGTGGGGTCGGGCACGAGGAGTGGACCGCCGCTTGGCTTGGGGGGCATGGCCGTGGAACCGAACACGTCGACGCAGAATGGGTTGCCTCCGGGCGAAGATGCCGAGGTGGCCTTGCGCTGCAGGCTCGGCCAGATCACCATTCTGCTGGACCGCGAACAAGGCGTTTCCACCAAGGTGCCCGAGAAGCCCTCGTGGAGCTACCGCGATAACCTGGGCCGGCACCCGCATCTGCTTGCCTGGTTCATCCCCGTCGCCCTTGTGATCCTGGCCGTTGTGGTCGGCCTCTCGATCCACCTGCTAACCCGGTCAACTCTGATTCAGACCGCCGACTACCGCTGGGGACCTCACTATAACGATCATGTCATCAGCGATGCCGTCGACGTGCCGGATCGCGCGGCCGTCGTCCTGTCGACGCGAGGCGGGGGCGTTCACACGCTCGATAGGAAGGCCAACTACTGGCGCCAGTACACCCGGCAGAACACCCGTGGGCGTCTTCTGCGCGATGATGTCCTGTCGGTTGAGACGGACGCGGGGGGCAACTTCTACTTCCTCTGCACCCAGGACGGCCTCAACGGCCTTTGCCGAGCCAGCCCCGACCTGGGGCGGTGGAACGTCCTGATCGGCCTGGACCAGTTCAAGGCGCTTGCCGGCCCGAAGCCGGCCCGTCCGACCGCGGTTGTCCAGCACGGGGGCACGGTCTGGCTGACGACCGATTCGGCGGGTGTCGGAGAGTACGACCGAACCTCCCACCAGTGGACCAGCTTCTATACGACGGACAACAGCGGGCTGGGCAGCAACGCGGTTTTCGATGCGGTCGCCACCGCGGATGGCACGATCTATTTCGGCACTGATGCCGGTATCAGTATGTTTAATGACGACCAGTGGGTCCGCCATGGCGACGCGGCGCGGTTGGCGGGCCTTCACGTGCGGCAAGTGCTCTGGGCCGGCGACCGCCTCTGGTATCGCACGCAGGGCATGGGTGTCGGCACGCTACAGTCCGATGGCGCCGCCCGTGTCTGCGTCTCCGAAGGCTCCTGGCGGGACGTGGGAGACGCCGATATCCGTGCCGCCGTGGCTAACCCCGACCAAACGGCCCTCTGGCTCGTGGCAAAGGATCGGGTGGGTCGTTATGACGT
Organism: Planctomycetia bacterium; assembly: GCA_003170085.1. Taxonomy (GTDB): domain Bacteria; phylum Planctomycetota; class Phycisphaerae; order FEN-1346; family FEN-1346; genus FEN-1346. The sequence continues at coordinate 9,009 of PMZT01000165.1, read as the reverse complement.
CGCCCGGCGCGGCTGGCTGTCGCTTCCCGCTATGCCGCGTGAGGCGAAAATCAATGATCTGGCCGTGGCTCCGGCGGCGAAAGAATCTTCCGAGTTGCTCTGGACCGCCTCATCCGATGGCGTGTGGTCGATCGGGCGGGATGAAACCGCCTGGCACGAGAGCGGCCTCCAGGGGCAGAACGTTACCGTCGTCGGTCCGGGCGAGGGGTTTGTCGCGGCCGGTTTGCAGCGGGCGGCGGACGGCCCGTTCGACGTCGTCCTCCGCGCGGAGGGTAAAGACAAGCCGTGGCTCAAAACCCAGGGCGGCGGTGCGGCTGGGGGGAACCAGGCGGACCTGGTCACTGCCGCCCTGGAACCCCAAGGTCAACGGATTATTGCCGCCGATCCCGCCACGCTTTGGATCTACGATACGGGGTCCCGCGAGTGGGTCGGACGCTACACGCCCAAAGACCTCGGCCTCCCAACGGGCAAGATAGGCGACCTCGCCTGGCAGGAAGGCGGCCTGTGGTGTCTGGTGGTGCCCGATGGCCTTGCTCATGTTGACATGAACCGCAAGGCATGCGATTTCCTGTTCGGTGGAGGGGGTGTCATGGCGGGTGACCCGGCCCGCCTGACGGCCGTTGACGTCGGTCCGGACGGATGCCTGTGGATGGCGGCCGACCGGGGCCTGAACGTCTATGATCCCGCATGGCATCGCTGGACGGCCGTCGGCGGGCCGCAACCCATTGACCAGATCGTGTGCGCGTCCACGGGAACCTGGCTGCTGTCTTCCGGGTCGGTGTACTACGTTGACAAGACGCCCAAGACGGTAATGCCCCCCGCGAAGGTCGTGCTGTCGGCGGCCGTCCGGTGGATCCGCGGGTCGGCGCAAACGCCGGTGCTCCTTGCCTGCGATGAACAGTCGCGGCTGCTGGCGCTGACGGGCGCCGGGGGGGAACCCGCGGTCCTTATCGGCCGGCCGGCGAAGGGGCTCGACCCGGACAAGGTCTCCCTCGTGGCGACTACCGGGCGGACCCTTCTTGCGGCGGAATCCGGCAAACCCCTGTTCTCATATGACTTGCTATCCCACGACTGGAACCCCTGGCCGCAAGTTCAGGCGGCCCAGTTCGCCGCAACGGGCAGCGAGGTATGGATTCGTACGGCAGAGGGTCGACTCTGGGTCTTCGACACCCAGCCGACCGCCGTCGCGCAACCTGCCGGCGTGAAGGTTCTTGTGCCCGCCGCCGAGGGCTGCGTGGCGCTTTTGGAAGACGGTTCGGTGTGGCGCATGGCAGGCGGGCGCCAGTGGAAGTGCGCGTTCACACCCGCCGGAGAGAACCCGTTGGCGTCCGCCGGCCCGTCGGCGGTATGGTTGGCCCACGACGACGATCTGCTCGTCGGCACCCGCGAGGGCCTGTGGCGGTTTCGCTGGGAGGACCAGCACTGGCTCCCCCAGAAGAGGCCCCGGGTGGGAGGGGGCGCGACCGCACCCGTGACGGCGGTCGTTGAGCTGACGGAGGCCGCCGGTGCCCTGTGGGCGCTCGACGCCAACGGCGACCTTCTGTCCACCCAAGGCGCCGACGCATGGAACCCCGCGCGGAGCGGCGTTCGGCGCCTCGGCGTGTCCGGGCAACAGATGGCCGTCATCGGCCGAAGTGGCGGCGTTGAGGTTCATGACGCGGCCGGGAGTGTCCGCGCGGTGCTGCCTTCCGAAGGCCCGAAGGAATTGCGCGGTCGTCTAATCGACGCCCTCGTTTCCGATGACCGGCTCTACGTGGCGACGGAGGCAGGGACAGCCCTGGTTGCCGCAGACCTGACACAGTGGAAACCGATTGGGGGCACGGGCCGGGCGGCGCGCCTGCTTCATACGCCGAAGGTCCGCCACCCGTGGCTCCTGGCCGAGGAGGCCGGCCACGCGGGCTTGGCCTTGTGCCGCCTTGATGAGGAGGCCATGCGGTGGACGCGCGCGTTGCCCGACCCGGTATTACGCGCCTGCCTGACCGGCGAGGGCGCCGCGCAGGCCTGGGCCGTCACGACCGCGGGCAAGGTCGTCACGGTCGCCGCCGACGGGCAGATCCAAACCGTCCTGGCGCCGGTCGGCCTCGCGCAGGGCGGGCCGAGGGAACTCGCCTCGGTCCAGTACTTCAACGACCTCTACTACGTGGCCTTCCGCGACGGATCCCTCGCCACGTATCATCCTGACCGGCGCGAGTGGCAACGCATGGGCCTTACGCACGTCGAGCAACTTCTGAAGACCGCTTCGATGGACGGCGCCTATCTTTGGGCGCGGAATACAGAGGGCCGCTTGCTCCGGCAAGACCGCGGCCAATTCGTTGACGAAGGCGAGGACGGACGGACCGTGGGTAACGCCTGTGTCGCCGGTGAGGCGGTCATGGCGGTCACATCGGACTTTCGCCTCATTCAGAGTCGGCCCGGCCGCCGGATTGACACCCTGCTGGGTCCGTGGCGGCCGCAGACCCGGATCGGCTCGATCTCCGCGGCCGCCTCTCTGCGTGCGGCCGATGGCAAGGGGACTCTTCTCCTTTCGGATGAGAAAGCCCTTTGGGCTTACGATGCCGAGGAAGGGCGCTGGGCAACTGTCGGCCCGGCCGCGACACAGATGGTCGACGCAGGGGACGCCGTGTTCACACTGGCGGCCGATGGCTCGTGCGGCCAAGTGGCCCTTCAACTGGGCCGGCCCACGGCGGCCCCCGCACCGATCCTTACCGATGTGACCAGACTGGCGATCGGTTCAAGCAAGGGACTCTTGGCCTACTTGGACCGCAGGGGTCAGGTCCTCGTCCGCCAGGCCGACAACGTGCGGATGCTCGTGGGCGCCGCGGCCGCCTGCAAGCGCGGCGATCAGCCCGTGGCGATCGGCGCGGCCGCTGATCGGCTCCTGGTTGCCTTTGAAGGTGGGGCGATACAGGTCTACGATCCGGCGTCGCGGGCCTGGGCCGCGGCTCCTTCCGAATCGCCGAAAGGCGTTCGGCGTTTCGCGACCGCCGGCGGGTTGCTCTATGCGCAGACCGGCGCCGGTGAAGTGCAGTGCCTGGGCGAGGACGGGCAGTGGGAACTCGCGGATGTCGGTATTCTGGCCGAGGAACCTTCTTTTGAGGAGACGCCGCCGCTGGCGTGGCTCGGTCGTAAATGGACGGTCACAGCGGATACGGATGGGTTCCGGCTGGCCTCGGCGGACGGGGAGCCTGGGGAGTCTTGGCGGTTTGACTTGGCCGCCGCCCGTTTTGACCGGGACCAGGTTCGCGATCTGGCGGTCACAGGACAGATTGTCTGGCTGGTGACGCAGGGCGGTTTGGTTGCCTGCGGCCCGGACAAGGAACGCCGCCGGCCCCGATCGCTCGGGGTCAGCGGCGCCGACACCACGTCGTCGGTCCTGGCCAGGCAACTCGCCGATCGGACGGTTGTCGGCAATGGGCGCGGCGAGTGGGTGACCCTGCGCCCCGACGGTACGGCGGCAGGCGCGGACGGCCTGGACACCGCCGCCCTTGCCCGGACATTGTACGAGGGCCCGCAGTGGCGGGTGCGGACGGGCGGAACCGAGGAGGTCGTCGAGATATTTTTCGGTGGCTCCTGGGTCGACCTGGGCTTCAGTCGTGCGGGCGGCATGCGGACTGACGAGGTCGTCGCCTTTACGGACGATGGCAAGGGGGGTGTCTACGCAGTGACGCGCGGATGGTTTCTGCATCGCGCGGCAGTCGGTGCGCCCCTGTCCCGCCACGGGGGCGGAGCGTTGCCCGAGGGCGGCGAGTTTGGCAAGGTGGAAAAACTCTTCCGCACCGCCGAAGGCACTCTCTGGGCTCGCTTCGGCGACGACAAGCGCTGGAGCCGCTACGATGTGGCGACAGACAAATTCCAGGCCATCGGAGCCTTGGACGAGCGGACGAGGGGCGAGCAGCAGACCCTGTGCGGCGAGGGACCCGTCCGGTGGTCGCAGGCCCCCGGTGCGGCGCCGCTCATCCGCCGGGCGGCCGCCGACGGCACGTCGCTTAACGTGCGACTGACCGACGCGGGAGCTTTCGATGCCGACCTCATTCTCGACGCGGTGCCGACGCCGGCCGGCCTCTGGCTGGTGACGCGGGCCGGACTCCAATGGGTTGATCCGGCGACACTCAAGCTGTTGGCGGCCGATCAGCGGCAGGAATTCAGCCCGACGACCTGCTTCAAGGTTTTTGAAGGCAAGCTCTACGCGGAAACTTCCGCCGGCGCATTTGCCTGCGATGGCAAGCAGTGGACGCCGGCGCCGCAGCCGCCGTACCAGGCGGGCGAGACCTATCATCTCGGCGGGTTGCAAGTGAAAGTGGTTCCCGATGCCGGCGGCGGCAGGAGCCTGGCCTTTAGTCTGGCCACGTCCGGTGGCGAACCGGTGCCGGTCCGATTGACGGAGGACGGGCGATTTGATTTCCAGCAAGCCCTCGACGCCATGCCGGTCGGAACGGGGCTGGCCGTGCTGTCCCCGGTTGGTTTATGGGCGTTACCACGCGAGGGCCAGGGCGTCCCGACCGCCGTCCGCCCGCTTTCACCGGCTCAGGTCGCCAAAACGCGATTCGTCAGCCCACGAGACCGGCCGGCGTGCCTGGCCGTGGTGGGCGACGAGGAGGTCCTGGAACTTACCGGCGACGGCCAATGGAAAGGCGTCGAGCGGTCTCGCGCGAGCGATCCTCTTATAGCGCAATCGGCACGATGGCGTGTCGCGGCAGGCAGCCAGGCCGGGAGCGCCGCGGCCGTGGAAGTCAGCTTCGACGGAAAAGAATTCGTGTCGCTCCCACCGCTGCCTTTGCAGGAAGGATTCGCGTGGCTGCGGCCGACGACGCTGGCGGCCGATGGCGCCGGCGGATGGTGGACCGGCCACGCCATGGGCGTCTCGCACTTCAAGCCGGACGACCGTTTCGGCGAGGCCTACGCGGTCGGCCAGTTCGGCAAGAAGGCTCCCGAGTGGCTCGAGAGGCTCGATGGTCGCGTTGTGGCTGTCGCGGGCGGAAAAGGATTCACGTTCGATGCGGGAACATGGCAGCCCAGCGAGCAGATCATCGCGGCGCTTGCCGAGAAGGACGCCTCGCTTCTGAAGGATCCGTTCTGGCAGTGGACGCGTCCCTCGGACGGCAAGGCCCGGATCGCACAGAAGAGGGGTGACACCTGGATGCCCGTGGCGTGGGTTGACGGGCGGTTTACCAGCGACGTGCTGCTCGACGCCGCCATGCGTCCGGAGGGGGCGGTCCTCGGCACCGAGGCCGGTCTGATGGTCGTGAATCCGGCCAACCACGCTGTGACGGGGTCGTTGGCGGCCGACGGCAAGCCGTGCTCGGCGGTGTGGACGGATCGCGCAACGGACCAGCCCCTGGCGCGCAAGAGCGACGGGCTGCTGCGCCTTCGGCTCACTCCTGCCGGGGGCCTTAGCGCCGAGGCTGCGGCGCCTGACGCGATGGCAGCCGCCGAGGCAAACGTCAAGAGCCTTTTCTGCGACGCGACGTGGCGAATCGAGAAATCGGCGATCACTTGGCGGGGCGTCCCGGTTCGCATTGAAGACGGGCGTTTCGCCCACGATGCCTGGCGGGCGATTGCCGCCGGCGGCAAGTCGCTCTACGTGGCCTCGGCGGGCGGCGTGGTTTGCTTTGATGCCGCGGCCTCGCCCCCGAAGATGGAGGCGCTTTGGCTTAGCGACCGAACGGACCTCGCGGATGTGTCGGTCGAGGGTGCCGCGGTCACCGCCCTGGGGCCGGGTGGCGTGATGGTTCGCGCCAGCGACGGTGTCTGGTCGCGCGCGCCCGACGCGAAGCCCTCAAAGACCCTGATCCAAACCGACCGCTGGAACTGGTCCCGTAGTGGGTCGCGCCTGGCCATCACGGCTACCCAGGAGTGGACGGATGTGGCGCCCGATCCGTACAGTCGCCTGAGCGACGGTCGGTTCGCGGAAGATGCCATCGGGTGCCTGTTGGCCGACGGGGAGGATCTCTGGCAGGGTACGTCGGATGGCATCATCCGGGTTAGGCCCAAGGGGGGTGTGCGGCAGTGGTATCGCGCGGGGCGCCAAGGCGACCAGCCTGTAATCCTCGGAGGAGTTCGGAGGCTGATCAAGCGGGTGGACCCATCAGCCGCGCCGACACCCTCCGCGGCACCGACGCTCTACGCGGCGGACAGCAGCGGACGGTTCTGGAGATTCACCGGCGGCGATGACGGGACTTGGCAGTTCGTCGATCCTGGCGCGAGGCAGTTCGACGACACGCTGGTGGCCCGGATCCCGAACGTCGATGTCCGCTACGACAAACAAGGGAACATCCGCCTGGGTTATCGCAATGTCGTGGGAACGTACAGCCGACCGGTCCTGTGGAAAGGACGGCTATTGGCCGACGATGTCCGCAGCATAGCGGTGCACGACAACCACTGCTACCTTGCGACGCCGGCGGGGGTCGTTCAGATCCGGGCGTCCGATGGGGCATACGAACGGCTGCTGGCTGACTTCCGCGAGGGCGATCGCACGGGCCCATTCGACCCCGCGGATATCCTGGTCCACTCCGTGCGGGGCAAACTGTATGGGGTGGACGCACTGGGTCGAGCCTTCCGCTGGGAAGACAGTGCGGCCGCCTGGGTACTCGAGGACACGGATGACACGTGGTGGAACACGGCTCAAGTCCTCGCGAACGACGGGTTCTGGTGCTGGCGGCGCCGCGGAGGCAAGTTGGAGCTATCGATCCACAAGTCGCCTCCGAACGTGCGCGACTGGCCCATCTTTGTCGATGGGCGGTTCTCGTTCGACGTTATTCGCGACATTCGTATTGAGGGCCGGGCCCTTTGGATGACAACGGCTGGGGGCGTTGCCCGGTACACGTTGCCTGGGCTGGATCTGGAGTGGCTCGAGCCGCGCGCCACTCGGCCCGACGGCAAACCGGCCAATCTCTACGATGCCGGGCGGTTCCTCCCCGGCACGCTGCCCAGAGTTCTGGCACGGGAAGGTTTCTACACGTTGACGGGTGAAACGTGGGTTTGGAATCCGGGCAAGGTGGAACAGGAAACCCGGATCAGCCTGACGGACGAGGCCTGCAATTGGCAGGTCGAGGCCGCTGGAGGCGACGGGGGCATTCTGGTCAAGTGCCTTGATCGCGGCAACCGACTGGCTCGACCCACACGCCACCTTGAGGCCATCGAGTTCGATGCCATTCGTGCCGTTTTCTGCGAGCCGAGAGCCGTGTGGTTTTGCACGACGAGCGGCCTGTACCGCCTGCGCTACTGAAAGGCCCGGAAGGAGAGACGCTTTATGAGGACAGGAACCTTTTTCTTCCACCTCGGAATTCTTGGTTGCATCGCGGCGCTGGGGGGTATCGCCCTGGTCCTGTGGCAGGTTGTGCCGTCCGACTGTGCGGATGCGCTGGAAGTAACGGTCGACCTGCGAGCCTTCTCGGAAGGGATACGGGTTCTCAAGGACTCCCTTGCGGTTGCCCGGGATCTCACGCTGATCGAGCCGGGCGCCGGAGCGGGCACCCTCGAGGCGCGGCGCGAGCGGGCGGCCTATCAAAAGGGGATCTCGACATCGTTGCGGACCAGCCTGGCGGCCTCCGGACACTACCTGGATGCTCTGGGCTATCTGCCCATGCTCCTTGAACAGTCCGAAGGTCTCTTGGAGATGGCCGCGGCCGGATCGCCCTCGCGGCCGGTTTCGCCGGAGCAGGCGGCGGCCGCACCCGTCCTCGGCGCGGATCCGAACGTCACGGGCGTTCTCCCGGGAACGCGCAGACTCGTGGCCGAGCTCGCCGAGCAGTTGCGTAACGAGGCCGAGACCCTGACCAAGAAGGCCGAGCAGGAAATGTTCAACCGATGCGTGGGTGCCGGCGGATTTGCCGGCCTTTCCCCGCGTCGTTGGATGATGGTGTTGGCAGCGCCCTGTCTCCTGGCCGTGCTCTGCATCATGATCGGGCTAAGATATGTCAGGTTGGTGCCCGAACGGCTTGTGGAGGCGAAAATCCGGGCGGCCAGCCGGCGTGATCCGCGCAAAGGCATCGACCTTTGTCACAAGGAGGTCGGACGCCTCCTTGACCTTGCCGAACGGATGACCCGCCAGATGGGAGGTTGAGGCGAGCGATGGCGCACCCCACGATACTGCAGCGCCTGCACCCGGAGGAGTTTCGCCGGCTTTGTTGGGAGGCGGCGTGCAGACTCCACTTCGCCGAGCCTGTCGCCCGGCAGGTGGAGGAGTATCGTCGTGAAATTGACCCGGCGGTTGCCTCGGCCCATCCGGTGGCCTACGCACTGCCGATGTCCGTGGTGCGGTTGCTCTGGAAGGGGCAACAGCCGGGGGCACGCGACGAGATGATGCGGACTGTCGCCGGACTCCACGGAAAAAACCTCGTGGCTGGGTTGGCCGCGGCCCTGCAAGCGGCGACCGAGACGAAGGATTGGCGGCTGGGGGGATGGCTGTGCTTCCAATTGGACCGGGCGATCGACCGCCGCTTCGATCCCGTGGGTGACGGTGAGGCCTTTACCTACGAGGCGGGTAATATGGGACAGCCCGCGCCGCCGCCCCACACGCCGGACTCGGGCCTCATGGCCCTCATGGACCGGGTTGAGAAGCTTCTCCAGATTATCGTCGGCGAACCGTACCGTAAGGCTTGGCCGGACGCGGTGGCCGGGTACTTGTCCACCGTGCCGGCGTCGTTCGCTCCGCCGCCGGGCGTTGGGGGCTTGCTGTTGCAATCTCGCCAAGCGGCACCTCAAGCCAGTATGCCGCTCCTGCGCGTGCTGATCCACGTGCCGGCCGTGTGGTGGCTGCACCACAAGCCGTTGCGGATTGAACTGGAGAGAGCCGCGTGTCCGTTCGTGCGCGACTTGGTAAAGCGAAAGGTCTTGGAGGCCGAGGGGCAGGCGATACCCGTCGTGGCCCCCTGGCTCGCCGGCGGCGCGGAGGACTCGGTCCAGGTTAAAGGGGATCTCTTCAGTGGGTTTCTGGTCCCCGAAGATGACCCGGCTCAGTTTGAACCGCCGCCCCCCCCGCCCCCGCCGCCTCAGCCGGCGCCTCAACAA
>PMZT01000170.1 GCA_003170085.1 Planctomycetia bacterium | reverse complement strand
TGTGGGTGCCCTGGAGCGGCCAGTTGGCGCCGCGGTCAGAACTTCAGCCGCTCCTCCAGGAGCGCCTCTTCGGCGTCGTTCGTCCAGCGGCCGTCGGGCGTCAGCTTCTCGACCGGCGTCAGCGGCATTTCGATCTGCGGATAGATGACGATGCGGCCGGGGTACGTGCCCTGGTGCGTGTGGTGGACGCCCTCGCTCACGGCGTCGAGGCCGCCGACGCACGCCACGGAGTTGTTCGGATCGATGCGGCCCTTGGCGGCGTCGTCGAGGGCCCGGCGCAGGGCCTCGATCGGCGAGCCGCTGGTGGCGATCATCGTCCAGCCGCCGTAGTGCATGTCGTTCAGGTTCATGCGCAGCCACGCCTTGTCGCGGCTCTCGAAGCCGGCAAACATGTTGAAGAACGCGTTCTTGCCCAGGTACTCCAGGGCCGCCTCGGCCGCGGGCGCCACGGGCGCCAGGACGATGATGTCGTCAACGCTGCCCTTCTTGAGGACCGTGTCGATCGGCTGCTCCGCGAGGTTCACTGTGATGAGGTTGACGCCCTTTTCCTTCGCCAGCGCAGCGAGGCTGCTCCGGACCTTGTCGAGGCGGTCGGCCCGCATCTCGCTCACCACGACCGTGGCGGCGCCGTCGCGGATGCCCTTCTCGATGTGCATCAGGCCCAGCGGCCCCGCGCCAACGAACCACGCCGTGCCGCCGGCCTTCACGCTGTGCGTTTCGCGGTGCCCGTGGTACGCGTGATAGACGCAGGCCCACGGCTCGGCCAGCGCGGCCTGGGCGTAACCCATCTTCTTATCGACCGGCAGGAGGTATCCGTTGGCGTAGATGTCAGGGCCGATCGTCTGGTACTGCTGGTCGCCGCCGCGCATCTTGTAGCCGTAGGCGATGTTCTCGCCCTTGAGGTAGATCTCGGCCTGGACCGAGAACCGTTGCCCGACCTTGTACTTGCGCGCGAGCTTCTTGCCCACCTTGACGGCCGTGAGCGACACCTCGTGGCCGGGCACGGTGGGGTGGTTCCTGAGGTCGCAGCCCTTCATGCGGGCGTGCGACTCGCCCTGGGCGATCATCTTCCAGTCGCTCGCGCAGATGCCGACGGCATCGACGCGCACGAGCAGTTCATCGTCCGTCGGCTCGGGCACCGGCAGGGTGTCGAGCTTCAGGTTCTCGAGGCCCGCGCCGTAAAGCTGCCACGCGCGGCTGTTCGTGGGAATCGGGTACGACCCGGAGACCTTACGGTACTCGCTGAGGCGACTCATGGTTCTGACCTCTCCTGAATCTGAAATCCGATACGGGCACGCACTACTACAACGCTATGAATTTCAACCGACAAGCCCCGTGAGGGGCGTTTTTCTTAGCCCAGGGCGAAGACGAAGTCGAGCCCTGGGTAAGCGTGGCCCCTGGCAGGATCAAGCCCCGGCAGGGGCGTCTTGCCGAACGATGGGCACACACACATCCGTCCAAGGCGCCCCGATGGGGCTTAATAGCCTATTCCCATATGCGTACCCAGGGTTCGGGCTTCGCCCTTCACCCTGGGCTAAGAAAGACGCCCCTTTGGGGCTAACCGTCAATCTATCAATAGCGTTGTAGTGCTTACCGCACGAACACCTGCCCGGCATCGCACACGATCACCTGTCCGGTGATGACGCGCGAGGCGTCGCTCGCCAGCCACACGGCCACGTTGGCAACGTCCTCGGGCTGAATCTCGATGCCCAGGGCCGTCAGGCCCACGTAGTACGGGATGACCTCTTCGGGCTTGATGCCGCGTTTCTTGGCACACATCTCTATGTACTGCGGGTTCCAGATTTTCGAGCCCTTGAAGACGTTGCCCGGGGCGATGCAGTTGACGCGGATGCCCGCCGGCCCCAACTCCAGCGCCCAGCCGCGCGCCAGGTGAATCTCGCCCGCCTTCGTGGCGTTGTAGGCCGAGTTGGACTTCGACGGGTCCAGGCCGCTCTTGGAGGACAAGAGGATGAGGCTCCCACCCTTGCCCTGCGCGGTCATGAGGCGCGCGGCCTCGCGGCCCACGAGGAAATAGCCCGTGAGGTTGATCTCGAGCGCGCGGCGCCACTTATCGACCGGAAACTCGACCAGCGGAAACGCGGGGGCGATGCCGGCGGCCGCCACGCAGATGTTGAGCTCGCCGAACTCATCAACCGTCTGGCGGAACGCCTTGGCCACCTGCGCCTCATCGGTCACGTCGCACCGGATGCACAGGCACCGTCCGCCGCCGTGCTCGCGCACGAGGCCGGCGCACGCGTTCTCGGCCCCCGCCAGGTCGATATCGACCAGGGCCACTTTCGCGCCGGCGCGGGCCAGCCCTTCGGCGATGCCGCGGCCCAGGCCGCTGCCGGCGCCCGTGACGAGGGCCACGCGGTCCTTGAGCACCGGCGGGGTGGCAGCCGGCGCCGCCGCGCCCTTCTTCTTAAGACCCTTCTTCTTGTGAGGACTCATGGCAACTCCGTTGGTCACATCTCTTTACTGAACCTTGGATGAAGTGCCGCGCCAGGTCGGCGGCGAAAGTCTACGGTGCAGAGGCCGGCGGCGTTTCGGGCGGAGGCGCGGCCTCAGGGCTTGCCGGCGGCGGCTCGGCCTGCGACGGCTCGACGGGCGGCGGTTCCGCCTGCGCTGGCTCGGTCTGTGGCGTCTCGGCCTGCGCTGGTTCGGCTGGCGTCTCGACTGGCGGCGTCTCGGCCGGTGAAGGCTCCGGGCTTGCCGCCTGCACGGCCTCGGGCGCGGGCGACTCGGCGGCGGGCGCTGCTTCGGCGGGGGTCGCCGCGGTCTCCACCGGCGCTAGCGCGGGCGATTCCGCCGTTTCGGCTTCGGTCGCCTCGACCTGTTCCACGAACTCTTCCTGCGCCGCTTCTGACCCGATCTCCGAGTCGTAGTAGGCCCAGCGGAGCTTCGGCCGGCCTTTCTCGTCGGGCGGGCGGGACGACTCCGCCGGCTTGCCCTTGGAAACGACGATGCGCGGCGGGCCGGTGCGCTCCGGCTTGCGGTCGCGGGGACCCCGCGGGCCGCGCGGCCGCTCGCCTTCGCGTCCCCCTTCGCGCCCGCCCGTGCGTCCACCGGAGGCGGGGGGGCGGCCGCGAGATTCCTGTCCTGCCGGGGCGCCGCGGCGCGTGGCGTCGGCACCGGCGCTGGCGCCGCTGGGCCGGGCCGAGGGCGGCCTGCTGCCTTGTCCGGTGCGAGGGGCGGAAGAGCCTGTACGTGCTGCCGCGGGCCGCCGGGTGCCGCGCGGCGTTTCCGGGCCGCCGGTTGCAGCCGGCTGCGGCGCGCCGCCTTCGGGCGCCGCGGCCCGCGCGGGCGGCCTTCGCGATGCCGTGCGCGGCTGCGGCTTCTTCGGCTCTTCGGAGATCAGCGTGAGGGCGATGCGGTGCTTGTCGGCCTCGATCGAGACGATACGCACGTCCACGACGTCGCCGACGTGCAGGAACTTCAGCGGGTTCCGGACGTACCGCTTCGAGAACTGGCTGATGTGAACGAGCCCGTCTTCCTTGAGGCCGATGTCGATGAACGCGCCAAAGTCCACCACGTTCCGCACGGTGCCCTTGACCCACATGCCGGGCGCCAGGTCCTCGATCTGCTGCATCTTCGAGCGGAAGACCGGCCCGTGGTGCTGCGCTCGCGGATCGCGTTCGGGGTTCTGGAGGGCGCCGACGAGTTCCGTGAGGTCGGCCAGCGGCATCGAGAGTTCGGCCGCAAGGGGCTCGAGGGCGATGCCCGTCAGGCGCTTGCGGATCGCCTGGGCCGATTCGGCCGCCGCGAGATCGGCCGCCGTGTGCCCGAGGCTCGCAAGAAGCTTCTCGGCGATGGGGTAGCTCTCGGGGTGTACGCGCGTGGCGTCAAGCGGGTTGGATCCGTGGATGCGCAGGAATCCGGCGGCGGTCCGGAAGGCGGCCTCGTCCCAGCCGTCGAGCGATTTCAGGTCTTCGCGCGTTGCGAGGGGTGCCTTCGTCCGCCCGGCGAGGATCGCCTGCACTTGGCGGGCGTCGAGGCCCGGAATGTGGGCGAGCATCGACGGCGAGGCGGTGTTGGCATCGGCCCCGACGGCCGCGACGCACGATTGCATGGTTTCGTCGAGCGCCGCGCGCAGCCGCTGCTGGTTGACATCGTGCTGATACAGGCCGACGCCGATCGCCCGCGGGTCGATTTTCACGAATTCCAGGAGGGGGTCCTGCGTGCGCCGGCCGATGCTGATCGTGGCGCGGATGGCCGCGTCGAGGTTCGCGAATTCCTGCTTCGCCACGTCGGAGTCGGCGTAGACGGCGGCGCCGGCCTCGCTGATGATCGCGTATTGAACGTTGAGGGCCGCCTCCTCGATCGACTCGGAGACGAGTTGCTCGATCTCGCGGCAACCGGTGCCATTGCCGATGGCGATGAGCTCGGACCCGTGCTTCTGGATTTCGGCCAGGATCGCGGCCTTGCCCTCGGACCACTTCTTCTGCGGCTCGAGGGGATAGAGGATCGTTTCGCCCAGGAGGGCGCCCGCGGCGTCGAGCGCCGCCACCTTACATCCGGTGCGGAACCCCGGCTGGATGGCCAGCACGCGCTTGCCGCGGATCGGCTGCGCCATCAGCAGGCTTCGCAGGTTGGCCGAGAAGACCTCGATGGCGTGGCTCTCGGCCCGGGCGGTCAGTTGCCGGCGGATCTCGCGATCGACGGCCGGCAGCACCAGCCGCGCCAGGGCGTCGGTCACCACGGTATCGAGGACCGCGCGGAACGGATGCTCGGCCGGGGCGACGATCGGGAAGATCTTTTCCTTCAGCGCCTCGGGCGGGACCTCGATCGTGAGCTTGAGGGCCTTGCTGCGCTCGCCGCGGTTGAGGGCCAGCACGCGGTGCGGCGGCAGCCGGTTGATCGCTTCCTGGAACTGGAAGTAGCCTTTGAATTCGGCGGCGTTCTTGCCGCCTTCCTTGGCCTTGGCCGACTTCAGGACGCCCTCATCCCAGAGAAGGGCGCGGATGGCGCGGCGGACGCGCGGATCGTCGCTCACCCGCTCGGCCAGGATGTGCGAGGCGCCCGTCAGGGCCTCTTCGGGCGAGCGGACTTCCTTCTCGGCGTTGACGAACTCGGCGGCCTTGGCGAGGAGGGTCACGCCCGCGGCCGTGGCGACCGTGGCGTTCCACAGGAAATCGGCCAGCGGCCCCAGGCCACGTTCCTGGGCCACCAGGGCGGCCGTGCGGCGCCGCGGCTTGTACGGGCGGACGAGGTCCTCGATGGCCTCGGGCTCGTCGGCCTCGGCGATGGCCTTGGCCAGATCGTCGGTCAGGGCCTTGGCTATCTCGGCCTGCCGCCGGGCCTTCTGCCGCAGGTCCTCGAGGAAGAGGAGCGCTCGCCGCGTTTCGGCGAGGCGCCGCAGGGCCAGGTCGTCCATGCCGGCCGTGACGGCCTTGCGGTAATAGGCAATGAAGACGGGATGGAGCCCCGCGTCGAGGAGTTCGCAGACGGGAAGAACCCGCTCGCGGCTGATCCCCAGCCGCCGAGCCAACGTCTCAGCGATATCGAGAGGCATGAGCCTGACAACCTTCTTAACAATAGGGCGTTGGCGCCGGATTACATCGACGAAATAGCCAGTATACGCTCGGACGGCCCGATGCAAAAGGTTTTTCCGGACGTTCCCGCGCTTGGGGTGTGACCGCGGTTTCTGGCAGGTGGTTCCTTTCGTAGGGGCGGCCCCATGTGGCCGCCCTGTCGTTGTTTCGGTCTACCGGGGGCAACCGCCGCATCAAAGGCGGGGCGGCCACATGGGGCCGCCCCTACGAAGGCAAACGGAACCGCCAGANNCGCCCCTACGAAGGCAAACGGCAACTGCCAGAAAACACAGTCGCACCCCGCGCTTGCGGCAGGCCCGTGGGCCTCTTAGAATGGCGGTTGTGGTCTGGTTCGAGCGGGCCGCGCGGGAGTTCGCGGGAACAGGGGCATGCCCAGGAATACAGAATGGTCGCGAAGACGACGAATGGCCTGGTGATCGTCAACACCGGCGACGGCAAGGGCAAGACCACGGCGGCGCTGGGCATGGCCATGCGCGCGGTCGGCCACGGCATGCACGTGGCGTTTATCCGGTTCATCAAGGCATGGAACGTGGGCGAGCACGATGCGGCGGCGCGGCTGGCCCCGGAGCTCGAGGTCTTCCGCATGGGCAAGGGCTTTGTCGTGGGCGAGCCCGCCCCGGAACATTGCGAGGCCGCGCGGGAGGCGATGGAACTTGTGCGCCAAAGCCTGCGCGGCGGCCGATACCCGATGGTGGTGGCCGATGAGATTCTGACGGCCGTCGGCCTGAAGCTCGTGACGCCCGAGGAGGTCGAGGCGCTGCTGGACGATCGCCCGAGCGACGTCCACTTCGTGCTCACCGGCCGCGGTGCGTGGCCGGGCCTCATCGAGCGGGCCGACATGGTAACCGACATGCACCTCATCAAGCATCCGCATGATAAAGGCGTGATGGCGCAGGAAGGCGTGGAGTTCTGACCCGCGTCCTTCCTGCCCGTGGAGCGGCACCTTGGGCGAAGACCTGATCCTCGAACTCGCCGTGGTGGTCGTGGCCTCCGCCATCCTTAGCTTTTGTATATTTGTATAATACACGCATTCGTCAGGAGATTGCGTTTGGGCACGTTCGAGGTCTTCGATCACACCGCCGACGTCGGCCTGCGCGTGCGGGGCGAGAGCCTGGAGGATCTGCTGGCGACGGCGGCGCGGGCCACCTTTGACCAGATGCTCGAGGACTGGCCGGCGGAGGTCGCGGTGGAGGAGGATGTGAGCGCGGTCCCGTCCGAGGCGATCGGCCCCGACCTGGCCGAGGCATTCGTCGATTGGCTCCAGGAGTTGCTGTACCGGTTCGAGACGGCGCGGCTGGTGCCGCTTCAGTATGCGTTCACGGCGGCTGGCCCGGCGGGGATCAAGGCGCGGGTGGGCTTCGGGCGATTCGAGTCCGGCCGCCATCGCACGCGCCTCGAGGTCAAGGCCGTTACGTACCACGAGCTTGACGTGCACCGCGAGCCGGACGGCAAGTGGACGGCGAGGTTCATTCTGGACGTATGAGTTCCGCCGCGGTCGAGAATTCCGTCGGGAGGCTACCATGAGCGAAGCAGGGCCCTATCGCGGGCCGCTCGAGGACATCGGCGGCTATCGTTATCGCATCCCGAAGTCGTACAAGCACGGCATGCGGGTCGACGGCATCATCTACGCCGATGCCAAGCTGATCGAGCAGATCCGGCACGACAGCGCCCCCGAGCAGGTGGCCAACGTCGCCTGCCTGCCGGGCATCCAGCGGGCCAGCTTCGCCATGCCCGACATCCACTGGGGCTACGGGTTCCCGATCGGCGGCGTGGCGGCCACCGATCCGGCCCAGGGCGGCGTCATCTCGCCCGGCGGCGTCGGGTATGACATCAACTGCGGCGTGCGGCTGATCCGGTCGGACCTCACGCTGGCCGACGTGAAGGACCGCGTGGAGGCGCTCATGACCGAGCTTTTCGCGCACATCCCCTGCGGCGTGGGTGTGGGCGGGCCGATCAAGTTTGCGCACCAGCAGATGCGCAAGATTCTGTCGGAGGGCACGCGCTACATGGTGCAGGAGGGGTACGGCTGGAGCGAGGACGTCGATCGGACCGAGGCCGGCGGATGCCTCGACGGGGCCGACCCCGCTGCATGCTCGAAGCACGCTTACGATCGCGGCGAAGACCAGGTGGGCACGCTTGGCGCGGGCAACCATTTTCTCGAGATGCAGGTCGTCGACGAGATTTACGACGAGGCCGCGGCCAAGGCGTTCGGCGTGGCCGAGGGCGGCGTCACGTTCATGATTCATTGTGGCAGCCGCGGCTTCGGCCACCAGGTCTGCGACGATTCCCTGAAGACCATGCGCGGCGCCGCCCGCAAATACGGTTTCGATCTGCCCGACGAGCAGCTTTGCTGCGCGCCGGTCGAAAGCCCCGAGGGCCGTCAGTACCTGGCCGCCATGCGGGCCGCCGCCAACTACGCGTGGGCGAACCGGCAACTGCTGATGGTGCTCGTTCGCAAGGCCGTCGCCGGCGTGTTCGGCCGGTCGGCCGAGCAACTGGGCATGCACCTGGTATACGACGTGGCCCACAACATCGCCAAGATGGAG
>PMZT01000019.1 GCA_003170085.1 Planctomycetia bacterium | reverse complement strand
CAGGCGATCGCCGAGCACTTCATCACCTTTGGGCAGGCCATCCGCGCCATCTTCTGACCTCCTCCTCCCATGAAAAAGCTCCTTCTGTCTCTTCTCTTCGCGCTCCCGCTGGTCGCGTGGGCGACAGCCCCCACACCACAGGGCTCCGTGGCCGTGGCACTCGATCAAAGCAACGCCTACACGTTCCTCAAGGTCAGCAATGATGGCTATCTGCTGACCGAAAGCGCGCCGGCCGGAACCGCCGGGGGCGTGCTCTCCGGCACCTATCCGAATCCAGTCTTTGCCGTCTCCGGTTCCGTGGCGAACGACTTCTCGGGCTCGAGCGGGACATTTCTGACCTCTACCGGCGCCGTGACGATCGGACCCGGGGCGGTCAGCGTGACCGGCATCCCGGCGCTTACCTCGACCGCGCGTACCTCGGGCACCGCGGCATATTTCACGGTCACACCTCCGGCGGACACGGGGTTGACCGCCAGCACGGCCTCCATCGGTTTCAATCTTGCCACGGCTACCCGCACTTGGGCGGACGGCACGGTTGCCGCGCAGTATGAGCGGTTCTTTGCCGGGCCGACGTACAACAAGACCACCAGCGCGGCAACCTTCACCGACGTCTTCAACCTTGGCCTGACCCCACCCATCGCGGGGACCGGCGTAACTTTCACGCGGAAGCACACGCTGGGCATCGTCGATTCAACGAGCGCCGCCTCGTCCATCACCGGCGGCCTGATAGTTGCAGCTGCGCTCGGCACGACCGGGACCTCGACCGGGATTGGCGGGGGCAACATCAACACGGGCGGCAACATCACGGCGGGCGGCACGCTGTCAGTCACGGGGCACGTCACGGTCGAGGGCGTCACGTCAACAGGCGCGACGGGCACCGGAGGCTTCGTATTTTCCGATTCGCCCACCTTCACCACCACGGCGGCGGCACCGACCGCGAGTGCAGGCGATAATTCAACGGCCTTGGCCACGACCGCGTTCGTCACGCTGGCCGCCAACGCCGACACGCTGGGCAGCATCGCCGGGGCCGACTCGGCAGCCGGGGCGCAGACCTACACCAACCGGATCGGCCGGACGATTTTCACGACCGCTGCTGCCGCCGTTCGCACCTACACCCTGCCCAACGCGACTACCGCAGCCTACAAGGGCACGCTGCTCACTGTCTACGTCGTGACCGGCACGAACCACGTCAACCTGCAGCCCTACAGCGGGCAGCATTTTGTCCTCGCCGGTGTGCCGCTCACCGCCAATCACTATATCCAAGCGGGCACCAGCGCGGCGGGCAACTACATCTCGATGTTCTGCGACGGTGCCACCTGGGTTGAGCTGGGCTATTCCGGCACGTGGGCCGATGCCGCCTCTCCGTAACTNNAACGAAAGACGAACGATGAAGAAAACCACCACCCTGAAATCCGGCCACAAGCTGACGCTCAACTGCGCCAGTCTGGCTGCGGCCAGCGAATTGAAGTTCGCCATTGCCGGCGAGCTGCAAAAGAAGGTTAGCCTGAACGGCATGTCGGAAGGCGTGGTCTTCGCCATGCTCGCGGGCGACCGCCGGAACGCGCTGGCGGCCATCGCCGGGTCCGATGTCAATGTGCTGTGGAATGTCGTGCTGACCCTCCTCGGCTCGCGCGAGATCGAGGCCGCGTTCTTCGAATGCGCCAAGGTCTGCATGTTGAACGCCAAGGGGCCGGACGAATCAATCACCCGGGAAACCTTCGAGTCCGAGGGAACGCGGCGCGATCTGATCCCCGTCGCGCTGGAGGTGATCAAGCTCAACTTGCTCCCTTTTTTCGAGGACCTGCTATCGCCGTCGTCAACCCCCGACGCGGCGACGCCATCGCCCCCGAAGTGAGGTGCACGATGGACGAATACCGGCTGGCGTCCATCACCCTCGCCGAAGCCGGCTTCTGCGGCGGCGACCCGCGGCGCACGGCAGAAATGCCGGTTGACCTTGCGGTGGATGTGCTGGCGTTTCTGCAGTTCCGAGCCGAGCAGCAGGAGACCATCGAACAACTCAACAAGCCGAAAGGAACCTAAATGACCATAGGGCAGCTATTTGTAAAATTGGGGTTTGCCATCGAGGGGAAGGAAGACCTCAAAAACATTGAGGCGAAGCTGAAGGAAACCGCCCTGACTGCCGGCAAGGCGGCGTTTGCCGTCGACGCCCTGATGGCCGCCTTTCTCGCGCTACTCAACTCCGCGATGAACAGTGCGGTGGGTTTCCAGAAGTTTGCGCTGGCCACCGGCCTCTCGACTGACCAGTTGAAGCAGTGGCAGTACACCGCGGCGCTCGCGAACGTCTCTTCGCAGGCGCTGACCGAAACGGTCAAGGCGATCCAGATGGCGGGCGTGCGGGTGTCGGCCACCGGCGAGGGCTACGGCGCATGGGCGCTCCTGGGCATCGATCCCCGCCAGAACCCGTTCACCATCTTGAAGCAGCTCCAGACCGAGCTGAACTCGCTTAATCAGCAGCGGGTGGCCGCCGCCCGGTACATCGTGACGCAGGCCGGGTTGTCGGAGGACATTTTCCAGATGCTCAGGCGTCCGGCGGGCCCGGCGCTGCCGGGGCGCTACATCCTGACCGGCGCGGATCAGGCGGCCCTGCAGGCGCTCAACACGGAATGGCAGCGCATGTGGTTCCTGATCGGAAGTGTAAAAGACCGTTTCAGTGCAGATTTTGCACCCGCCGCCCGTCAGGTCGTGATCTGGCTCGAACGGGGGATCAATCTGCTGTCGAAGTTCATCGACTGGCTGGGCAGGGGCACGCCAGCCGCGCAGGCCGTCAAGGTGGCCCTGATCGCGCTTGTGGCAGGGGTGGGTGCCCTTAGCATCGCCCTGACCGCCTTGGCCACGGCAGCGAGCATAGCGGCGGGCGCGGCAGCCCTCCTGAATCTATCTCTCGCGCCCGAACTCGCCACGGTTCTGGGGCTGGTCGCAGCGGTCATGGCGGTCATCGGCGCATACAAGGCACTCGACGAATACATGAGCGGGCGCCAGCAGAAGAAGCTTGAGACCATGCGGGGCGGCCCGACGTTCGACCGTTCCAAGGCGATGTTCCCCGGCGCGGCTGACTTCATGGGCAAATTGAAGTTCGAGAATCTCGGCGATACCTGGCGGCAGATGAAGGACTTCCTTATCCGCTCCCCCGCGCCCGCAGGCGGCCACAGCACGACCGTCAGCCAGAACATTCAGGTCAAGATCGACGGCGCACAAAGCCCGGAGCGCACCGGCTCGGCAGTCGTTGACGCCCTGCGCCACCAGTTGAACACCGCCGCGCTCTCGGCCGAGGTGCCATCGTACTAAAATGTCCAACACCGTCCCAACCGACAGCCCGAGCATCTTCGAGGCGCTGGCCACCCTCCAGACCTCGAACCCTCCGGCGTACAACGCGATTGTCCGCCCGAACAACCCGCCGGCCGGCATTGGCGGCTACCTGTTCGACATTCCGGGCGATGAGGAGGTGCGGCTCCGCTCGGCGATCTCTCGGCACTACGTCGAGAGCAACACGCCGATCTCGGATCATATCACGCTCGAGCCGGAGATGATCACCCTGCGCGGAGTCGTGGCGGAACTGGCGAACGGCCTTCCGGCCACCCCCACCCAAGCGCCGGCGCCGAATCCCTTGCCGGTGCTGCCCGCGATGTCCCCCGGCCTCACGCCCGGCCAGCAGCAGACGGCGAGCGCGACGGCCCCCACCCAAGGCGAGCAGGCATCCGGCCTCTATCAGTATTACCTCTCCGGCTCCCCCGCCGGCAGCCTCACGCGGCAGACCAACGCCTTCCTCTTCTTTCAACAGGCGTGGTGGGGGCGACAGCTCATGTCGGTCGAGACGCCGTGGGGGATCTTCCTTAACATGGCGATTGCCGATCTCCGGGTCGTGCAGAGCAAGGAAACGAAGTACCTTTCGGATTTCACGGTGATCCTTGAGAAGATCCGGGTCGCGGGCGAGGCGACGGTCAACGCCGGGCAGCTCGCGGGTCGCAACGCCCTCCAGCAGGCGCCCGTCAGCCAGAACGGAGCAGCGGGTCAGGTCACGCCCACCGCCGCACAGGCTGCCGCCCTCTACGAACCCTACAACCCCGGTCCATGAGTTCAATCCTTCAAGGTCTGACAGATCAGCCGAAGCAGCAGTGGCCGATCACGCTGCCGGACGGTTCGACTGCGACGATGTATCTCGAATACCGCCCGCAGCAGAACGGGTGGTTTTACGATCTCGTCTGGGATGGGGTGAACCCCAACTGGCAGCTCTTGGGCATGCGGCTCGTCACCCATCCGAATATCCTGCGCCAGTACCGCAACCAGATCACGTTTGGGCTGACGGTCTCGACCCCTGACGGCACGGACCCGACCGGGCAGGAGGATCTAGTGAACGGCAAGTGCACGCTGCTCCTCTTGGATGCGGCGGACGTCCTCACCATTGAGGGCGCGTATTTTCCGGGGGACTGAAGATGAGCTTCGCCGGAGCCAAGTTCATGCGGACCTGCCGGCTCTCGCTTGAGGTGCAGCCGGACAAGGGCGGCGCGGCGAAGAACCTGACGATCCCCGACGGCCTCTCGATCGAGTTCACAGTCACGCGCCAGTCGCTCGCGTCCTCCCAGACCGCGCAGTTCAAGGTCTACGGCCTGGGGCCAACCACGCGCGACGCGATCTATAAGGACCGGTTCGACTGGACACAATTCCGGGCCATCCAGTTCTTCGCCGGCTACGCGGGGTTCATGCCGCGGGTGTTCAACGGAACGATCCTCCAGGCGTATTCGGAGAAGCAGAAAGAGGAGGTGGTGACGATCATCGACGCCTTCGACGGCGGTTTTCCGATGACCAACGGCTGGACAAACGTACCGAGCAACGCAGGAGGCGCGAACGCGAAGACCGCGGCGGAGGT
>PMZT01000119.1:5707-7757 GCA_003170085.1 Planctomycetia bacterium | reverse complement strand
CGCATGGCCAGATCGAGGGCGTCGGGCACGAGGTCGGCCGCAGGATGGGTGACGATAGGCAGCGCCAGGACGTGCCGCACGAGGTCGAGGGCGTCGTTGGCCGTGATGTCGCCGCGGCGCTGCCGCTTCCAGATGACATTGGCCGCCTCGGCCCAAACGAAGTCGGGCGCGAGCAGTTCCCCGGCCCTCTCCACGCACCGTTCGGCCGCCTTGGAATGCTCCTCTTCGAAGAAAAGCTTCACGACGACGCTGGCATCGATGACCGCTTTCTTCATCGCTCGCGATCCTTGCGGATCTCAAGGGCGCTGTCGTCGAACCGCCGGCCGAGCTTCTTGCGCCACTGCCTGGCGGTGGCCAGGACCTCGGCAACGGACTGGCCGGCGGCGTTTTCGAGCACCGTCCGGGCCTCGCCCTGGAGCGACCGGCCGTGGCGTTTGGCGCGGGCCTTGAGGCGCTTCAGGGCCTGGGGGTCCAAGCCGCGAATCAGAATGTCAGGCATGACACGTTCTCCTTGGGCCAATCGTCCGACCGCTATCTAAATGATATCGGCCGGCGGCACCGCTGGGAAGAGGATATTTGCCCGCAGGTGTGCGGGGTTCTCGGCCAGGATTGCCTTGGCCCCGGCCAAGTTTCGGGCGCTTATGGCCCTACTTGAAGTACGCCACCCCGCGCTTGAAAATCGCCAGGCCGTCGCCNNCGCTCGGGGTGCGGCATGAGGCCGAGGATACGGCCGGTGAAGTCGCAGAGGCCCGCGATGTCGCTGACCGAGCCGTTCGGGTTCCACGGGTAGCCGGCGCCGGTCCGGCCATCGGGGCCGATGTACCGGAACGCGATCTGCTTCGCCGCCACGAGGCTCTCCAGGGGCTGTTCCTTGCCGGGAATGAACTTGCCCTCGCCATGGGCCACGGGCAGGTCCAGGCATTCGCCGCGCTTCAGGAACGGGCAGATATCGGTATCAGTGCGGAGGCGGACCCAGCGGTCCTCGAACTTGCCGGAATCGTTATTCGTGAGCGTGGCCCCGAGCTTAAGCGACGGCCGCCCCTCGGGCGAGCCCGGCAGCAGGCCGCACTTCACGAGCACCTGGAACCCGTTGCAGATGCCCAGGACCAGGCGGTCGGCGGCAAGGAAATCGTGGATCATGCCGGCCAAGTGATGGACGAGCTGGTTGGCGAAGATTTTGCCCGAGGCGATGTCGTCGCCGTAGCTGAAGCCGCCGGGGATCGTCAGAATCTGGTAATCGGCCAGGGGCCGGGGATTCTCGATGAACCGGTTGATGTGGACGCGGTCGGCCACGGCGCCCGCCTGCTCCCAGGCGAACTGGGTTTCGACGTCGCAGTTAGTTCCGGCAGTCCGAAGAACCAAAGCACGAACAGCCATTAGAGCTCCTTTTTTAACCTTACCACGCCAGCGGCTTCTTCCATGCCTTCCGCAGCGCGTCGCAGGCGGCCTTCACGACGACCTTTCCGCCCGTGCCGCGGATGACCAGTTGCGGCTTCTTCGTGACCTCGGCCACGCGGGCGCACGGCATGCCCTTCATCATGCGGTCGAACTCGGCGGCACGCTTGCGCGGCACCTCCACGAGGAACCGCGTGGTCGACTCGCTGAAAAGAATCCGGCCGCTGTCATCGAGGCCCGCGGTGCGCGGCACGCTCTTCAGCGTGATGTCGAGGCCCAGGTCGGCGGCGAAGGCCATCTCGGCCGCCGCCACCGCCAGGCCGCCCTCCGAAAGGTCGTGGCAGGCCCGGATGCAGCCCATGGCGATGGCCTTGTGCACCGCCTTGAACAGCCGCGGTGCCATCACAAGGTCGATGCGCGGCACGGTCGAGCCGATCTCGCCCTTCAGGGCCAGCCAGTGCGAGCCGCCCAGTTCGTCCTTCGTCATGCCCACGAGGTAGACCGGGTTGCCGGCCTCCTTCAGGTCCATCGTTACGCACTTGCGGACGTCGTCGACGATGGCAATGGCGCTGATGAGCAGGGTCGGAGGAATCGCGATCGTCTTGCCGCCGGGCGCCGCGAACTCGTTGTTCAGGCTGTCCTTGCCGCTGATGAA
>PMZT01000119.1:0-5688 GCA_003170085.1 Planctomycetia bacterium | reverse complement strand
CCAGCAGAAGTTGTCGAGGATGGCGATGCGGTCCGGCCGCGCGCCCACCGCGATCACGTTGCGGACGGCCTCGTCGATGCCGGCGGCGGCCATCCAGTAGGGGTCGATGTCGCCGAACTTCGGATTCATGCCGCAGCCAATCGCCAGGCCCTTCATCGAGCCCAGAATCGGCGTGATGACGCACGCGTCGCCGGGGGCGTCTTCGTGCACGCCCACGAGCGGCTTGATGACCGTCTGGCCCTGGACCTCGTGATCGTACTGGCGGATGACCCATTCCTTCGAGCACACGTTCCACGCGCCAAGGATGCCCAGGAGGTCCTTCGTGTAATCCGTCTTGGGGCGAAGGCGCGGCTCGCGCAGCACGGGGTTCCGCCACTCGGCGGCGCGCTCGTAGCGCGGAACGCCGTTGTGGAGGAACTGCATCTCGAGGTCGGCCACGCGCGTGCCCTGGTAGTAGAGCCGCAGGCGGCCGGTGTCGGTGAAGTCGCCGATGACGGTGGCCTCGACGTCCTCTGACGCGAAGAGCGCGAGCAGCGCGTCGACCTTCGCGGGCTCGACCGCCAGGACCATGCGCTCCTGGGCCTCGGAAATCCAGATTTCGGTGTACGAAAGGCCGTCGTACTTGAGGGGCACGCGATCGAGGTGGACCTCGGCGCCTAGCTTCTCGCCCATCTCGCCCACGGCGCTCGAGAGGCCGCCCGCGCCGCAGTCGGTGATGGCCGAGTATAGGCCGAGGTCGCGGGCCTGGAGCAACGTATCGACCATCTTCTTCTCGACGATGGCGTTGCCGATCTGCACCGCGTGGGCGAACTCAGAGCCGGTCGTGTGCGTGAGTTCGCCGCTCGAGAACGTGGCACCGTGGATGCCGTCGCGCCCCGTCCGCCCGCCCACCAGCACGATCTTGTGCCCGGCCTTCTGGTGTTTGAAGCACTTGTCGCGCGGCAGGATGCCCAGATTGCCGCAGTAGACCAGCGGGTTGCCAAGATACCGCTCGTCGAAGTAGAGGGCGCCGTTGGCCGTGGGAATGCCCATGCGGTTGCCGTAGTCGCGGACGCCGGAGACCACGCCGCGCATGACGCGCCGCGGATGCAGCACGCCGGGCGGGACCTTGTCGGCCGGATAGTCGGGCGGGGCGAAGCAGAAGACGTCGGTGTTCAGGATCGGCTTGGCGCCCAGGCCGGTACCCATCGGGTCGCGGATGACGCCACCGATGCCCGTGGCAGCGCCGCCGTACGGCTCCAGCGCGCTCGGGTGATTGTGCGTCTCGACCTNNATGCCCGTGTTGGCCCCGCCGTAAGGCTCCAGGGCCGAGGGGTGATTGTGCGTCTCGACCTTGAAGCAGACGCACTGGTCGCCGTCGAACTCGATGACGCCCGCGTTGTCCTCGAAGACCGACACGCACCACGGCTTGGCAAGCTCCTTCGTGGCCCGCGCGATCGTGCTCTTCAGGAGGTTATCGATCGTTTCTTCCCGGCCGTCGGGGCCGCGGAAACGGATGATGCCTTTGAACGTCTTATGCACGCAGTGCTCGGACCACGTCTGGGCGAGGCACTCGAGCTCGGCGTCGGTCGGGTCGCGGCCCTGCTTCCGGAAGTGGTCCTGGATGGTCCGCATCTCGCGGACGTTCAGGAAGAGGCCGCCCTTGCGGCTGATCCGCACGAGGCCCGCATCGTCGGCTGCAAGCAGCGGCACCGTGATGAGCTGGAACCGGTAGGGCGGGGCGTCGCGGAAGATGCGGCCCACCGTGTCGCTGAACTCCATGTCCTCGATGCAACTGTTGGCCAGCACCGCCTTGGCCAGCGTCTCAAGCTGCTTGGCGGTAGGCTTGCCCGTGAAGTAGTACTTGCGGGCCGTGGCGCAGCGGGCGGCCGAGAGGCCCATGTCGGCGATGGCCTGGAGCGTGCTGATCGCCACCGGGTCCATCACGCCGGGCTTGCGGCGGACGACCACGACGGGGCGGGCGTCGCGGGCGCGCGGCGAGCCGTCGGCGATCGTGTACGATTCCACGACGGGGTCGGTCAGGAGTTCGCGGGCGATGCGCTCGATGTCGGCCCGCGGGGCGGCGCTGTCCAGGTAGAACAGTCGCGCCGATTCCACCGCCTTGACCGACGCGATCCCGAGGTCGCGCACCTGGTGCAGGACGTCCTTGCCGTGCACGTCGCGGGCGCCGCGTTTGAAACGAACTTCAATTTCCCACTCCATCAGAATTCCTTAACACGCGCGGCCGCCAGCGCCGCGACGACATGTAAGAAGGCTGCAAATTACGCACGAGCATCTCATAAGGATTTGCGCGGCGGGTCTCCCGACCCGCCGCGCTGGCTGCCGCTAAGCTTCGCGAACATACGGCATTTCTGCGCGGCGGGTACGGAGACCCGCCGCGCAAGTAACAATGTCGCGCTGTCGTCGTAAGAAGGCTGCAACTCATACGCGGGCAACTCGTACGCGGGCTTCATTCACGGCCCGTTGTTACGCTTCACGAGTTTATCGCGCCGCGCCTTCGATTCGGCCAGGAGCGCCTCCAGCCGCGCGGCGTCGCGCCGGCTCAGGGCCGAGCGGAAGGCCGCGAGCGTCACCTCAAATCGTTCGAGGGCCGCGGCCACCTCGTCGGCGTTGCTCAGCAGGATATCCCGCCACAAGGTAGGGTCGCCGCTGGCGATGCGGGTCGTATCGGCCCAGCCGGGTCCGAAGAGCGGCTCGGCGTCGGCCGTGATCACGCGTACGAGCGTCGAGGCGACCACGTGCGGCAGATGGCTTACCTCGGCCAGCAGCCGGTCGTGGTCCGCCGGCGAAAGGACCCGCACCGTCATGCCCAGACATTCCCACATCCGGCTGACCCGAGCGACGGCCTCCGGCGGCGTCGCGGCGGTGGGCGTAACGACGCACGTCGCCCCGCGGAAGAGGTCGGCCCGTGCCACGGCCACGCCTCGCTGCTCGCTGCCGGCGATCGGGTGGCATCCGACAAACGTGCACGACGGCGGGGAGAGCGGCTCGAGCTGCGCGACCACCTGGGCCTTCGTGCTGCCCACGTCAATGATCACCGTCCGCGGCGCGAGGGCGGGGCCTATGCGGGCCATGAGGTCGCCGAAGTTCCCCACCGGGGTCGCCAGGACCACGAGGTCGCTGCCCTGGACGCCGGCGGCGGGGTCGAGCGATGCTGTGTCAACGGCACCACGGGCGAGGGCCTCATCGAGGCTCGCCTGGCGATGGCCGACGCCGACGACCTTGCGGGCCAGTCGGGTAGCCTTCAACGCCAGCCCCAGGCTTCCGCCGATGAGGCCGACACCGATAATAGTAACCTGGTTCCAGGGCGTCATAAGTGGTAACGGAGGGCGGCGGCCATAACGGTTCCAGTGACCACGAGCACACTCACTTTAGGGAAGCTCCGGGGGATGGTCAATGTTTTTTTGCTTTGCCGCCGGGCGCTTGGTCGGCTAGAATCGTACGCCGAGGGAGGGCTGAGAACGCCCCAGGTTGGGTTTCGTCGCGCGGGACTCCGAGTGTCGGGTCCCGGCACGGTGGGTTGAGTCGTGCGCACAACCGGCGGACCACGCGTCCGCCTTTTCGCCTATGCCGCAGACAATCAATGGTTTCCAGGTCCTGAGGAAGGTGGCCGAGTCGAACACGGCCGAGATATTCCACGTCCTGCGCCTCGTGGGGCGGGGTCGGGGCACCGAGGGCGCCGTGAAGGCGCTTCGCCCCGAGTTTGCCAACGACCGTACGGAGCGGGGATACCTCGATAACGAGTACCGCATCTGCTCCACGCTGGACCACAAGAACATCATCAAGATTTACGAGGCGCAGCTCTCGAACAACCCGCCGTTTCTGGTCATGGACCTCATCCTGGGCCTGAGCCTGAAGCAGATGCTCGACAAGGAGCGGCCGAATCTGGCCGCGGCGCTCGACTGGATCGCCCAGGTGGCCGACGGCCTGGGGTATTGCCACGAGCATGGGTACGTCCATCGCGACGTCAAGCCGCAGAACATGGTGATTGGCGACGATGGGCGCCCGGTGATGATCGATTTCGCGCTGTCTACGCCGACGGACAATTCGGCCATCGGGTATCTGATTCGCAAGCTGAAGCAGCGGCGGCGGCCGGGCACGTGGTCGTAC
Source organism: Planctomycetia bacterium (assembly GCA_003170085.1). Taxonomy (GTDB): domain Bacteria; phylum Planctomycetota; class Phycisphaerae; order FEN-1346; family FEN-1346; genus FEN-1346. The sequence continues at coordinate 1,578 of PMZT01000119.1, read as the reverse complement.
ATGTCGCCCGAGCAGATTCGCCAGCAGCGCGTGACGGCACAGTCCGACGTGTACGGCCTCGGTGTGACCCTGTTCGAGGTGGTCACCGGGCGGTTGCCGTACACCGGAGACTCGCCCCAGGAACTGCTGGAGAAGCACGTCAATGCGCCGGTGCCGTCGGTCTTGATCCTGCGGGAAGAAGTGCCCCTGGACCTGGATGAATTCATCCGGACCATGATGGCCAAGGACCCTCTTGACCGTCCCCTGGGGATGGGGTATGTGAGTAGCAAGTTGCGGGCGCTTATTCCGGCGTGCCGCAGGATATCGTAGGCCCGGCAGCGCGGGCCTCGGAATGACGGAGTCCTTGCACGCACCCGATAACGGTGGGGGTTCGATGGCACGGCTGTACCTGGAATTCGAGAAGCCGTTCACCAAGCTCGAGGAGCAGATTCGCGAGCTTGAGGAGAAGCAGCGCCGCGACGGGATCGACGCCAGCGCCGAGATCCGCGATATCCGCAAGAGCCTCATCGTCATGGTCCGCAAGCAGTACGCGGCGCTCTCGCCTTGGGAGATCGTCCAGATCGCCCGCCATCCCGACCGCCCGCAGACGGTCGATTACATCGAGGCCTTCGTCAAGGACTTCAAGGAGATTCGCGGCGACCGCCTTTTCCGCGACGACCGGGCCGTGGTGTGCGGCCTGGGCATGATCGCCGGCGAGCGGGTGATGATCGTCGGCCATCGCAAGGGCCACGATACACGCGAGAAGGTCGAGTGTTTCTTCGGCTGCGCCCACCCCGAAGGCTACCGCAAGGCCATGCGGTGCATGCGGCTGGCCGAGAAGTTCAACCTGCCGGTCGTGGCATTCATCGACACGCAGGGCGCGTACCCGGGCATCGGGGCCGAGGAGCGCGGCATCGCGGAGGCGATCGCGGTGAACCTGCGCGAGATGTCGATCCTCCGGACGCCCATCGTCGGGGCGATCATCGGCGAGGGCGCCTCGGGCGGGTACCTGGGCATCGGCGTGGCCGACCGCCTGCTGATGCTCGAGTACGCCTATTGCAGCGTCATTACGCCGGAAGGCTGCGCCGCGATCCTGTGGCGGACGGCCGAGAAGGCGCCGCAGGCGGCCGAGGCCCTGAAGCTCACGGCCCCCGACCTCAAGGCGTTCGGCGTGATCGACGACATCGTGCCTGAACCGCTGGGCGCCGCCCATCGGAACCCCCGCGAAATGGCCGTGACGCTCGAGCGCCGCATCGGCCGATACCTGCGGGAACTCAAGCAGATTCCGGTGGAGGACCTGCTCGCGCAGCGCTACGCGAAGCTGCGCCGCGTGGGAGTGACGATCGAGGCCGCCTCCGGCTCATCGGCGGGTAGCGCGTAATACGGCGACAATGCCTTGCGCGGCGGGAAAGCATGTTCTCGCAAGCGAGAGTACGTGCTTGGCGTTACTGCCTATAGCAGCGTTTGCGACCGCTCCAGGGCACCCACATGGGGGTGCCCCTACGATTCGCGCTTCGTAGGGGCGGCCCCATGTGGCCGCCCGTCGTGTCCGGCCACCCGCCGCGCTCGGTTGGAATCCAACGCTGTCATAATAGGCAA
>PMZT01000184.1 GCA_003170085.1 Planctomycetia bacterium | reverse complement strand
GTCGAGCATGAGGCGGACGAGTTCCTCGTTCTCGCCGAATTGCCAGATGAGGCGCCCGCCGGCGGCGAGGAGCGGTTTCAGGCGATCCTGGCGGAACTGCGCCCACGAGACCGGCCCGCGGTCGGCCAGCGACGGTCCGGCCGCGGCGCCGGCCGGGGCAAGAATGTCGCTGGTATGGCTATACGTTCCAAGGCCGGGGACGTCGACCCAGGTGCCGTACTCCTCGTTGGCCACGAAGAACGTGACAGGCACGCGGCGGGCGTCGGCGATGGCCTGGGCGCGGGCGATCCAGCCGGGGGCGGAGTTCTTCGCGCCCCAGAGGTGGATGCGGAGGGCGCCGGCCAGGTCCACCGCCTCCGACGGGCTGCCCTGGCCGTGGGCCTCGATCTGGATGGTGAAGACCTTGAGGTCCGCCGGGAGCGGCGCCCGCACGGGCGCGGGCCGCGCGGCGGCAAGCGGCGCCGGGGCGGCCAGCGCCCCAAGGGCGTCGAGCGTGTCGAGGGCGTAGTAGGTGGCCACGGGGTTGCTGACCCAGCCGGGGCGGTCGGCGAAACCGCCGTCGGCGTTCCGGAGCGACGCCACGTAGCGAAGGCACGCTGCGGGGTCGGCCGGGGCGGCGCCAAGTTGTTTCAGCGCGCGCACGGCGGCCCAGGTGTAGGCGATGTCGTCGAGGGCGGCGACCTCGGCGCCGGGCTGCCAGGTGAAGCCGCCGCACGGCAGTTGGCAGGCGCGAAGCCAGGGGATGGCATCGCCGCGGCGCTTGGCGCTGGGGCCGAGGATACGCTCGGCCTGTAGACCCCACCACGTGTTCATGACGTGTCCGCCGCCGCCGTCGGCCGCGGGCGTATTGTTGTAGGTGCCGTCGGGGCGGCGACGGGCGTCGAGGTACTCGGTGAAGTGGGGCGGGAGGTCATCCACCCGCATCTTCAGGAGGTCGCGGCACAGGAAGGCGGCGGCCTCGGACTGGAACACGGGGTAGCCGTGCTTCTCGTAGGCCTTCATGTAGGCCAGCGGTTTCTTCCAGGCGAGGACCTGCTCGCGAAATTCTGAGGCATCTTCGCGCAGCCATACGAGGCTCTGGACCTGCTGGAAGACGAACACGCGATGTTCCTGCTCGAGCTTCTTCAGGCGCGACGGATGGTGCGTGCGGACGAACTCGGCCAGCGGCGCACGGTGCGGCGGGTCCAGCCCCAGGCACCGGTAGCAGCCGATCGCGGCGAACGTGGGTGTCAGGTGGGCGTCGGGCTGGTCGGGCCACGCGTAACCGCCGTCGGGCCGGAGGAGGCGCTGGAGCCAGGCCGTGACGGCCGCGCGCCAGGCGGAGTCACCGCCCTCGGGCGCAGCGGATGCGGCGCGGGGCAGGGCGGCGCACAGCCCGCCCGCGGCCAGCGTCTTCAGGATCGTGCGGCGGGTCATGCGACGGCGATCAGCGGGGGGCGCCATGGGTTAGCCTCGTTCCGGGTGTGGGTGCGGCCTGTCCAGACTGTTGATGAGGCCCGAGAGCATCCGGTGGTAGACGAGGAGTTTCTCGAAGGCGAAGGACATCGTGTAGCCCCCCAACTAAAACGGCAGAGAGGAGAAAGTAGAGAGGAGACCGCAGGAGAACGGTCGGCCGTCGCTTCGGGCATTGCCGTTGCTTCTTGGCCGTTTTGCCGTGCTCTACTTTCTACTCTCTTCCGTTCTCCTGCTCTGCCATTTTGCTTCGCAAAATGGCTGGGGATCCTGGATTCGAACCAGGACAGACAGATCCAGAGTCTGTCGTGCTACCGTTACACTAATCCCCAGCCCAAGGTTTCGCAGGTCGTGCGGCACCCGCACAGGCTCCGGATCAAGGGATAGTATAGGCCGAATAACGCCCGAATCAAGGCTAAAGCGGGCAAGGCTGTAATGCTTCATAGAAGTTACGTGTGCTTGCGATCCCAGCGCCGGGTGGCATGGGAGCGTCCGTAAGTGAGGGGTTACTTGGGCGATCAACCGCCTCCCGGCCGAAAAAGGTATAATGGGGTTTTCCTCTGCCGGACTTCCCGCCTACAATGAATGAAGGCATTTGAGTGGAATTCGGCACCGGCGGCTGACGAAAGAATAAGCGTGGATATCATCACCGAAATGTTCCAAGCCGCATGGCGGATGCTTTACGAGGCCGGGGCCTACGTGGTCTTCGGCCTGTTCGCTGCCGGCCTGGTTCACATTCTGATATCTCGGAACTGGATGGTCCGGCACCTGGGCGGCCGCGGCTTCGGCTCGGTCGTCAAGGCGGCGTTGTTGGGGGCGCCGCTGCCGCTGTGCAGTTGCAGCGTCCTGCCGGCGGCGTGCGCGCTCAGGAGCAAGGGGGCGGGGCGCGGGGCAACGGTCTCCTTCCTCATCTCCACGCCCGAGACGGGCCTCGACAGCATCGCCGTCACGTGGGCGATGATCGGCCCGGTCATGGCCATCGCGCGGCCGATGGCGGCGCTCGCGACGGCGATGACGGCCGGGTTCTTCGAGACCCTACGCGATCGCCATGAGCCGCCGCCGGTGATCGCCGGCCCGCTGTGCACGATCTGCAACTCCGATTCGTGCGAGCACGTTTCGCGGCCGAACGCCTGGAGCCGGTTCTGGAACTTCGTCCTCTTCGACATGGGCGACGACCTCGGCCCGTCGCTCGCCGCCGGCCTCGCGCTGGCGGGCATTGCCGCGGCGGTTGTGCCCGGCGACTTCTTCATGCAGTACCTGGGTAACCCATGGACGGCGATGATTGTGATGTTGCTTCTGGGGCTGCCGGCATACGTGTGCGCGACGGCGTCGACGCCGCTGGCGGCCGTCCTGATCGCCAAGGGCCTCAACCCAGGGGCGGCGCTGGTCTTCCTGCTCGTCGGGCCGGCCACGAACCTGGCGACGATCCTCGTGGTCGGGCGGATGCTCGGCAAGACGTCGGCCGTGCTCTACGTGGCGACGATCGCGGTGATGAGCCTCGTGTGCGGCACGATCCTCGATCTTATCGTGGGCACGCTGAACGTGCAGGTGATGTCGCGGGAGGTCCACGAACTCCTGCCGCCGTGGCTGCTGACGGCCGGGGCGATCGTGCTGGGCGCGTTCCTCGCGATGTCGCTGGGACGGTGGGTGTACCGGCACATCCCCGGCACGCGCGCCGCCCCGTGCTGCACGTCGCTGGGGTGCGGAACGAAGAAACCATCTCAGAATTGTGGCACGCCCGCCCTCGGGTGTGTGAATGAGCCGAAAAGCACAGCCGAGGGCGGCTGTGCCACAAACAAAGGCGCCCTGTCGGCCGATGCCTGCTGCCACCCAGGCGATGCGGCGCACCGGCATTGACGTGCCAGAACTTTTGGAACCCGGACGTCCGTAGTTCTCCGACCGAAGTTTACTGCGCGGAATCAGTCTTGCGGGAAGATGCCCTTGGCGCAGGCCCCGGTGGTGCAACTCTGGCTTCTGCTGGGGCAGGCCTGGCACGCGGCGCCGGCCTCGTGGCGAACGATGACGTTGGGGGCGCACAGCATCCGCGCGAGGCCCTTGGCGCCGCACGCGGGGCAGGCCGCGGGCGCGGTGTCCGAGGAACGGCGGAAGAACACTTCCGTCACCTGGCCGCAGGCGGTGCAGCGATAATCGAACGTCGGCATGAAATCACTCCTCTTCGAGTCGGCACTATAACGCCACTTGCGCGGCGGGTCTCCCGACCTGCCGCGCCAACCGTGGCTTCGCCGCGCCAACGTTGCTACGTTGCGCGGTGGGTCGGGAGACCCACCGCGCATTGGCCTAAGAGGCGCTATCGTATTAGCAAAGCGCGCCGATTGTTCGCGTTTTGGCCAGTCCTGTCAAGAGGCGTTCTGCCCCGATCTCACAACAGGCCCACGCAAACAGCGGCGTGGGCATGCCACCCGGCGTTCGAAGCTGAAGGAAAGCCCAAAGGAATCCTTGCGGCCCGCTAGGCCCTGCAAGTACACTACTCGCATGACACTTTAGTACGACAGCGCAACTTTTAGGGTTTTGCGCGGCGGGTACGGAGACCCGCCGCACAAATGGCGAAGTTGCGCTGTCGTATCAGGAAAGGGCGACACGATGAATCGAGGACTGGCCGCCGTCGTGCTGGCATCGGGAATCGTGGGCCTCCTGGCCGGATGCGGGCCGCAGCGCGATCCGACCGCCACTTACATCAGCCTGGAGCAGGCCCGCAAGATCGCCCGCGACCACGTGTATCCGGCAACGGTCCGGGTCGATGCGCGGCGGAGCGAGTTCGTCGGCGGCGAGAAGCGCCGCATGGGCGGCACCGGCTCGGGCGTCATCTTCGATGACCAGGGCCACGTCCTCACGAACTACCACGTCGCCGGCCGGGCCGAGGAGATCACCTGCATCCTTTTCAACAAGGAGCGCGTGAAGGCGCGGCTGGTGGGCAGCGATCCGTGGACCGACCTGGCGGTCCTCCAGCTCGACCTTGCCGAGGTCCAGCAGAAGGGCGCGACGTTCCAGGCCGCCACGCTCGGCGATTCCGCCCTGATGGAAGAGGGCGACAGCGTTCTGGCGATCGGCAGCCCGTTCGGCCTGTCGCGGTCCATCTCCAACGGCATTATCGGTTGCCACGACCGCATTCTCGGCACGGGTCTCGACCTGGGCGGCGGGCTGGAAACGGGCCTCTTCAACACGTGGTTCCAGACCGACGCGGCGATCAATCCCGGCAACTCGGGCGGGCCGCTCGTCAACTTCCGCGGCGAGGTCATCGGCATCAACACGCGCGGCGGCGGCGGCAATGACCTGGGCTTTGCAGTGCCCATCAATGTGGCCAAAGAGGTCATCAGGCAGATCCTGGAGAAGGGCAAGGTTACGCGGAGCACCGTGGGCATGTCGTTCCAGCCGCTTCAGGATCTCGAGGCGTTCCTTGAGGTCGGCAAGACCGAGGGCGCGGTGATCTCGAGCATCGATCCCGAGGGGCCGGCCGCCAAGGCGGGCATCCAGCCGCGCGACATCCTCGTCGAATATAGCGGCGCGAAGGTCGAGGGCCGGTATCCCGAGCAGCTCTTCGATCTGCGGCGCCGGATCTCCGATACCCCCGTGGGCGCGAAGGTGCCGGTGAAGATCCGCCGCGCGGGCGAAGTGCTGCCGCTCGAAATCACAACCGAAGAGCTGACGACCGTGCGCAGCCAGGAGCAGGACTATCCGAAGTGGGGCTTCGTCGGCCAGGACATCACGGAGCGCCTGGCCCTGCGCGAGAACCTGCATACCACCAAGGGCGTGTTCGTGACGGGCGTCCGCGCCGGCGCGGCGGGCGAGCAGGCGGGGATCGGCAAGGGCGATGTCATCGTCCGCGTGGGCGAGCAGGACGTCAACAACGCCGCCGAGCTTCGGAAGACCTACGATGCGGCCGTGCGGGCCAAGCAGGCGATGATCCTCCTCAAGGTTCATCGCGGCCTGGCCGTCGTTCCCGTGGTGCTGCGGATCACGTACGATGAGGGCAAGAAGCCGGCGACGCCGCCGGTCAAGAAATGAGGAGCCTGCGCATGCGCACTTGCACTATGACCGTATGGGCCGCCGTGATCGTCGCCGTGACGAGCGCGGCCGGGCCGCTTCGCGCGGACCCGATCGCCGAGCAGATCCGTAAGGCGCGGGAGGCCGCCCTCAACTCGAGCGTGGTCGTCTCGTACTACGTGGAGCGCGACGACGGCGTGCGGGCCGACATCCGCATGCTCGGCACGGTGGTCGGTCCCGACAACCTCGTGATGTTCACGAGCGCCGCGATCTCGTCGCAGTTCGCCCTGTCGCAGTTCCATGACTTCAAGCTGATCGTGACCAAGGGCGACGACATCCAGACGTATGCGGCTGAGTACCTGGGCAAGGATGATCTGGCCCAGGTGGCGTTCCTGCGGGTGACCGACCCCAAGGCCCCGAAGCTGCCGCCGCTGGAGTTCCAGACGGGCGTCACGCTGGAGATCGGCGACCCCGTCCTTTCGTTCACCAGCCTGGGCGAGCCCGACGGCTACGCGCGTGTGATCCACCTGAGCCGCGTGGGCGCCCGCATCGATCAGCCTGTCACGCTGTGGCTGACGGCCGAGGGCCTCGGCGCGCCGGGCACGCCCGTCGTCACGCTCGACGGCAAGGCGATGGGCATCGTGGGGTTTACGCGGCTGAACCGCGGCACGAACGCGCGGCCGAACTGGAGCCTGGGCGAAGTCATCTGGCCGGCGGAGCGGTTCATGGAGCGCCTCAAGAACCCGCCCAAGGGCGGATCGCTCGTCAAACGGCCCTGGATCGGCGTCCAGACCGTGACGCCGGTCACCAAGGACCTGGCCGAGTACTACAAGCTGGGCGACCGGCGCGGCGTGGTCATCGGCCAGATCGTCGAGGGCGGCCCCGCCGAAAAGGCCGGCATCAAGGCCGAGGACCTGATCCTGGCCCTCGACGGCAAGGACCTCAAGGGCACCGAGGGGCAGTTGGTCGAGAACTTCACCAACAACCTGCGCGAACGCAAGATCGGCGACACGGTTGCCATGGAGATCTGGCGGGCCGGCAAGACCGAGACCCTCAAGGTGACGCTGGTCCAGGAGCCGAAGAGCGCCGCCGAGGCCGAACGGTACAAGAACACCCAGGTGGGCCTTGGGGTGCGCGAGATGGTTACGATGGACCGTCTTCAGCGGGAACTGCCCGCGTCGGAGAGCGGCGTCGTCGTGTCGTTCCTCGACCCGGCCGGGTGGGCCCGCGATGGCGGCCTTCAGGCGGGCGACATCGTCAAGAAGGTGCAGGACCAGGACGTGAAGACGCTGGCCGATTTCCGCCGCGTCTTCGACGCCGAGATCAAGAAGAAGCCGAAGGAGATCGTTCTCTTCGTGCTGCGCGGCAAGAAAGACACGCAGCTCGTGCGGATCGAGACTCACTGGGACGCCGCCGAGAAGCCCAAGGCCGACACGCCCGGCGCGCCGAAACCCGATGCCGGTGGCGATAAGAAGCCGGTCGAGAAGAAGAGCGACGCGGGCGCCCCGCCGCGGGCTGAAAAGGCGCCGAAGTGATCGCACTCACCCTCTTCGACCGATTACTGGCCGGGCGATGGCGTGCGGCGTGCGTCGGCGCGATCGGGATCGCCGCTGCGACTTTGGCGGTAAGCGGGGCGTCAACGGCGGCCTGGGGCGCGGACGCGGGCGCGCCTGAAGCGGCGTATATCCCGCCGCTGTGGTCGGTGGCGCCATTCGCGCTCCTCCTGCTGGCGATTGCGATTCTGCCGCTGGTGCCCGCCTGCCAGCGCTTCTGGCACAAGAACAGCAACAAACTGCTGGTGGCGCTGGTGCTCTCGGTGCCGGTCGTCGCGTACTATTACTTTCTCCACCCGGAATTGCCGGTGGTCGAGGACGGCAACCGCTTCAATCTGCTGCCCGGTGTGCCGGTGTTGAAGCACGTGCTCTCGGTGGCCGTGCTCGGGCAGTTCGTTCCGTTCATCATTCTCCTGTTCAGCCTGTATACGATCAGCGGCGG
>PMZT01000214.1 GCA_003170085.1 Planctomycetia bacterium | reverse complement strand
GCCAGATCGTGAGCATGAAAAGGGTGATGGCCGCCACGAGCGCCGCCGGCGCGGTGTCGGCGGTCAGCCACGGCCGCGGGGTCGCAAGGTGCGGCGCCAGGAGGAGCGACGGCGTGAGCCAGGCGAGGAGCCACAGGCTGAACACCAGCGGCAGGACGGTCCACGCGGCGCCGCCGGCCGGGCGTGCGGCGGCCGGCCCGTCGGGCAACCCGGTCGCCTCAGCCGCGCCCACGCCCATCGGCTAACTCCGTACGCGCGTGGCCACGTCGGTCGAACGCCGCCGGATGGCCTCATTCGGGATATCGATATACGATAACACGCCGTCGACCTGGCCGTGGAGCGTCTTATAGACGTACTCGAGATAGGCCACCTTTTCGACGAGCGACTTTTCGGCCAGCATCGCGGCCTCGGACGACGGGGCCTTGCCCCACTTGATGCGCGTGTCGTTCGTCGTGAAGAGCGCGATCTCGGTGTCGCGCGCGTCGCGGCGACCGCCGAAGTTTGACACGTCGACCGTCGCCAGCCGGAACGCCTCGCGGCGCGGCTCAACGGCCTCGGCCACCCTGACGGCCGCCCGCAGCCCCGAATCGTTCCACGCGGCGCCCGGGGCCGGCGGACGCAGGCTCACGCCCGTCACCACGAGAAGCTTCGCCTGGCCGAGCGCCGGTTCGCGGTACACGCCCGGCAGGCGCACGCCCTGGTCGTCGACCAGGCAGAAGCCTTCCGGCGTCTGCACGAACGCGATGGGCCGGCGGAACCTCAGAAACACCTCGAGCGGAGGCGCGTTCGGGTCGACGCGCGGATCATGCTTCACGATCTTCTCAACGCGGTCGACCCACAGGCACCGCTGGTACGCCGCGGCGATGCGCGGGCTGATGTCGGCGTCGAGCAGGCTGAAGCGCTTGGGAAATTCCGGATCGAGGCGCCCCACATCGAGCTCGGCCAGGATCGACGGGGTCATCCACGTCGGCCCCTTCACCAGCCGCAGGCTCTCGCTCGTCATGACGAAGCCCGGCGCCACGCGCACCTCTTCGCGGAAGTGGTCGAGGGCATAAAGGATACCGCAGCCCACCGCCGCCGTTCCGAGGGCCACGAGAGCACCCTTGAGGAACCGCCAGAGGAAGGCCGGCTTGCCCTCACTGCCGCCCGAGTTGTCCTTGTCTTTAGCCAAAGGTGCCTCCTCTACGCCGTCCGCCGCCCTGCCCCGCGACACCAGCCGCAAGGCCGTCTTTCCGCGGCGTTACAGAGGCCGTCGCGACCGCCGGCGAGCCATCGCCACCAGCCGCTCGCACAGTTTCGGGAACGAGAGCCCCGCCCGGGCCGCTGCCTTCGGCACCAAGCTGTGACTCGTGAACCCGGGAATCGTGTTGATTTCGAGCACCTGCGGCTCATCCTGCGGCGAGAGCATGATGTCCACGCGCGACAGGTCGCGGCAACCCAGGGCCCGGTGGGCATGGACGGCCGTCTCGACCAGGCGCCGTTCGATCGACGCAGGCAGCCCGTGCTCGAAGATGTACCGCGTCTCGCTCGACAGGTACTTGTCTTTATTACTGTACCAGCCGCCGGGCGTGCGGATCTCGATGATCGGCAGCGCCGTCTCGCCCAGCACGGCCACGGTAAACTCGTGGCCGCGGATGCGCCGCTCGATGAGCACCGGGTCGCCCTGCTTCCAGATCGCGGCGGCGCCCTTGAAGAGCGCCTCCATCGACTCGGCCATGGCCACGCCAAGGCTGGAGCCGTCGGCCACCGGCTTGACGACGAGGTCCCCGCCCAGGCGCTCGAACGCCTCGCGCAGGCGCGCTTCGTCGCCCGGCTCGGCCACGCGGAAGGCGGGCGTCGGAATGCCCTCGTCGGCGAAGCGGATCTTCGCGTGGACCTTGTCCATGGCCAGGCGGCTGGCCTCGGGCCCGCTGAACGTGTAGCACGCGCCCAGGGCCTCGAGTTCGCTCTGGATGCCGCCGTCTTCGCCCCAGCGGCCGTGCAGCGCAAGGAACACGACATCGATCCCGCCCACGAGATCGCGCGTGATCTCGCCGGGGCGGACATCGGTGGGCCGGACCTCGTGGCCAAGGCTCTTCAGGGCCTCCGCCACGGCCTGCCCGCTTTCGAGGCTCACCTTGCGTTCGCCCGAACATCCGCCCATCAGGACGCCGATGGTCAGCGTTCCGGGCACGATCGACGTCTCCCGTTCGGCTTCGGTCATGGGTTGGGCCAAACCTGTATCTCCAGTTCAAGAGTAACGCTGAACCGCGGCTCCACGGCCTTGCGGACCTGGTCGACGAGGGCCAGGACGTCGGCCGCTTTCGCGATGGCTTTGTCCTTGATGACGATGTAGTTGGCGTGCTTGCGCGAGATCGCCGCGCCGCCGACCAACGCGCCCTTCAGGCCCGCCTGGTCGATCAGAAGGCCCGCCGGCAACCCGCGCGGATTTTTGAACGTGCAGCCGGCGCTGGCGACGTTCATCGGCTGCGAGTTCTTCTTGACGATCCAATACTTCTGCATCCGATTCTTGATCGTCTTCGCGCCGTCCTTTTGCAGCCGCAGTTCGACTTCCAGAACGAACGGCGCCGCCAAATTGCACGAGCGGTAGACGAACACGAGGTCGTCGCGCTCGCGGTAGAACGTCTGGCCGCGCGCATCCATGACCTTGACGCGCTCGACGCACTGGCCGATGTCGCCGTGCGTGCCGCCGGCGTTCATGCGGACGCCGCCGCCGATGCTGCCCGGAATGCCCACGAGGCACTCGACGCCCGACAGGCTCGCCCGCGCCGCTTCGGCCACGACCTTCGCAAGGGGCGCAGCGGCGCCGGCCCGCAGCAGGTCTTCCTCGATCGTGACGGCGCCGAACGTCTCGGGATCGAGCTGGATGACGGCGCCCTTGACGCCCTCGTCGCGAACGAGGATGTTGGACCCACGGCCCAGCGTGTAGACCTTGAGCTGGGCCTTGGCGCACCGCGCCAGGACTTCGCGCAGCTCGTCCTCGGTGCGCGGGCGAATGAAGTACTCGGCCGCGCCACCGATGCCGAACGTGGTCAGCGGACCCAGCGGGAAGTTCTCCTGGGTGATCGCTTCAAGCCCCTTGAAAATGCTCATAATGCTTCCTTCTTTTTCGAGCCGTCCTGCGAGCGCGCGGGTGGTACGGCCTCCTGGCCGCCCAGGTCCGCCAGCAAAGGCGCTGCCAGGCGCCAGACGTCGCCGGCCCCCATGGTCATGAACACGTCGCCCGTTCCCAGGCTCTCGACCAGGAACCGGCGAATGGAATCGAAGTCCTTGATGTACAGCGCATCCACCCCAAGACGCTGGAGCTCACTCACCAAGTCCTGGGCCTGGACCGCCTGCCGCTCGTTCTCGCTGTCGCGGACGAAGTAGATGTCCGGGACTATTACTTTATCGGCAACCGCAAGGGCCAGCGCAAAGTCTTTCAGGAAGAAGCGGGTCCGGCTGTGCTGATGCGGCTGGAAGGTGACCCAGAGCCGCTTGGGGTTGAACCGAGCCTTGGTGGCCTTGAGGGTGGCGCAGATCTCCGTCGGATGGTGGGCGTAATCGTCAACCACGGTGATGCCGCGGGCCTCGCCCAGGATCTCCATCCGCCGCGCAGCCCCGCTGAACTCGCCCAGCGCCGCGGCGACCGCCTCGGCCGGCGCCCCCGCCCAGTGGCAGAGCGCCATGGCCGCCAGCGCGTTCAGCACGTGATGCCGGCCGGCCAGATCCAGGCGCACCGAAACGAACAGGGCGCCCTTATCGTAAATGTCGAACGTGAAGCGGCCGTCGCGCGCCTCCAGGTTCTCGGCCCGCCAATCGTAGTTGCCGCCGATGCCGAACGACTCGAACGGCACGTGGCAGTGCTCGGCGATCTCGCGGACGCCAAGGTCGGCCGTGTTGGCCACCAGCAGCCCGCCCGGCACGATGCCGGCCGCGAAGTCGGCAAACGCGCTGCGGATCTCCTGCAACCCGCCGCGATAGTAGTCGAGGTGATCCTCTTCGATGTTCAGGATGGCCGCCGCGTGCGGCTTGTAGTTGAGGAAGGACCGGTCGAACTCGCACGCCTCAACGATCAGGTGCTCGCCCTTGCCCACGTGCGCCCCGCCGCCAAGCTGCGGCACCTCGGCCCCGATGACGAAACTCGGGTCCTTGCCCGCGCACCTCAGCGCGTAGCTGACCATCGCCGTGGTGCTGCTCTTGCCGTGGGCGCCCGCGATGGCGATGCCCTTGCGCAACTGCATCAGGCCGCCCAGGAACTGGGCGTACTTCTGGACCTGGAGGCCGCGGCGCCGGGCCTCGATGACCTCGGGGTTGTCCTGCTTGATGGCGGCGCTGGCCACGACGAGATCGACGCCCAGCGGCAGGTTCTCCGCCTGGTGACCGATGTAAATCTTGGCGCCGAGGCCGTTCAACCGCGCGGTCAACGCGCTCGGCTTCATGTCGGAGCCCGAGACCTCGCCGCCCTCCGCCAGGACGAACTCGGCAAGGCCGCTCATGCCGCAACCGCCGGCGCCGATGAAGTGAATCTTCCGCCCCGCGTAGGGTTTGGCCGCATGTTGTGGTGCTGCTGGCGTCATGCCTTTTCGTCTCCGCTTCGAGTGTAAGAAGCCCCCATACCCTTGTCAACGTTGCGGTGATCGTTGCGGTGGTCGCCAGGGCCAAGGGTAGCCGCGATCCGGGCGTGGCGCTGCTCGGTCACGCGGTCGGCCAATTCAAGGATTTCGCGTGCGATCGCCTCGGCGGCGCGAGGCCGACCGGCCGCGCGGGCGCATGTGGCCATCTTCGCCAGCCGGTCGGGGTTTTCGAGGAGTGTCTTGAGCGCCCCTGCGAGCCGGCGCAGCGTGTCGTCGAGATCGTCCGGACGGTCCTCGATCACGATCGCCGCGCCAAGCGCTTCAAGCGACCGCGCCTGCTGCGCCTGGTGCTGATCGCGGTGAAACGGGTACGGCATGAAGATCGTGGGCAGGCCCATGGCCATGAGTTCAGCCACCGTCGAGGCACCCGCCCGCGCGATCGCCAGATCGGCGGCGGCGTAGGCCAGGCCCATCTTGTCGCAGTAGGCCCGCACGACGGCCGGGCCCTTGATGGCCTCGCGGTACGCCTTGGCCACTTCCTCGTAATCGCCCTTGCCCGAGAGGTGAAGCACCTGCCAGCCGTCGGGCACGCCCTGCTGCGACAGAATCCGCACGACCGAGCGGTTGATCGTGCGAGCGCCAAGGCTGGCGCCGGTCACGAGGAGCGTGCGCTTGGCGGGGTCGAGGCTGAACTCGGCCACGCCCTGCTCGCGCGTGGCGGCCAGAAGGCTCGGACGAATGGGGCAGCCCGTCAGGCGGGCCTGCCGGCCGAGGGCGTCAACGGTCTCCCGGAACTGGCAGAAGATCCGGTCGGTCCATCGCGACAGCCGCCGGTTCGCGCGGCCGGCAACGATGTCGGGGTTGAGAATCGCCGTGGCGGCGCCGTACTTCTGGCCGATGCGCACGGGCGCGTAGCTGCCGAAGCCGCCGAGCCCGACGACCACGTCCGGGCAGAACTCGCGCAGCCGCCGGCGAGCCTGGTTGCCCGTGCGGACGAGGCTGAGGAGCAGCGCCGGCCACGTCCACGGTTTCTTGCTGAACGGCCGCGCGCCAATCGGCGTCACGGGGTAGCCGCAGCCCGCGAGGACCGTGCGGTCGATTTCACGGGTGGTGGATGAGAAGGCGATGGCCACGTCGGGCTGGAGCGCACGGAGGGCCTCGGCAATCGCCAGGCCGGGGTACAGATGCCCGCCCGTGCCACCGCCCGCCAGGAAGATTCTTCGGCCCGACTCACGCATTGCCCGACGGCTCCTCCTCGGTCGCTGATTCGCCGGTCACAGGGGGCGTGCTCGCATCAGGCGCGGGCACCTCCGAGACCGGGGCCACGCCGCCGCTTTCGCTTGCGGCCGGTTCCGGCGCAGGCGCTTCCATCGTGGCCGCCGTGGCCTCCGGGGTCCGGCGGGCCACGCGCACCACCGGCACGCCGCGGGTCGCCGGCACGTAGACCAGCGCGCCCGAGAGTTTTTCGAGTTCCTCGGCCGAGCGGCACCGACGCGCCACCGACGCGAGCAGGCCCACCGCGAAGCTCATCATCACGAGGCCCGAGCCGCCGTAGCTGATGAACGGCAGGCTGATGCCCTTCGTGGGAAGGGCGCTCGTGACCACACCGATGTTGATCGCGGCCTGGAGGCCGATCGTCAGCAGGATGCCGCAAGCCAGCAGGAACCCGAACCGGTCGGGGGCGGCCTTCACGATGCGGCCGGCCCGCCAGATGAACACGCCGAAGAGGCCCAGCACCAGCAGGCCGCCCAAGAGGCCCATCTCCTCGCAGACGGCCGCGAAAATGAAGTCGGTGGTCACCTCGGGGATGTAAAGCTTCTGGATGCCGGCCCCAAGGCCCACGCCGAACAGGCCCCCGCTGCCGATGGCCATGAGGCTCTGGCAGACGTGCCAGCCGGAACTATTGAAGTATTCCCACGGATTGATGAATGTCGTGAGGCGCGTGCGGCGGTACGGAACGAGCCAGACGAACTTGTAGAACCCCACGGCACCGGGGGCGATCAAGAGGAGCGGGTACCACAGCCGCCACCCCGCTACAAGGCACATGAGAACGGCCACAAGGCCCACCAGGGCGCCCGTGCCGAAGTCTTCCTTGATGATGAGCACGCACACGATGCCGATGATCGTGATCGTCGGCAGGAACCCCCGCAGGAGCGTGCCCGGCTGGGCCTTGGGCCGGCTGAAGAACCACGCCATGAAGATGACCATCGCGAACTTCGCGTATTCCGACGGCTGGAAGCTCACGCGCACCGGCCCCGCGTGCAGCGAGAACCACCGCTTCGCGCCGCCGTGCCCCTCCCCTACCACCAGCACGCCCGCCAGGAGCACCACCGCCAGGATGAGGATCGACCACGCCACCCACGGCCGGTTAAGCTTGGCGTACGGCACCCTCGACCCCGCCACAAGGGCCGCCAGCGCCAGCGGCACGAAGATCAGGTGCCGCGTGAAGTAATAGCCGTCGGTGGCCGCGTACACGGTGCGGCTGGCGCTGTAGACCATGAGGATGCCGATGGTCATCATGGCCATGATGATCATGAACAGGATGGCCGGCTCGGTCAGCGGAGAATCCCGCCTGGCGGGCACGGCGGTGGCCGGTGCTTCCGCCGGAATCGGCTGCGCGGTTGCCGTCATCTCAAGTCTCCTCCCGTGGCGTTACCTCAGCTTCAAGGTGGCGAGTGCCATTGCGGCGAATATGGCACCGATAAGCCAGAAACGGACGACCGTCTGCGTCTCGGTCCATCCGCCCAGTTGAAAATGGTGATGCAGCGGCGTCATGCGGAAGATGCGCCGGCCCTGCCCCGTAAATCTCCGCGTGAGCTTGAAGCACGAGACCTGCATCATCACGCTCATCGCTTCCATGACAAACAGGCCGCCCGCGATCAGGAGGAGCAGTTCCTGGCGCGTGGCAATGGCCACGTACCCGATCGCGCCGCCGAGGGCCAGGCTGCCCGTATCGCCCATGAAGACCTGCGCGGGCGAACAGTTGTGCCAGAGGAATGCGAGCGAGGCGCCCAGGATCGCGGCACAGAAGATCGTGAGTTCCCCCGCGCCAGGCACGAACGGCAGGAACAGATACGACGAGTAGTCGCTGCGCCCGGCAATGTAGCTGATGATCAGAAAAACGATCGTCGGCGGCACCATGCTGCCCACCGCCAGGCCGTCCATGCCGTCGGTCAGATTCACGGCGTTCGAGGTTCCGGCAACGACCAGGATCGCCACGATCGCGAACGACCAGAACGTCAGGTGGATCGGGAACTTGTAGAACGGCAGGTTCAAGGCCAGGCCGTTCCCGTCCTCGGGAAGCTGGATGCCCCCGCTCACCTGGTCGAGGAAGAACGCCAGGAGGACCGCCAAGCCGATCTGAAAGAGCAGCTTCTCCCACATCCGCAGGCCGTCGCGGCTCTTCTTGACGATCTTCAGGTAGTCATCGACCGCGCCGAGCGCGCCCAGCCAGGCAACCGTCACGATGCCCAGGATGACGTGGAAGTTGGTGACGTCGGCCCACAGGAGCGTGGCCACGATGATCGACGGCACGATGAGGATGCCGCCCATCGT
>PMZT01000287.1 GCA_003170085.1 Planctomycetia bacterium | reverse complement strand
CGGAGACCCGCCGCGCTCAGTCTCAAGTCGCGTTGGAGCATTAGTATACGCAGCGCGGCCCGGGATTTCGAGACGCCTCATGGCCCGCGGGCCGCTGCGCGCTTCACATCATCCCCAGAGATAGTGCCACGTGTATTCCAGGTCGATGCTCTTGCCGGGTTCGAGCGTGATCTTCCAGATGATGCGGCCGAGGCCGTTGAACTCATACCACCAGGGCCCCCAACTGTACCAGGACCACCAGAGCGGCATCGCCTCGCCGCCGGCCAAGCCACCGTCGGTCCAGAGCGACTGCTCGATGCGGCCGTCCTGCCCGGCGGTATCGGCGATGCCAAGGATATGCCGCTGGACCTCGATCTCCACGGCCTGCGTCTTGCGGTTTGTCAGATGGATGGAACCGGCCAGGTCGATGCGATCATACGAGTGGCCGTGCCACTTGGCGGCGTTGGGCACGCGGCCGGTTTCCTTGTCCTTGCGGTCAACGGCGATGTCGACGGCGGCGGTGACTTCGAGGTCGCCGGTGGCACCGATGGCCGTGTACTTCATCATGCCCTGGGCCAGCGGCCGGCCATTGGCCAGGATCATCGCCGGGGCCGTGGTCAGCGGGAACTTGCTCTTATTGATCAGCCGCACGTTGTGCATCACCTTGGGCGCCGACAGCAACCGGGCCAGTTCAAGTTGCCGGTTCGAATCGAACTGCTGGCGGGCCTCGGGCGGCGGACTGAACGTGAGGTCAAGCCGGTAAACGTCCTTGTACTCCAGGTCGAACTCGGCCACCGGCACGACCATCCGCTCGCCCTTGCGGAGCGTCAGGTGCTCAACCGTGTAGATGAACAGATCCTCGCTCTTCTGGGTGGCACCGACCTCGGGGCCAAGGTCGGCCGGCGCAGCCTGGTTGGCGGCCTCCTCGGCACCGCCGCGCTCCTCGCCCATGCGTGTCGTCTGGCTCATAATGCGGTTTGAGAAGGCGTTGGCCGTGCGGGAGTCCTGCTGGAAGTAGCTCGACAGCCGCGCCGCCGTGGCCTGGAGGGCCATCGGGTCCAGCGTGTCCTTGAACGCGAAGGCCGGCACGCCGACGACGAGGTTGGCCGTCACGTCCTGGAGATCGGCCAGTTCGTTGATGAGCGTGGCCTGAAGCCGCAGGTGGGCCTTGCCCTTGCCGTCGAGCTCGACGCGGTATTCCGGAATCCACCGCAGGCCCTTCTGGAGGTACACCATGCCGACGTCGGCCTGCGGGGCGGGCTTGCCGCCGCCCCAGTCAAGCCGGAGCGTGAGGAGGTTGCGGAACTCCTCGGCGCTCGACGCCGTGCGCGGCTCGTCGAGGAACGTGACGGACTCGATCCGCTCGATCGGCACGGCCCGCACGCCATCGACCATCTTGAGGAGGACGACCCCGCCCTTCAACGGCAGCCGTTCCTCGGTGCCGGGCGGGCTCGTGCGGGCAAGCTCCTCGCCGCTCCGCTGAGGGACGCCCAGGATCGTGGCCTCGTAGACGGCCTTGGGTTCCTTGGCCTCCTTGTCGCCCACCTCGGTAATGCGGACCTTGACGCCGACGTTGCCTTCGATCAGCTCGGGAATCGTGAGGCTCGTGTGCTGGATCGCCACGCGGTGCTTGCCCGCCACGACGCCCGTCAGCTTGACCTTGGGGTCGGCGGAGTACGACCAGAAGGTGCCCAGGACGGGCGACGGCAGGTAGTCGAGGACGACGCGGCCGGCGGCGTCGGTCGCCACCTTGCCTTCGTGCAGGACGAACGCATGGCCGTCCTTGAAAACCGTGACTTCCTTGATCGGCATGCGGGCCAGCAATTCCTGCCCGCCCGCCGCGGCGGGTGCCGCCGGCGCAGCCGACGCAAACCACGCGATCAATCCGATGATTGTCAACGTTTGTGCATACTTCCTCATGGCGCGTCTCCTTATCCGTGCTGGCCGGGTCCTCGGACCCACGCGGCAACAGCCGCACACCGCCACTGTCCAGCGTGTAGTATCTCATAGAACCGCCCCGGCAGAGGTAACAAACCTGTAACAAGCGGCACCGCGGCCCCACGGCACCGCGGCATCAGGGGTTTCCCCGACGTCAAGTCGCGTACTTTCCACGACGTCAGGAAGCGGGGGTCTGCCGATGGTGCAGCGCGGCGCCTGCGACTCTAATGGAGTTGTTGAGTTCATGAACCACGCGACAAGGGGCCGGACATGAGAACGCTGGAGCAGTTGCGAGTGTGGACTTTCGCCAGGGAGCCAGGAACCGGCCGGTGGGCGTTTGCGGTGGCCGTCCTTACCGTGGCAATCTGTCTGGCGGTGGCGGCGGCCGCCGCGGCGTCGTCGGCTGCCTCCTGTGCCGCTGCCGCCGGTTCTTTGACGGAACCCGCGCTGGGGGGACTGCTGGCTCTGGGTGGGCTGACAGTCCTGTGGTGGAGGCCGCGCGGCGGCCGTGAAGAAGCGGTGCCTTTGCGAGAAGAAGCGGCGCCTGAGCGATCCGCTTCGTCCGCGGCGCGGTAACTGACGTTTCACGGCCCGCCTACGGGAGGGGTAGACGGGCCGACGGAATAATCGCCCCGGGGAAAGGGGAGTCGGTACAACCAAGCCTGGCAGGCGTGGTCAATGGGTGACGCGCCTGCGGGCTTGGCCTTTTTCTGGGGTTGGAATCCTTCAGGCGCTCCGTGGCCACGGGCGCGAAAGCGCGCTCGCTTCACTTCCGCTGCCAGTGCAGGCCGGCGCTCTCGGCAACATGGGCCATGAGGACCGAGTGATCGGCCTCGGCGTCGCCGGCGGCACAGAGGCTGCCGAACCGCTCCGTCACGAGGGCCGTCGCCGGCATCGGGGCGCCGTACTCCCGCCCTGCCGCCAGCGCAATCGCCAGGTCCTTGAGTTGCAGCCGCGCGCGAAACCCCGGCCGGAAATCGTGCTCCAGGGCGCGGCGGCCGTGGACATTGAGGATGCGGCTGGCGGCGAACCCGCCGAGGAGGGCCTCGCGCACGCGGCCGGGGTCCACACCCGCCTTCTCGGCCAGAACGAGCGCCTCGCCGACCGCCTCGATCGTGATCGCAACGATCGCCTGGTTGCAGGCCTTCGCCACCTGCCCTGCCCCGGCGTCGCCCACGTGGACGATCGTCTTGCCGAGGGCCTGCAGGATCGGCCGCGCGCGATCCAGCGCCGCCGCCGCGCCACCAACCATGATCGAGAGCGTGGCGTCGCGGGCGCCGATCTCGCCGCCGGAGACGGGCGCGTCGAGCATTTCGAGGCCGCTGGCCGCGGCTGCGGCCGCAAGGCGCCGGGCGACCGCCGGGGCGATCGTGCTCATGTCGATGAGGAGGGTGCCCGGCCTCGCGCCCTCAAACACGCCGCCAGGGCCCGCCAGGACGGCCTCGACGTCGGGCGAATCCGGAAGCATCGTGATAACGACGTCCGCCCGGGTCGCAAGGTCGCGTGAACCGGCCGCCGCGGCGCCGGCGGCTACAAGCTCGTCAACCGCGGCACGGCTGCGATTGTGCACCACGAGCGGGTAGGCGGCGCGAAGGAGGTTCCGCGCCATGGGCTTACCCATCCGCCCGAGGCCGATGAAACCGATCGTTTGCATGGGTGTCTCCGGAGGCTCCCCGCGTGCAACTTAACGCGGCAGGTCCCGCCGCGGCGGGCCGCGCACATTAGAAATTGCATACATCATAAATTGGGCATATTACAAATTGGGCACAGCGAAAACCAGGCACGACCGCATCTCACGCCTTGGCGGCGGGCAACCGCACGCGCACGGCGAAGAGGCCGCCGGCAACGCCGACATCGACGGTGCCGCCGAACGCCGTCACGGCGCGCTGGACAAGCGCCAGGCCCAGGCCGCAATGGACGCCGGTGGCGGCCCGCGCCGAGTCGCCGCGCCAGAACCGCTCGAAGACGTGCGCCACCTCGTCCTGCGAAAGGCGGCAGCCGGTGTTCGATATCTTCAGCCCTACGGCATCGCACGCCGCAATCGCTACGATCTCGATGCGGCCGCCGTCGTCGGTGTAGTCGGCGGCGTTCGCGAGGAGATTCGAGAGCACCCTGGCCAAGTTCGCCCGGTCGGCCGTGCACACGAGGTCGGCCGGCACGTCGAACCGGCAAGCGATGCGCCGGGCCTCGACCGCCGCGGCCAGGGGGCCCCAGCATTTCTCGATAAGCTCCGCCAGGCGCACGGGCTCGGGTTGCAACGCCGTCTGGCCGCCCTCGAGCCGCGAGAGGGCCAGCAGGTTGTCGACCATCGACTGCATCTGGCGGGTGATCGTCAGGCAGTCGCCGAGGGCCTGCTGGTACTCGTCGGGCTTTCGCAGGCGCGACAGGGCCACCTCCATAGTCGACCGGATCCCGGCCAGCGGGGTCCGAAGCTCGTGGGCCGCATCGGCCGTGAACGCGCGCTCGCGGCGGAACACCTCTTCCAGCCTCAGGAGCAGGTCATTGAGGCGGCGGCCGATGGGCTCCATCTCCGTGGGCATCCCGTCGAGCGGGATGCGGGTGGCCAAGTTGTCCTCGCGGATGGCGCCAATGCGGCCGGCGAGCGCCCCCAGCGGCGCAAGGCCCTGGCGAACGACGATCGCCGCCACGAGGAGCGCCAGGAGGCCCGCCCCGGCCGTCGCCGACGCGAGCAGGCGCGCGAGGAACTCCAAGTCGGCGTTCAGCGGCGCGGTTTCGCGCGCCACCGCCAGCGTCACGGTCACGGGGGCCGGCGCGAGCCCGCCCTGCTTCGCCTGCTCCTCGGGATCGGCTTTCACCTGAAACGCGAGGGTCACCATGCGGCCGTCGCGGCCGTGGGGGAGGCGCACGTCGTCGAAGCGGGGCTCGCCGGCATCGCCTTCGCACCACTCGAGGTCCTTCTGGCCGAGGGAGGCCGAGCGCTGCACGACGCGGCGGCCTTCGCCCCACAACTCGAAGTAGTCGGGGTGCTTGGGATGGCGGAAGGCCGGGATGTCGCGGTCGTCGAACTCGGCCTCGACCTGGCCGCCCTCCTGCTTCACGGTGGCCCCGATCGTGCGGGCCACGCCCGCGAGCGACGCGTTGAACGACCGGTTGAGGGATTGCCGCATGACCCCGTAGACGACCACGCCGAAGACGGCCACCAGCAGGGCCATGCCGCCGACCGTCCACACGAGGAGCCGCGCCCGGAGGGATCGCATCACGGCCCCTCCCCCAGCGCGTAGCCGCGGCCGCGCACGGTGCGGATCAGCGGGGGCCGGCCCGGGCGCTCGAGCTTCTTGCGGAGGTAGCCGATGTAAACGTCGACGACGTTGGAATCGGCCTCGGAGTTGAACTCATACACGTGTTCCCATATATCGGTCCGGCTGACGACCTGCCCCGCGCGCATCGCCAGGTACTCCAGCAGCACGTACTCGCGCGGCGTCAGGCGCGCCTCCTCCTTGCCGCGCCAGACGCGCTGCGTGGGGGTCTCGATCCTGAGGTCCCCCACCTCCAGCCGCGGGTTCTTGATGCAGTACGCCCGCCGCGCCAGGGCCCGCACGCGCGCCAGCAACTCCTCGAAGGCGAAAGGCTTGACGAGGTAATCGTCGGCCCCCGCGTCGAGACCGTGCACGCGGTCGGCCAGCGTGTCCTTGGCCGTGAGGATCAGGACGTGGCACGGCCGGCCGGCCGCGCGCAGGCGCTTCAGGATCGTCATGCCGTCCATCTTCGGAAGCATCAGGTCGAGGACCACGACGTCGTACTCGTTCGAGGTGGCGTACCAGAGGCCTTCCTCGCCGTCGCCGGTCACGTCGACGGCATAGCCGGCCTCGCGCAGGCCCTTGGCCACGGCCTTCTGAAGCGGCGGATAGTCCTCGATCACCAGCACGCGCATCGGCATTTCCCCGGCAGGGGCCGCTAGGGGTGCGTCAACCGTGTTCTTGTGGGTGCCATGCTTTCGCGCCGTTGCGAAAGCATGGTCTCGCGAGCGAGAGCATGGCACCCGAGATCACAGTTTCGATGTAGACGCACCGCTACTTCGCCTTCTCGATCTTCGTCAGAACAAAGCCGCCGTCCTTGAGCAACCCGACGTCCGGGGCGTACAACTTCTCCGCCGTGCCGCTCTCAAGCCCGCTCGACTCGCGCGTGCGAAGGCAGTTCTTGAACGTCCCGGCCGGAACCGTGAACGTCTCGCTGATGCTGACCACCTCGGCCCGGTCCATGGCCGCTGCCGGGGCAACCTCCTGGTAATACTTGTCGCCGACCCTGGGCTTCGCGGGTATCATCAGGCCGAACTTGGCGCCGCTAACGCCGGAAAACCAACTGCCGCCGTGGCCGGTGACCTTGCCGTTCTTGTACATGTCAACGTCCTCGCCGAAATAGTAGACGTCGCCGGTGGCCTTGTCGATGGCGAAGTAGTTGCGCGAGACCTCCTCCAGCTTGCCGCCGGCCGTCTCGCGCTCCTCCACGATGCGGGTCTTGACGCCGTCAACCGTCTTCGTTTCGTCGAGCACCGTGATGGTCAGCGTGTCCTCGCCATCCTTGTAGATGAGCCGGTAGCCGGGCTCGAGGATGAAGAAGGTGCTCCGGCCGGTATCGACGAAGTTCGCCTTATCGACGGCGAAGGTGTTGCGCCATTCCCCGGCCGCCTGCGTCGCCGCCGGCTCCTTGCCCGCGCTCGACGGCTGCGCGCACGATGCCGCCAGCGCGAGGCCCACGACAGCCGCGCAGCAGAACCCGATCCAAGACAATCGCTTCATGGTTCGACCTCCCCGGTTCTGGGCCGGGCCCGGAGGTTCTCACCGGCCGGGCCGGCCTCTGAATGTCCAGCCGCCGATGGGCCCAGCGATCCCATCGGCGGCTGTATGATACCTTCCTCGCAGCGACAATGTTACTTCTTCTCTTCTTTATTCTCGCCCTTCTCTTCCTTCTCTTCCTTCTCGGCGGCCTTCCACTTCAGGGGCTCGATGACGGTGCCGTCGGCGGCCACTTCGATCTCGCCCTTCTGTTCGCCCTTCACGAGCTCGGCCTCGTAAATGATCTTCAAGGCGTTGAGCTTCGTGACCACCTTGTCCTTGATCTCGGCACGGACTTCCTCTTTGTTGATCTCCTTGATGGTAGCGCCCTCGGCGGCGGCCTTGATGGCCTTTGCGGCGGCCTCCGGCACGTCCTTCAGTTCGACCTCGGTCGCAACGCTCAGGATGATGCCGTCGATGGTCACTTCAACGTCGCACTCGTCCTTGCCCGTCTTGAGTTCGACGGCAAAGACCTTCACGCCGTTCTCGTCCTCGGCCTTGGCCTCGTCGATGGTGGCGTTCGGGAAGGCGGCCTTGAGGGCGGCAGCCGCCGCGTCGGAAAGCTCGACCTTGGCCTTGACCTCGCCCTTGCCTTCCTGCTTGCCCTCTTCCTTGGCGTAGACGCCCGCGGTCGCAATCGCAACGCCCAGGATCGCGATAACAGCCAGCCACATCCAACGATTACGAATCATATTGAACCTCCTTGACCTTGGCCCCGTCCCGTGCAACCGGCCGCGCAGCCGGACCCTCGGAGACGCGATTAACCTGCTACAAGATGCCAAAACGTTGATGAAAGAACAGTGAGAAATCGCGAAATTCCGCAGATATTCCGCGGGCGAGAAAAAAGGCTCGACCCAGCGTGCGGCCTTTTGAAGTTGACGGCGGCCCCCAGGAGGGGTACATTACCACGCTTTAAGGTCGGGGAGAGTGTGCGCCGTGGACGGCCGAGGCATGGGCTGCGGCCGCCGGGCCTACACCCGCCGTAGGGCTACGGCCCGCAGGCGGGTGGTGTTTTTGTTTTCCGGGAGCGGTGTGGGGTAGTGCGCGCCGCAGCAGAGGAGCCGTAGAAGCGTGACGCTCGAGGAACTGCGCAAGCAGATCGATGAAATCGACATGAAGCTGGTCGAGCTCCTGAACGAGCGCGCCCGCTGTGCCGTCCAGATCGGCCAGCTCAAGCGCGAACAAGGGCAGGAATCGGTCTATTCGCCTGAACGCGAGCGTGACGTCGTCGAGCGGATCCTGGCGGCTAACAAGGGGCCGCTGGCCGATGGGGCGCTGGTCTCGATCTGGAAAGAGATGATGAGCGGCAGCCTCTCGCTCGAGAAGCCCGTCCGGGTCTGCTATCTTGGGCCCGAGGGGAGTTTCAGCCACCTGGCGGCCCTCGAGAAGTTCGGCCATAGCGTCCAGCTCATCGGCGTCCGCGACATCGCGTCGGTCTTCGACCAGGTGGCCCGCGCCGCCGCCGACTACGGCATCGTGCCGGTCGAGAACACCACCGGCGGGGCCGTGAGCGACACGATGGAGGCATTTCTCTGGGTCCATGGGCCGGTCAAGGTGTGCGCCGAGATGGCCCTGCCCGTGCACCAGAACCTCCTCTCGAAGACCACGATGGAGCGGATCAAGAAGGTGTACTCCAAGCCGCAGGTCTTCGACCAGTGCCGGGGGTGGCTTGCGAAGAACCTGCCGCAGGCCGACCTCGTGGCCGTGGGGTCGACGACCGAGGCGGCGCTGCTGGCGTCGCGGGTCGACGGCACGGCGGCGATCGCGTCGAGCATGGCGGCCGAGCTTTACAACCTCAACATCCTGAACCCGGCGATCGAGGATAATCCGCAGAACCAGACGCGATTTCTGGTGCTGGGCCGCGAAAGCGCCAAGCCCACGGGCCGCGACAAGACGTGTCTGCTGTTTTCGGTGGCCCACAAATCGGGGGCGCTGGTGGAGGTGCTCGACATCTTCCGCCGCTATGGCGTCAACCTGACGAAGATCGAGAGCCATCCGTCGCCCACGAAATCGTGGGAGTATTTCTTCTTCGTCGATGTCGAGGGCCACTCGAAGGACGAGAACGTGGCCAACGCCCTGGCCGAGGCCCGCCAGCATACCCGGCAACTCGAGGTGCTGGGGTCGTTCCCGGTGGCCGTGAGTGCCGGCGCATAACGTGATGAAACGTAAGGCGAACGTCGCATGATCATCGTGATGCAATCGAAGGCGTCGGCCCTCGACGTCGACGGGGTCGTCCATCGCATCGAGGACCTGGGGCTGAAGCCGCACATTTCGCGTGGCGAGTTCCGGACGATCATCGGCGCGATCGGCGACGAGTCGCTGCTCAGGCCCGAGTTCTTCGCCGGCCTGTCGGGCGTCGAGTCCGTCATGCCGATCATGAAGCCCTATAAGCTCGCCAGCCGCGACTTCCACGCCGAGGACACCATCCTTGACATCGGCGGCGCCAAGATCGGGGGCAACTCGATCGGGGTCTGCGCGGGCCCCTGCTCCATCGAAAGCGAGCAGCAGCTCCGCGAGGCCGCCATCGGCTGCCGTAAGGCCGGGGCGATCCTGCTGCGCGGCGGCGCGTTCAANNACATGCAGAACTTCCGGCTGCTGGCCGAACTGGGGCGGCTCGATAAGCCGATCTTCCTCAAACGCAACCCGGCGGCCACGATTGAAGAGCTTCTCATGTCGGCCGAGTACATCCTCTCGGAAGGCAATCGCAAGGTCATTCTGTGCGAGCGCGGCGTGCGGGGCTTCGAAAAGTCCACGCGGTATACGCTCGACCTCTCGGCCGTGCCGAACATCCAGGGCGTGTCGCACCTGCCGATCTTTGTGGATCCGAGCCACGCCACCGGACGCCGGGAACTCGTGGTGCCGATGGCGCTGGCGGCCATCGCGGCCGGCGCGCAAGGCGTCATGGTCGAGGTGCACGCGCACCCCGAAAAGGCCATGAGCGACGGGCCGCAGCAGTTGACGCCCGACGCGTTCGCCGTGATGATGCGGGAATTGGCGCCGATCGCCCTGGCCATCGGCCGCCACCTTCAAACACCGAAGGCGTAAAGACGGGACCCGGGCGCACAATAGAAGAACAACGCCTGGCCGTCGCCGACGCGGCGGCGCCAGTGGCAAGAACGGAGATCAGCCGACATGCGTAAACCCTTCATCTGTGGCAACTGGAAGATGAACACCGACCGCAAGAGCGCGGTCGCCCTGGCCCAGGCTACCGCCAAGGTGGCCCAGGAGGTCAAGGGCGTTGAAGTGGGCGCCGCCCCGCCGGCCTGCTATCTCGAGGCCGTCCTGGCCGCCGCCCGCGGCACCGCGCTGGTCGTCGCCGGCCAGAATATGCACAACGAGGCCGGCGGCGCCTTCACCGGCGAGATCGCGGGCCCGATGCTGAAGGACCTGGGATGCCTGTACGTCATCCTCGGCCACAGCGAGCGGCGGCACATCTTCGGCGAGACCGACGAGTTCATCTCGAAGAAGGTGCACGCAGCATTCAAGTTCGGCCTGAAGCCGATTCTGTGCGTGGGCGAGAAGCTTGAGGAGCGCCAGGCGACCCAGACCGAGGCGGTCGTCCGCCGCCACGTGACCGCCGGTTTCGCGGGCCTCTCGAAGGAGCAGGCCGCGCAGGTCGTCGTCGCGTACGAGCCGGTGTGGGCCATCGGCACGGGCCTGACCGCCACGCCGCAGCAGGCGCAGGCCGTGCACGCGTTCATCCGGAAGCTCCTGACGTCGCTGTACGACGCCGCGCTGGCCGCCGAAGTGCGTATCCAGTACGGCGGCAGCGTGAAGGCCGACAACAACTTCGACCTGATGTCGCAGCCGGACATCGACGGGGCGCTGGTAGGCGGCGCGAGCCTGAAGGCCGACGGCTTCGCCAAGATCATCACCGAAGGCGCCCGCGCCAAGAAGGTGTAGCCCCTCGTTCGGCCGCCGACGCGGCGACGAGTCGCGGGATCGTTTGGCCGCCGCCCAGGCGGCGATACATGAGTCATAGAGAAAGGTGAACCCGTGATAGCAACGATCTGCATGATCCTGTTCCTGATGACGTCCGTGATCCTGACCCTGCTGGTGCTGATCCAGCGCGGGCGTGGCGGCGGCCTGGCCGGCGCGTTCGGCGGCGCGGGCGGTTCCAGCGCGTTCGGCACGAAGACGGCCGACGTCTTCACGAAGGCCACGGCCGTCATCGGCGGCATCTTCTTCCTGCTGGCGATCCTCACGGCCTTTGCCATGCACGAGCAGCCGGCCGCCACCGGCCCCGGCACGGAGGCCGAGGCGCCCGCGGCCCCGGCAGGCGGGGGTGCTCCGCCCGCCCCGGCAGGCGGTGGTGCCCCGGCCCCGGTACAGAAATGATTCGGGAGCGATCCATGGCGGCGCATGACGACGCGGTCCTCGATGTCTTCCGCAAGGCCGGGGCCCTTCTGGAAGGTCACTTCCTCCTGACCAGCGGCCTGCACAGCCCCAAGTATCTTCAGTGCGCCCAGGTGATGCAGAACCCCGCCGTGGGCGGGCAGCTTTGCGGGCAACTGGCCCGCGCCTTCGCCAAGGACAACATCCAGGTCGTCGTCGGGCCGGCCATCGGCGGCATCCTCGTGGCATACGAGCTGGCCCGCGCCCTGGGAACCCGCGCGATCTTTGCCGAGCGCCAGGACGGCGTCATGATGTTCCGCCGCGGCTTCGGCATCAGCAAGGGCGAACGGGCGCTGCTGGTGGAAGACGTCGTAACCACCGGCGGCAGCCTGCGGGAAGTGATGGACCTTGTCCGGTCGGCCGGTGGAGAGGTGGTCGCGGTCGCCTCGCTCGTCGACCGCACGAGCGGGGCCGATCCGGGCCTCGGCATGCCGCTGACGTCGCTCGTCAAGGTGGACGTGCCGACGTATCCGCCCGAGTCCTGCCCGCTGTGCCAGGCCGGCGTGCCGATCGCCAAGCCCGGCCGCACGGGCAAGAAGTAACTTTTCGCCGCCCTAAAGGAGCAGAGGTCCGATGATTCGCAGCATGACGGGCTACGGAGCCGCCGAGCGGCTGGATGACCAGGTCCGGATCGCGGTTGAGATCCGCACGGTCAACAACCGTTTCTTCAAGGCGAGCATCCACGCGCCGGACGGTCTGGGCGCAGCCGAAGTAAGCATCGAGAAGACCCTGCGCGAAACGATCAGCCGGGGCACGGTCAGCCTGAGCCTCGTGATCGAGCCGCGCGGCGGGGCGGCCAGGGCGCCGATCAACAAGGAACTGCTCACCGCCTACTGGAACGACCTCAACGAACTGAGCAGGCAACTGGGCGGCACGGTCGAGCGGCGCGATCGCGATCCGATCCGCGTGGAGTGGCTGCTGGACCTGCCGGGTATCGTCGGCGACGAGCGGGTGCTCCTGACGGGCATCGATAACGTTCAGCCGCGCATTGATGCCGTCGTCAAGGAGGCCGTGGAACGTCTGAACGCCATGCGCGACACCGAAGGCAACGCCACCGCCGCCGACATGAAGCTGGCCCTGGACGATATGGAGCGACGCATCGCGGCCATCCAGACCCGCGTGCCGGCGGTGATCGAGGAGTACCGGAACCGCCTTCGCGAACGTGTCCAGGCGCTGCTGGAAGATACGGAAATCAAGCTCGACGACCAGACGCTGGCCCGCGAGGTCGCGTTTGCCGCCGAACGGAGCGACGTGAACGAGGAACTGGCCCGCCTGGCGAGCCACGTGGCCCAGTACCGCGAGCTCCTGTCCGACTCCGGCCCGGCCGGGCGCAAGCTCGAGTTCCTGACGCAGGAGATGTACCGCGAGGTCAACACGCTCGGCTCGAAGTCGAACGATTCGGAGATCTCGCGGCAGGTCGTTGAGCTCAAGGTCGGCGTGGATCGGCTGCGCGAACAGTCGCAGAACGTGGAATGACCCAGGGAATCGTCATGAAGTCCACCGACGCCGAGGGGCGGCAGGACGTCGGCCGCAACCTGGTCATCATCAGCGGCCCAAGCGGCGCCGGTAAGACCACCGTGGCCCGGGCGCTGCCGGGGCGGATGGACCTGGCGATCTCGGTGAGCGCGACGACCCGCCGGCCCCGGCCCGGCGAAGCGGAAGGCGTCGATTACTATTTCATCAGCCGCGACGAGTTTCAGCGGCGGATACGCGAGAACCGGTTCGTTGAGTGGGCCGAGGTGTTCGGGCAGCTTTACGGCACGCCCGTCGAGGAGTTGGAACGGGCACGCCAATCGGGTAAAATGCTGTTGTTGGAGATCGACGTCCAGGGCGGCATGCAGATCAAGAGGAAGTTTCCGGAGGCCCTGGCCATTCTCATGCTGGCCCCGGACGATGAGACGTTGAAGACTCGCCTGGCCGGACGCGGGACCGATCCGCCCGAGGAAGTCGAGCGGCGGTTTGCCAAGGCCAAGGAAGAGATTCAGATGGCCCGCGAATCGCGGTGTTACGATGTGGAGGTCGTCAACGATCGCCTTCCGGCGGCCGTGGACGCCGTGGTGTCTCTCCTACAGAAGCGGAGGAAGCAAGCGTGATTGAAGCCCTGAAGAGCGATGCGGTGGTGAACAAGGTGGGCGGCCGGTTCAAGTTGGCCGTCCTCGTCCAGAAGCGCCTTGTGGACGTCACGTTCGGCGCGCCGCTCCTGGTGGAGCGCGGCGACAGGACCCTCATGGAGGCCGTCGTCCAGGAGGTCCTCGACGGCAAGCTCACCCTGGAACTGCCGGAACGGAAGGCCAAGGCGACCGCCAAGGTGCAGGTCGCGGAGGCAGAAGAGGCCAGCGAGAAGTAACGGCCGCGGGAGACGCGCGTGGCAACGCCCGAACTCAACCTCTCGACGCTCAAAGACCGCGAGATCCTCGTCGGCGTGACCGGCGGCATCGCGGCCTATAAGACCGCCATGCTCGTCTCCCGGCTCGTCCAGGCGGGGGCGGCGGTCAGCGTCGTCATGACCGAGCACGCCACGCGCTTCGTCGGGCCGCTCACGTTCCAGACGCTCACCGGGCGGCCGGTGTCTATCGACCCGTTCGCCACGCCCGAGGTGTACCAGTCCGACCACATCGCCCTGGCCGAGCGGGCCGAGTTGGTGGTCGTGGCGCCGGCGACGGCCAACGCCCTGGCGAAACTGGCCCACGGCATCGCCGACGACCTCCTGTCGACGGTCCTGCTGGCGACGACGGCGCTGCTGCTCGTGGCGCCCGCGATGAACGTCAATATGTGGAATCACCCGGCCGTTCGGGCCAACGTCGCGCTGCTGGAGTCGCGCGGCGTACGCTTGATCGGACCGGAAGAAGGCCGCCTGGCCTGCGGCACGGTGGGCCGCGGACGCATGGCGGAGCCGGAAGACATCCTCAAAGAAATTATTGTCATGCTGGGCAGCCGCGCGCAGGCCTGAGGCCTGGGGTACCGCCGGCGTTGCCGCATCGCAGTGCGGTGTTCCACAACCTTGGGGAGGACGCCATGCGCTTCCTGATTACGGCCGGCCCGACTCGCGAGTACCTCGACCCCGTGCGGTATCTCTCCAATGCGTCCAGCGGGCGCGTGGGGTGCGCGCTGGCCGCGGCCGCCAAGGCCGCCGGGCACACCGTCACGCTCATCCTGGGGCCGGGAACGGTCGCGCCGCCGCCGGTCGATGAGCTGGAGCGCGTGACAAGCGCCGCCGATATGTTCGAGGCCGTGGTGGCCCGTTTCGACGGCTGCGACGTGTTCGTTGCGGCCGCCGCCGTGTGCGACTACCGGCCGACGACGCGCGAAGAGAAGAAGATCAAGAAGACCGAGGGGAAGCTTACGGTCGAATTCGAGCGGACGACCGACATCCTCGCGCAAATGGCCAAGCGCCGGCGCCGCCAGACCCTCGTCGGCTTCTGCCTCGAGACGGAAGACCTGGAACGCCGCGCGCGCAATAAGCTCGAGGTCAAGCAACTGGACCTGGTGGTCGCCAACGGCCCCGAGGCCGTCGACGCCACCCGCCAAGACGCCCTTCTCATCACCAGCCGTGGGCAGGTCGAGACCCTCAAGGACGTGACCAAGGCGGAACTGGCGGCCCGCATCCTTCAGGCGGTGACAAAACGAAGCGGGAAGTAGCCGCCGAGGGCCTAGTAGTCCTTCACAATTGAT
>PMZT01000127.1 GCA_003170085.1 Planctomycetia bacterium | reverse complement strand
GGGCGGACCGACGCCGGCGTTCACGCCCTCGGGCAGGTCGTGGCGTTCAAGACCGAGCACCCGATCGAGCTCCACCGCCTGCACGCCGCCGCCAACAGCCGCCTGCCGCCCGACATCGCCGTGCTCCGCTTGGCCGAGGTGCCGGTGGGCTTCCGCCCGTCGCACTTCGCCACGGGCAAGCACTACCGTTACCGCCTCTACCGCGATCCGGTCAAGCCGGTGTTCGAGAACCGATTCGTGTGGCACTGGTATCGGCCGCTCGAGGTCGAGCCGATGCGCCTCGCCGCCGCCTGCCTGGTGGGCCGGCACGATTTCAAGAGCTTCGAGGGGCGAGGCTCGGCCCGCGAAGACACGGTGCGCGAGATCACGCGGCTCGATGTGCTGGAGGTGGGCAAGGAAGTTCACTTCGAGGTCGAGGGCAACCGGTTCCTCTATCGCATGGTGCGGAACCTTGTGGGCACGCTCATCGAGGTGGGCCGCGGTCACCGGCCGCCGGAGTGGGTGGCCGAGGTGCTGGCGTCCGAGGACCGCATGGCGGCCGGCCCGACGGCCCCGCCGCAAGGGCTTTGCATGATGGAGGTCCGATACCCCGCGGAGTGGGGCGGCTGATGCTGCGGCGCCATGAATTTCAACTGACAAGCCCCAGAGGGGCGCCTTTTTTAGCCCAGGGCGAAGACGAAGTCGAGCCCTGGGTAAGCGTGGCCCCTGGCAGGGTCAAGCCCCGGCAGGGGCGTCTTGCCGAGCGATGGGAGACGCATGTATCTGTCCAAGGCGCCCCGATGGGGCTTGATTGCCATATTTTTTATGCGTACCCAGGGTTCGGGCTTCGCCCTTCACCCTGGGCTAAAAAAGACGCCCCTCTGGGGCTGACCGTCAATTTGCAAAGTGGCGCAGTAGCGGCTGACGGGCCAACGCATGTGTGAATCTCGATGAAAATCATCCACGTGATAACCCGGCTGATCCTCGGCGGCGCCCAGGAGAACACGATCCTGACCTGCCGCGAGCAGGCCCTGCTGGGCCACGACGTGACGCTCCTTTCGGGGCCGCCGCTCGGGCCGGAAGGGAGCCTGCTCGATGCCGCCCTGGCGATGTCCTGCCGCACGGTCCTCGTGCCGTCGCTCCGCCGCGCGATCCGGCCGTGGCACGACTTGGAGGCCTACGCCGACCTCGCGAAGCACTTCCGCGACGTGCATCCAGACATCGTTCACACGCACTCCTCAAAGGCGGGCATCCTGGGCCGGCTGGCGGCCCGGCGGGCGGGGGTGCCCGGCATCGTTCACACGATCCACGGGCTTCCGTTCGACGCGTACCAGTCGATGCCCGTGCGGCTGACGTACCGGGCGCTCGAGCGCCGCGCCGCCCGCTGGTCGCACCGCCTGATCGCCGTGTGCGAAGACATGGCCGACCGGGCCGCCGCGGCGGGCCTGGCGCCCCGCGAGGCCATCGACGTGGTCTACAGCGGCATGGACACCGAGGCGTTCACGGCGGCCGCCGGCGAGCGCGATGCGGTCCGCGCCGCCTGGGGCGCGGCGCCGGGCGACTTCGTTTTCGTGAAGGTCGCGCGGCTGTTTCAGATGAAGGGGCACGAGTTCGTGCTGCCGGCGTTTGCCGAGGTCGCGCGGCGTCGCCCGCGGAGCCTACTCGTGCTGGTGGGCGACGGGCTGCTTCGGCCGCGGTTCGAGGCCGACGTGCAGCGTATGGGCCTGTCGGGCCGCGTGCGGTTCCTCGGCCTCGTCAGGCCCCACCGCGTGCCGGGGCTCCTCTGGGCGTCCGACGCCGTCGTCCACGCCGGCCTGAGGGAGGGCCTCGCGCGCGTCCTGCCGCAGGCCGGCTTCTGCCGCAGGCCCGCGATCACTTATAATATAGGTGGCGCGCGGGAGGTCGTCCGCGACGGTCAGAACGGGTATCTGCTAAGCCCGCCGGCCCTCGCCCCGGCGGGTCTCCGACTCGGCGCGCACGGCGAGGCGGCGTGGCGTCCGCTGGCGGAGGCGATGGACCGCCTTGTGGCCGACCCGGTAGGTGCCCGTCGCATGGGCGAACAGTGGCCGCAGGCCGTTCTCGCGCGATTCGATTATCGCACGGGGGCGCGAGAGATCTTGAAGGTGTACGAGGCCGCGGCGGGATGATAACGTGTACTGACCTCCAAGGGAACGTCCGCATGAGAAGCCTGTGGCTGGTCATGGCGATGACGGGACTCGTCGCGCTGGCCCAGGGTGCGCCGGCGGCGCCTCTGCCTGCGCCGGCTCCAGCTCCCGCACCGGCGGCGCCACCGGCCGATGCTCCGCCACCACCGCCGCCTCCCACGTTGATCGAGCAACAGGCCGCCCAGATTGCCGCGCTCGAAAAGGCCATGCGGGTCGCGCCTGATCCGGCCGAGCGCAAACGCATGGCCGACCAGATCGAGGCGTTCAGACATGTCATGGGGCCGTACGACGCCACCGGGGCGCGCAACCATTGCCAGGTGATGTGGCATGACGCGACGATCGACGCCCTCGACGGCGAGATCAAACGCCTCGATAGGGCGGGCGCCAAGAGTATCGCCGGCGACCTCCGCCTCGAAACCCGCCGCATGGCGCGGAGTTGCCTTATCCACGGGTGGAGCATCACCACGGGGCCGCTCAAGTTCCAGGTCGATGCGTTCGGCGCGTACCTCGCGAACAACGGGCGGATGCTCGACACCTTGTGCGACGCGGTCGGCACGTGGGCCGCCAAGGAAACCCGGCCTGGTGAGACGGCCGAAGACGCGGCCGTCTACGCGAACGCCATCGAGAAGGCGAAGGCGGGCCTCGAGGAGATGCGCCGCGCTGCCGGGGCGCTCGCGGCTGCGCCCTCCGCGCCCGACGCCCCGCTCCTCGAGCCGCTCGGCCGTTTTGCGACGGGCCTGCGGGCCGTTCGCGAGGCCGATAGCGCGGTTGAAGAGCACGTCCGCAAGAAAGGCAAGCCCGCGGGCGCAGCCGGCCCCGCCGAGATCGAGCCGCCTCCCGAGACGCCCCTGGAGAAGGCCCGCGTGGCCAAGCTTCGCGACGTGGCCGACAAGCTGACCGGCGATGGATGGGGCGAGGTCGCCAAGGGGCTGGCGCACTACGCCGACGTCGTGGAGGCGGGGTTTCAGGTGCCCGGCGCGCGGCTGAAGACGCGCGAACTCCTCGAGAGCCTTCAGCGGGCGGCGGGGCTGGCCGAGGGCCTCCAGGCCTCGCCCGCGATGACCACCGAGTACCTGCGGCTGCGGCAGGCGGGCCTTGCGCTGGCCTTCCAGGCGATGAGCAACCCCGAGGGCCGGACGACCGGCTACGAGCGGATCAGCGCCGTGTGGCGCGACGATGCGATGCGGCGGCAGATCGATGAGTTGCACCTCAAGCCGAACGCCGCGTCGGGTCTCGTCTACGCGTATTACACCTATGCGGCAACCTTGGCGCAAGGCGAGACGCCCGAGGCCCAGACCCAGGGCGAGGCCGTCCGCACGGGCGTCGGTACGATCGTCTCGACCTTCCTGAAACTGGTTCCGGCGTCGTCCCGGGAGCCGGCCGCGTGGCCGCCCAAGGAGATGGCCCCGGAACTGAAGCGGGAGTTCCTGCAGGCGGCAACGCTTTTCCGGAATGAGGTTGACCGGGCCGCGGCGACGTTCCCGACCGACCTTGGCGCCAGCGCCCCGAACATGGCCACCTCGGCGATTCGCGCGGGCGACCTCGACCTCCTCGTCCGGGCCGACGCCGCCGTTCGGGCCGTGGCCCGGTACCGCCCGGCGAAGGTCCAGGCGCTGTACGTCCAGGTTGTTAAGTTGGCGCACACGCTGGTGACCGATCCCGCCACGGCCGCCGGGGCGCGCGAGACGCTTCGGGGGCTGGTGCAGCCGTTCGACGTTCTCGCACGGTTCCCGGTATGCGAGACCGCGCTCATGCCGGCCGTGAACGGCTTCGTGGGCCGGGCGTACACCGTGGCGATGGGGGTGCTTACGCAGGACGTGACCGCGGGCATCGACACGGCCTGCGCCGGCGACCCGGCGGCCCTGAACCAGGCCCTGACGGCGAAGGACATGTTCGCGCTCCTGCGGCGCCGCGCCGCCGCCGCGACGTACCATCTCGACAAGGTGCCCGTGGGCAACCTCGAGGCCTTCTCGATCGCCGAGAAACCGTGGACGACGTTTGTCGATAAGCTCGATCAGGTGTTGCGGGTCACCCTGGGCCAGTACGCCAAGGAAGGGCGAGTGCCCACGACCACCTTGCCGGCGCTCGCCGAGTGGGGCGACGTGTATCAGCCGGTGGCGGCGGCTGCGCGCGAGACCCTGAACCATCGCATTGCGGGCGAGACCGACCTTGACCTCCTCCTGCGGAACCTGGACGCGCTGGCGGCCGCCAGGCCCTCGCGCGAGCAGCGGCTGGGCTGGGAGGCCGGCTACCATCTGACGGAGGCCGCCGCCGCGCTCGGCGCAAGCTCGCTCAGCGCCGACTACTTCATCACCGCCGCGTGGCACCTGGGCCAGGTCCGCGCCCTCGACCTGCGCCTGCGGCAGATGGACCTTGTGCCCGCCAAGCCGTAGTGGTTGACGCGATGCGGCTGCGCCCCGGCCGGGTTTCATCTTTTGTTCGGGCGGCGCATCGTATAGGATGGCCAAGAGTTGCGGCCCGCTGCGCTGCCGCACACAACTGAAAGCTCTAGCAGGGGACTCCAATGAAGAACGTGTTCGGCTTGAATCGGATTGGCGTGTGGGCATTCGTTCTGGCGGTGGCCCTTGCAGCCGGATGCTCCAACGGGCCGGGGCAGGGCACCGCGAAACCGGAGGCCGCAAAGCCGGCGGCGCCCGCGCCCGATAAGTCAACGGTGCCCGAAAAAGCGGCCGAGAAAGCGGCGGCGCCCGAAAAGGCCGCGACGAAAGAGCCTGCGGCCGGCCAGGCGTCGGGCATCCCCTCGGCTCCCGACAAGGACGGCTGGCGAAGCGTCTTCGACGGCAAGACTCTCGCGGGCTGGAAGGAGACCGACTTCGGCGAGCCTGGCAAGACGAGCGTCAAGGACGGCCAGATCATCCTTGGCAAGGGCAACCAGGACCTGACCGGCATCACGTGGGCCGGCGGCGACCTGCCCACGACCAACTACGAGGTCGAGGTCGAGGCCATGCGCGTCGACGGCAGCGACTTTTTCTGCGGCCTGACGTTCCCGGTCAAGAAGTCGTCGTGCAGCCTGATCGTGGGCGGCTGGGGCGGCAGCTTGGTGGGCCTGTCGTGCCTCGACGGCTACGATGCCTCGGAGAACGAGACCACCAAGACCATGGAGTTCAAGGACAAGACGTGGTATCAGATTCGCGTGCGCGTGACCGACGCGAAGATCCAGGCGTGGATCGATGACGAGTCGTTCGTGGACGTGACCATCACCGACCGCAAGGTCAGCGTGCGCTGGGAAGTGGAAGGCTCGCAGCCGTTCGGCGTGGCCGCGTGGCGCACGAAGTCGGCGCTGAAGAACTTCAGGCTCCGCGCGATCAAGGTGGAGGAGTAGCGGCGGGGGGCTTCGGCCATGTCCGGTTGGTACGAGCAGCGGAGGCCGTTGAAGTACGCCGTAAGCAATAGCCCGTCCCCGCTTCGCGCCGGGCCGGGCCGGGATGGGCTGATGGCATTGCCCAAGCTTGTTGACGTCCGGCATGCCGTCTGGGTAGGATAGCTTGGGTGAACGCAGAATGCAAGAGGAACAGGATTTTCCTTGACCGCCGGTAAAAGCATGCTACCTTCTGCGAGGTTTGTAAGTTCCGTCGAGGCCGTGCAAGCGAACGTCCGATAAGACTAGGGGGCATGAGCCATGGCAGAAGCCACTAGGCCTACACCTACCGTGCCAACGCGCAACCCGGCGGACTTCGTCGTAGAGGCATTGCTCGCAAGTTTCCCTGCGGACGATTCGCGTTTTACAACGAGCGTTGAAACAATCCACCGGGCGTTCTACCGGCTCAAGCAGCGGTACGAGGATGTCTTTGCCGATTTCTTCTTCGACCAAGACAGACCGTTTCCCTATTGTGAAGATGTCGAGTTTGCCTTTAGCAGTTTGGCTGCTGCGGGCTTGGTACGCACCCAGAATACTTACCTGGAGTACTTCAATACTGCCAAGGCGCTCGCCGACCACTACAGCCGCGTTACTCAAAAACGCATCTCGATTCCCGCCGAAGACCTGGATCGGATTTCCCGAGAACTGCAGGCATTGCTCGACGCCCCATAGGAAAATTCGGGATGAGCGACAACCCCTGGGATAATATCCCGGCCGAAGTGTCGAGTCGGATCCAGAAGTTTACAGCAAACTATCTGAATAGCAAGTATCTTACTTACCCGGATTCCGCCAAAGTCCGAGCGCCCAAGATCATCCACTGCTCGCCATGGGGCACGCATCGCTATCAAGCTTGGGAGGTCGAACTTCTCGACACGCCCTTGATTCAGCGGCTTAGACAGATACACCAAACCGCAGGTTGCCTCCTGACGTTCCCCTCTTCCACCCATTCTAGATTCGAGCACACCCTAGGCGTTGTACATCAATCCACAAAATTGTTTGACTCCGTGAAGCAAAGGGCAGAAGAAGTGGCCGCCGCGGGCGGCGAAAGAGCCGAAGGACTCCGATTGGATGCATCCGCGCTTCGCGATATTCGCTGTGCCGCTATCATGCATGATTGTGGGCATGGTCCGTTCTCTCATACGAGCGAGGAGATCTACTCCTATTGCGACGATATGCTGTCATTGACTTCCAAGACAGGCGGTGCCTTCCCCAAGAAAAGGCCTCACGAGATCCTGGCAGCTCTCATCGTCATGAGCGAGCCATTCGCCGAGTTTCTGGAGGCGCTGAACCGAAAATACCGTGCGGAGATCTCCCGGGAGTGGCTGGCTCACACCATCATTGGCACATCGGTCAAGCCTTCTGAGACGTATCTCAGGCAGGTTGTCAACGGCCCCTTTGACGCAGACAAACTTGACTACATATTCCGCGACTCGGAGTACGTCGGCATTCCCCTTGCTGTGGATCTCGACCGGTTATGGTATGGGGCGCAAATCTCGGACAGGAATGTTGAAGTGGGTGGCACGGGTAGGCTCGAGAGGGTCCTCGCGCTTGACCATGGGGCCGCGGCCCCATTGGAGCAGATCATTTTCTGCAAGTTGATGTTGTTCCAGACCCTGTACCACCACCATAAGGTGCGAGCAGTCGATTGCATGGTAAAGGGTGTGGTGGAGTACATCCAGACGAAGAACCTTGTAATCGACATCGGTGACGCCAAGTCGCTATCATTCAGGAATTCGACCGACTTTTTGTGGTTGACCGACGAGACCTTCTTTGCCCTTCCATACCTGACAACGGATCAGTTCCTGCATGACCTGATACACAAGATCCGATACAGGCGACTGTTCAAGAGGGCCCTTGTAGTCGCCAAGGAGACTATCGAAGAGACAACGCTGCCAAACCTCAAGGACATTCGGGACTTGGCCCGCAGGGACGACCCGGAACGCCAGAAACAATGCCGCGACATTGCGCTCGAGATTCACAGAGCCGCGAACGTGGCATGCAGCCCCAACGAGATCTGGTTTGATGTGCCCTGCCCGCCTTCCGGGAAAGAGGCCGAGTTCGCACCGGTCCGTTATCCGAAAGAGGGGAATCCCCATCAGTATGAGCTTAGACCGCTATCGGAATCATTTCCTGCTCGGGCGTGGGCAGACATGTACTGGCAGAACAAGTGGCGAGCACACGTATTCTGTCCAGCCGAGGTCGCGGAGGCCGTGTCGAAAGCCGCTAAGGAAGTGATCGAGTCGCGGTTCGGGGTGAGATTCAACCATTTGTGCCAAAGTCTGTGTCATATTGGCTAACCAAGAGACAGAAACAGGTGATTGTCCGCATCCTGTTCGGGCCGCCAAATGAGTGCCGCAGTACCTGAGGACTCTGGGTGGGCGTGAGTTGGCGGGTACGGTCCAGATTCCCCCGCATTTTCTGCTCGCCGCGGTTTTCGCGATGGTTACGTTGCTCGGCGGTGGGAGGCCCGAACCGCTATGTTCCCGCCACCCGCCCAATTTGCTTGGCACGCCCCCGTGACCGCGTGTATAATCGGCCTGTCAGGCGACGGCCGGTAGCCAGCGCTGCGCCCGCGGGGGAAGTGTGTCCTGTTGCGGCGCTTTGCCCGGCCTCGTGGGGGGTGTCGCCGAACCGATCGGATGGACCGCGATGCGTGTGATGACGGCGCTGGTGATCGGGTTGTCGGTCCTCTCCGTGGCCGGATGTCCCCTGGGCCGCGAGGCAACGGTTGCGCAGCTCCGGACCGATAACCCCAGGGTCCAGTGCGACACGATCGCGCAGGTCGCCCGCGACAACGACAAGACGATGGTCCCCGAGTTGATCGACCTGCTGGATGCCCCCGATGAAGGTGTCCGTTTCGTGGCCGACGCCGGGCTGCATCGACTCACCGGCAAGCGCTTTGGCCGTCCCTGCGAGCTCGATGCCGAGAAGCGGGCCGCCAACGTCAAGCAGTGGCGCCAGTGGTGGGAGACCGAGGGTCGTGCTGCCGCTGGCGTGCCGGCCCCCAAGGCCGAGGTCAAGACGCCTGCCAGCACAAAGCAAACGACCAGCACCGGCCCGTCGAAGGAGCGCGGCTCATGAGTAACCCCGGCAGCGAGGCTAATGAGGGCCTTCAGTTGAAGACCCACCAGGAAGGCGGCGCCACCGTCGTGTCGGCCTGCGGCGAGGTCACCGTCTTCTCGTCGCCCCTGCTGCGCGAGGCGCTCCGGAAGATCGCCGTTGACCGCCCGGCCCGGCTGATCCTCGACCTGTCGGAGACGCGGTACATCGATTCCAGCGGCGTGGCCACGATCGTCGAAGTCCTCCAGGCCACCCAGCGTTACAAGGGCAAGCTCATCCTCGCCGGGTTGAACGCACGGGTGCGCGGCGTGTTCGAGATCGCGCGGCTCGACAGCATCTTCCCGATGGCGGCGAACGTCCAGGAGGCACTCAAGACGTGAGCAACCTTTCGCTCGCGCGGCTGCTGGAGCGGGTAGGTGCCCAGGGCGAAGGGCTGCTGTCCTACATGGGCGGCCTGGGATTCCTGGCGCTCGACACGGTCAAGTTCGGATTCCTTGGCCTGGTGGTCAAGCCGCGCCTCAAGCCCGACGCGACGTTCTTCCAGATGGTGCGGCTGGGCGTGCGGGCCATTCCCATCGTCGTCCTCGTGCAGACGTTCGTCGGCATGATCCTGGCGTTTCAGCTCTCGCCGGTACTGGCCGATTATGGCCAGCTCGACAAGGTCGCGACGGTCGTCTCGATCGCGATGTTCCGCGAGCTGGGGCCGCTCATCACGGCGATCGTTCTGACGGGCTTCGCCGGCGCCGCGATCGCCGCCGAATTGGGCACGATGGTCGTGGGCGAAGAGATCGCGGCCATGCGCACGAGCGCCATTCACCCGATCCGGTTCCTCGTGGTGCCGCGCGTGGTCGCGTGCGTCATGATGACCGTGGCGCTGACGATCGTGGCCGACATCGTGGGCAGCGCCGGCGGCGGGATCGTCAGCCGCTTCATTCTGGGGCGCGACGCCTGGGAATATTACCATACGATCACCGACAGCCTGCTCATCAAGGACGTGCTGACGGGCCTCATCAAGAGCGGCATCTTCGGTTTCCTGATCGTGCTGATTGCGTGCTACGAAGGGCTGGGCGTGTCGGGCGGTGCGGGCGGCGTCGGCCGCGCGACCACGCGCAGCGTCGTCCTGGCGACCTTCCTGATCATCGCCTCGGACTGCGTTTTCACGGCCCTCTTCTATTTCCTCTGGTGAGCGAGCCGCGCATGGAAGTCAAGGCACCCACGGGCCAACCGATCCTCGAACTGCGGGGCGTCCAGAAATTCTTCGACGGCCGCCAGGTCCTGAAGGACATCAACCTGTCGGTCGCCGCCGGCGAGACGCTGGTCATTATCGGCGGCTCGGGTTGCGGCAAGTCCACGCTCCTCCAGACGGTCATCGGCGAGTACAAGCCGGACGTCGGCCACGTGTTCATCGACGGCGACGATGCCTGCTGCGCGGGGCCGAAGGACCTTGACCGCATCCGCCGCAAGTTCGGCATCCTCTTTCAATCGGGGGCGCTTTACTCGTCGATGACGGTGGGCGAGAACGTGGCCCTGCCGCTGCGCGAGCACACCGACCTGGACGAAAAGATCGTCCAGATGATCATCAAGATGAAGCTCGAGCTGGTGGGCCTGCGGGATTTCGAGAACCTGATGCCCTCGCAGATCTCCGGCGGCATGCGCAAACGCGTGGGCCTGGCGCGGGCGATCGCGCTGGACCCCAAGATCGTCTTCTACGACGAGCCGAGCGCCGGCCTCGACCCGATCGCCACGAGCGTCATCGACCAGCTCGTGATCGACCTCAGGACGAAGCTGGGCGTGACGAGCATCGTCGTGACGCACGACATGAAAAGTGCCATGCGTATCGCCGACCGCGTGGCGATGCTTTACAACGGTGAGTTCATCGCGGTCGGGCCGCCGAAGGATTTCACGAATCCGACCGATCCGCGCGTGCGGCAGTTCGTTGAGGGTCTGGCCGACGGCCCTATTCCGCTGCGCGTTTCCAAGACCGACTACCTGACCGACCTGTTCGGCGCGGAAGCCGGCGACTGAAAAGGAGCGACGGATGCCTCAGAATAACGCCCGCAATCGTGTCCTGGCCGGAGGGTTCCTCCTCGTGGCGATGGCCGCCGGCCTCAGCGTGCTCGTGGTGCTTGGCGGATGGGACACCTGGTTCCAGGAAACGCAAATCGTGAAGATCCGGTTCCGCGCGGCGCCGAACCTGCGGGTGGGCAGCCCCATGCTCCTGGCCGGGCACCCGGTCGGCCGGGTCGAAGGCATCCGGCTCGTCGAGGTTGCCGCCGCGACCGGCGTCAAGAATCCCATGCGCTACCAGGTGGAGATCGCGGGGTCGCTGCCGAAGCAGTTCACCATCCACAAGAACGGGCGGGTGACGATGAGCCAGGCGCTGGTGGGCACGTCGGCCTCGATCAACATCGAGAACGTGGGCACCGAGGGCAAGATCGAGGATTACCTCCAGGGCCAGGAGACGTCGATGTTCGCCGATGCGGCCGACCAGCTTGGCATCGGCGAGGCCCAGCGCGACTCGATCGGCGCGATCATCGAGAACGTCCGCGTGTTGTCGGAGGAGATCAAGAAGAAGACGCCCGCGGTCCTCGACGACATCAAGCAGACGAGCAAGAACCTGGTTGACGGGTCCGAGAAGATCCGCCAGATCCTCGATGAGAACCGCGAGAACGTGAAGACCGGGATCGCCAGCGCGCGCACCACCCTCGAGAAGGTCGAGAAGGGCGCCGACCCGATCCTTGCGAACGTCAACGACTCGACCGCCAAGGTCAAGTCGATCCTCGAGAAGAATGAGCCGGTCATCAACGATACGATCGCCCATACCCACAGCGTCATCGAGAAGGCCGACAAGAGCATGGACGAGGTCATCGCGAACGTCAAGGCCACGGCTGTCAGCCTTAAGGCGGCGGTGGAGGACTTCAAGGTGATCGCCTCGGATACCAAGGCCCTCGTGGCCACCAACCGCGGCAACATGGCCATCACGCTCCAGAACTTTCACGAGATGAGCGACCACCTGCTGGCGCTCTCGAAGGAAGTCCAGCGGGCGCCGTGGCGGCTGTTTGCCACGCCCGACAAGAAGGAGGTCGAGTCGCTGAACCTGTACGATTCGGCCCGCGCGTTCGCCGCCGCGGCCGCCGACCTCGACAGCGTGGCCGACACCCTCCAGATCATGATGAAGGCCAAGGAGCAGGGCGTTGCCGTGGACCCGAAGATCCTCCAGGGCATGGCCGACCGCCTTGACGACACGTTCAAGAAGTACAAGGAAGCCGAGGACGCACTGCTCAAGGAATTCGACCGGATCCAGAAGTGAACGCCGTGGCCAGGCACAAAGACTCCGCAGTCTTTGACGTGCTCGTCGTCGGCGCCGGTCCGGCCGGCTCGTGCGTCGCCAAGCTCCTGGCCGACGGCGGGGCCAGCGTCGCCCTGATCGACGGCGCCAAGTTCCCGCGTTTCAAGTCGTGCGCCGGCTGGGTCAACGCCAAGGCGTTTCGCGAGTTCCCGTTCCTCGAATCCCTGCGGTCACGGGCCAAGGCGGTGCCGCTGCGGCGACTCGTGTTCCATTCGCCGGACCTTGAGAGGCGGGCCGAGTTCGGCACGCGCGCCGCGGCGGGGTTCATCGTCCGCCGCGAGAAGTTCGACACCGAACTCCTGCGCGCCGCCGTCAGGGCCGGCGCCAAGGCGTTCCTGGGTCGCAGGGTCGTTGCGGTGGAATCGGGCGAGCGCGAGATCGTGGCCGTCCTTGCCAACGGCAAGCGCCTCGCGGGCCGCATTATGGTCGGGGCCGACGGCGTCCACAGCACCGTGGCCCGCGCGAGCGGCCTGCGGGCCCGCTGGGAACCGGACCAGCTTATCCTGTGCCAGTCGAAGATCGTTCCGCTGACGGGCCGGCAGCGCACCGCGTGCTTTGGCCCGGCGGCGATCCACGTGGCGCTCGGCTTCGGCATGGCGCCGGGGTATGCATGGGCGTTTCCGGGCGGCGGCCACGTGAGCGTCGGCATCGGCCTGCGCACCGACGATGGCAACCGCGTCAAGACGCTCTACGACGCCTGGGTCGCCCGCCTGAACGAGAAGGAACTCCTGCCGCGCGGCGCGAACCTTGCGAACCCCGATGGCGGCGCGATCCCGGCGGGCGCGGCCCTCGAGTTCGAGAACCACGTGGGCAAGCGCGTCATCCTCATCGGCGACGCCGGCGGATTCGCGTCGTCGGCCAGCGGCGAAGGCATTT
This sequence comes from Planctomycetia bacterium, assembly GCA_003170085.1. GTDB lineage: Bacteria > Planctomycetota > Phycisphaerae > FEN-1346 > FEN-1346 > FEN-1346. The sequence continues at coordinate 25,644 of PMZT01000127.1, read as the reverse complement.
ACCCGGCCCTCCTGAGCGCCGCCGTGGCCGCGAAATGCATCCTCAAGGCCGTTGCCGCCGACCGCGCCGGCCACAAGGCCATCCATTGTCAGGACGAGTTGCAGACGTTCAAGCACCTGTGGCGCCAGCACCTTGCGGCTTACCTCCAGATGCCGAACGTGAACGTAACGTTCCTCCTGCCGCTCATTTACACCAACCAGGAAATCGCCGACCGCTTCGGGCGGGCGTTTCTGTTTGGCGAGAACCTGTAGGCAGCGCCCCAGTCGAAGGGAGCCACGCCATGAACGTCCTTTTGCTCCTCGTGCCGCTGATCCTGTGCGACGCCGTTCCGCCAACCGCGCAGGCCCCTGACCTTCTCCTGCATCACGCCAGGATCGTGACGGTGGACGGCCAGTTCCGGATCGCCGAGGCCATGGCCGTGCGCGGCGAGCGCATCGTGGCCGTCGGCACCAACGACGAGGTGCTGCGCCTGGCCGGGCCGAAGACCGAGAAGATCGACCTCAAGGGGCAGACGGTCCTGCCGGGCCTGATCGATTCCCACGCGCACCCGCCGTGGGCCGCCGTCTACGAGTTCGACCACCCCGTTCCCGACATGGAGACGATCGCCGATGTGCTGGCCTACATCCGTTCGCGGGCGAAGGCGCTCCAGCCCGGCCAGTGGATCACCGTGGAGCAGGTCTTCATCACGCGCCTGCGCGACCAGCGGTTCCCCACGCGCCAGGAACTCGACGAGGCGGCGCCCAACCATCCTGTCCTCTTCCGCACCGGCCCCGACGCGGCCCTCAACTCGCCGGCCCTCAAGCGCAGCGGCATTGACAAGGACTTCAAGGTTGCCGACGGGCAGGCCGGCTACATCGAGCGCGACCCCGCCACGGGCGAGCCCACCGGCATCCTGCGCAACTGCACCCGCTTCGTCAAGGTCGTGTCCCCCGAGCGCAAGCCCACCGACGCCGACCGCGATGCCTGCATGAAGGCGCTCCTTGCCGCGTACAACGAGGTGGGCCTGACGGGCGTTACCGACCGCGCCACCACCGACGAGGCCATCGGCATCTTCAAGCGCCTGAAGGACCGCGGCGAACTGACGTGCCGCGTCTACCTTACATACTACGTCGATGCCGCGCTGCCGATCGAGAAGATCGAGGACGCCATCGTGCGGGCCCAGCGCCATCCGCTGCACGAGTACAACAACCTCCTCTGGCTCAAGGGTTTTAAGATCTTTCTCGACGGCGGCATGCTCACCGGCAGCGCGTACATGCGCGAGCCGTGGGGCGTGAGCAAGATCTATTCGATCACCGATCCCGCGTACCGCGGCCTCCTGTTCATCCAGCCCGAGAAGCTCACGCGGATCGTGCGGCTGGCGATGGAACACGACCTCCAGCCGACGGCCCACTCGGTGGGCGACGGGGCCGTCCACGCCCTCATCGACGCCTACGAGGCGGTGAACAAGGACTTCCCCGTGCGGCCGTTGCGGCCGTGCATCTCGCACGCCAACTTCATGAGCCGCGAGGCCGTTGACAGAATGGCGGCCGTGGGCATCGTGGCCGACATGCAGCCGGCGTGGCTGTACCTCGACGGGACGACCCTCGAGGCCCAGTTCGGCGAGGCGCGGCTGGCGTACTTCCAGCCGTACCGGGCGCTCTTCGATAAGGGCGTCATCGTCGGCGGCGGGTCGGACCACATGCAGAAGCTCGGCAGCTTGCGGTCGATCAACCCATACAACCCGTTTCTGGCGATCTGGACGGTCCTGGCCCGCCAGCCGCGCTGGACCGATAAGCCGCTGCACCCCGAGCAGTGCCTGACGCGCCAGGAGGCGATCCGGTTCTATACGATCAACAACGCGTACCTCACGTTCGAGGAGCGCCAGAAGGGGTCGCTGGAGGCCGGCAAGCTGGCGGACTTCATCGTCCTCGACCGCGACATCCTGACCTGCCCCGTGGACGACGTAAGAGACATCAAGGTCCGCGAGACGTGGCTGGGCGGGAAGAAGGTTTACGCGAGCCGCTGAGAGACGGCCCCGTTTGCCAAAGCAAAACGCCACCGCTACAGGGACGGCCGTATATAAGGAACCGGTGGAGATCGGCGGCGAAGGTCAAGAATCGGGAGGCAGTGAATCATGCGAAAGCTATCGCGCCGAACGTTCCTGAAAAGTTCAGCCGCGCTGGGCGCCGCCGCTGTTGCGGGCGGCAGCGTTGCCTATGATCCCCGGTCGCGGGCGCTGGGGGCCAACGAGGATATCCGCCTGGCGGTCGTCGGCATCGGATCGACCGTCAAGATCGGCGGCAAGGGGAAGCAGGATATCCGCGACTTCCGCAAGATCCCCGGCGTCCGCATCGTAGCGCTGTGCGATGTCGACCGGGCGAACCTCGACCCGGAGGTCGAGCAGTTCAGCAAGCGCGGCGAGAAGGTCGAGGCGTACGCCGACGTCCGCAAACTCCTGGAGAACAAGAATATCGACGCCGTCAGCATCACCACACCCAACCACTGGCACGCCCTCGTGGCCGTGTGGGCCTGCCAGGCGGGCAAAGACGTGTTCGTGCAGAAGCCGGCATCGCACAACATCTTCGAGGGCCGCAAGATGGTTGAGGCGGCCCGCAAGTACAACCGCATCGTGCAATGCCCTAACGGCTCCCGCGAGCCGAACGGCCACGCGGAAGCATTGGATTACGTGCGNNCGGCTCGCGCTCGCCGACGGGGTTCAAGGAGGCGCTGGACTTCGTGCGGCAGGGCGGCCTCGGCAAGATGCTGTACGTGCACGGCGTCAACTACAAGCCCCGCCCCGGCATCGGCAAGGTGAGCGGCCCGCAGCCCATTCCGACGACTCTGGATTACGACCTCTGGTCCGGGCCGGCGCCGGTCATGCCGCTTATGCGCGAATACCTCCATTACGACTGGCACTGGGACTGGCTCTACGGTAACGGCGACATGGGAAACATGGGCATCCATTACATGGACGGCTGCCGCATGGCGGTCGGGCAGGACCGTCTGCCTTCGCACGTCATCAGCATCGGCGGGCGGTTCGGCTACGTCGACGACGGGCAGACGCCCAACACGCAGATTGTCTATTTCGACTACGAGCCGGCGCCGATCCTCTTCGAAGTGCGCGGCCTGCCCAAGGACAAGTCGCTCCTGGGCAACTCGTGGGACGCCAAGGCGATGGACTCCTACCGCGGCATGCAGATCGGCGTCGTGGTCCACTGCGAGAACGGCTACGTGGCCGGCAACAAGGCGTTTGACAAGGACGGGAAGCTCATCCAGCAGTTCAAGCCGGCGACGCCGGACCTGAACTCGAACTTCATCCAGGCCGTGCGCAGCCGCAGGGCCGGCGACCTCGTGGGCGACATCCTCCAGGGGCACCTCTCGGCGGCGCTCGTGCACATGGGGAACATCTCGTACAGGCTCGGCAAGGCGGCGCCGAGCGCCGAGATCGGCGAGAAGATCCGCGGCCGAAAGGAACTGGCGAACTCGTACGAGCGCTTCCAGGCCCACCTGGCGGCCAACGGCATCGACCTCGCCAAGACCCCCGCGGCGCTCGGGCCGATGCTGACCATGGACGGCGACGCCGAGCGGTTCACGGGCGAGTTCAGCCCGGACGCCAACAAGCTCGTGTCGCGGCCGTATCGAGAGCCGTTCGTCGTTCCGGAAAAGGTGTGACCCCGGCACAATAGAGAAAGGGCAAACCAGATGACATTCAGCGACAAGACGACTTCACGCCGCGGGTTTCTTGCGGGCAGCCTCGGGGCGGCCGCCGGCATCTGTGCCGTGCACGCGCTGGGCACGCGGCCCTCGCTTGCGGCCGAGGCCCCGCCGGCCAAGCCGAACCTGCGATTTGGCCTCGCGACGTACCAGTGGGGGATCGACTGGGACCTTCCGACGCTCATCGCCAACTGCCAGAAGGCGAAGGCCCTTGGCGTGGAGCTTCGGACCAGTTCCAAGTACGCGCACGGCGTGGAACTTGAGCTCAGCCCGCACGAGCGCGGTGAAGTCAAAAAACGGTTCGCCGACAGCCCCGTCGCCGTCGTCAGCATCGCCTGCAGCGAGCGCATGGACTGGCCCGATCCAGAGAAGCTCAAGGCCGCCATCGAGGCGTCGAAGGCGTACCTGAAGCTCAGCCACGACGTCGGCTCGGGCACGGTGCGGATCTTCCCCAACCAGTTCCACCCGGACGTGCCGCACGAGAAGACCATCGAGCAGATCGCCAAGGCTGCCAGCGAAGTGGGGGCCTACGCGGCGGAGATCGGGCAGGAGGTCTCGCTGGAGGCCCACGGCCCGGCCGGCGAACTGCCCACGATGCGGGCCGTCATGGACCAGGTCACGCAGAAATCGGTCCGCGTGCGCCTGAACTGCGACAACCGCGATACCCTCGGCAAGGGTTTCGAGGAGAACTTCAACGCCGTGAAGGATTTCCTGTCCCGTATCATCCACCTGCACGGCCTGAAGGATCCAACGGACCCGAAGACCCCGAAGTTCCCGTACCCGCTGCTCGTGCAACTGCTGGTGAAGGCGAACTACGACGGCTGGGCGCTGATGGAGAACAGCGACAAAGTGCCGGACCGCGTGCAGGCGCTCGCGGAACAGCGTGAGATCTGGGACGGCTTGGTCGCGAAGGCGATGAAGGCATGATAGGGATTGTATGACGAAGAAGACGCGCAAGTGGCCGTAAACGTCGCCTCTTGCGCGTATCTGTCGCCAAAAAACTGGAGCCACCTTGGGGATTTGAACCCCAAACCCCCGCTTTACGAAAGCGGTGCTCTACCATTGAGCTAAGGTGGCTCGCGGGACCGGGGATTATATCGGCCGGTCAGGGGCGAAATCAACGGCTATTGTTTCACAGAGAACGGCGGAGCGACTCGGCAGCGCAGGATGCTCCGCAGGCCCGGTCCGCGGGCCGGCCGCAAACGCAAGCGGAGATAAGTACGGTCTCCCTGGGACTCCCGCAGGCCAGGGCTCGGACGAAAGCACTTGCCCGTCGTAAGAGTTCTAACGATAATGAACCGCAATAACGCCGGCTGCCCCGTGAAAGGTTACGACAAGTGCGTTGCCATAAGGATGCGTCTTCTTTCTCCAGGTCCGGTTGCACCGGGATCGGCACCGGAAGTCTTCCGCGGCAGAAACTCGTTACATCAACCATTATGTGCCGCTGCCGTACTCCGGCCATCCTGACCAGGCTTCTCATGTCCTTTCTCCTCACGGCCGGCAGCAGCCTTTCCGCGGCCACTTTCTTCGTCGCGCCCGCCGGGAGCGACGACCATCCCGGAACGCAGGAAAAGCCGTTTGCGACGGTGCAGCGGGCGCAGAATGCGGCTACCGCGGGAGACACCGTTTATATTCGCGGCGGAACCTACACGATCGAGGAGAGCCAGATCGCCAGGAAACAGGCCATCTGGGCCTATGTCACGTTTCTCGACAAGAGCGGAGTCAAGGGCCGGCCCATCACGTACTCGGCTTTCGAGAACGAGCGCCCTGTTTTCGATTTCTCCCGCGTCAAGCCCGAGGGCCTTCGCGTGAACGCCTTCCAGGTCACCGCCTCGTGGGTGCACCTGAAGGGCCTCGAAGTGATCGGCGTGCAGGTCACCATCAAGAGCCACACGCAGTCGATCTGCTTCGCCAACGACGGCAGCCACAACATTTACGAACGGCTGAGCATGCACGACGGCCAGGCCATCGGCATCTACAGCGTCCGCGGCTCCGACAACCTCTTCCTCAACTGCGACGCCTACCGCAACCACGACTTCACCTCCGAGGACGGCAAAGGCGGCAACGTCGACGGTTTCGGATGCCACCCGCCCCAAGGCGCCACGGGGAACGTGTTCCGCGGGTGCCGCGCCTGGTTCAACAGCGACGACGGTTTTGACTGCATCGGCGCCCACGAATCGGTCACCTTCGAGAACTGCTGGGCGCTTTACAGCGGCTACTCAACGACCTTCAAGAGCCTTGGCGACGGCAACGGCTTCAAGGCCGGCGGGTACGGGACAACCCCCGTCGAGCGGCTCCCCAAGGTGATCCCGCGCCACACCGTGCGCTTCTGCCTCGCCGTCCGCAACAAGTCCAGCGGCTTCTACTCGAATCACCATATCGGCGGCAGCGACTGGTTCAACAACACCGCCTACCGCAACGGCACCAATTTCAACATGCTCTGCCGACTGGCCGACAACCATACCGATGTCGATGGCTACGGACACAAGCTGCGGAACAACCTCAGCTACAAATCGCGCGCCGACATTTCCAGGCTCGATGCATCCAAGAGCGACGCCGCCAACAATTCCTTCACCCTCGGCCTTGAGATCGGCGACAAGGACTTCCTCAGTCTCGACGAGGGCGAGCTTGTCCTGCCGCGCCAGGCCAATGGCGACCTGCCCGTCATACGCTTTCTGCATCCGGCCCCGGGGAGCCCGCTGATTGGCAAGGGCGTTGACGTCGGACTGCCCTTCCGCGGCGCGGCGCCGGACCTGGGGGCGTTTGAGAAATAGGGCGGGCAAAGGGAGAGGCCGCGACAGCCGTGTCGCCGGTAAAACATTGACCCACCCGCCGCGCCACGTTACCTTACCGTCGTGGCCGCGCGGCGAGGCAAGGGGAAAAGGGTCGGCATTCCTTGTGCACGGGAAGATATGGGTAGCGTCCCTCTGGGGCCATACACGGAAACTGTATGGGAAATAGGGGGACTTTGCCTATAGCGCATTCCGTCATTCCACCTATGGTAGCCCCCCCCGGCTGCTTGTTATACTCTTGGTAACGGCTGGCCCTTGGACAGGTAGCCGGCCAATGAAGGGAGACGCTTTTTTGGACAAACGTGCGAGACCAGGGCCGCATTCTGTCGGGGGATTCCGCCCGGTAACCCCTTGCAGTGGGGGTGCTGGCGCGGTAGGGTAGCAACCGTCATGTGCCGCCTATGGACGATTGGGGCGCGGGTAGGAGCAAGTACCTTGACTAACGTGGAATCTGATGTATACTGCCCATGCATGTGCTCCACACGTGCGGCAACTGCGCGTCGTCCGCCTTGCTCGACCCTGTGGAGGCCACGGTATCAGAGGGGTAGTCTATGGGTGCAATCGACCCGTCTCCATTTCCTTAAGGTCAGGGGCTTCGCTTCCCGATGTGTATACCGGGCGGAAGCACGGTCGGACTGCATGGGGAGGCGCGGGACGCCCACGGCAGAAGGCCACGGAGGATGTATATGAGCGAGCGCGAAACAGTGCAGATCGAATACATTGGTAGGCGCTATGGGGCAGAAACGGCCCGGCTTGTGCGCGATGCGTGCCGGGAAGCCCCGCCCTCGGCTCCCGTCGAGCCCTTTGTGGCCCTTCGGCGCCTCCAGCGAATGGCGGATGCCAAGCGATACGCGCCGCCTTCCGAAGACGAGGACATGAGTACAAATACTGACTAATCCGCCGCGCTTTCCGAGGCGACGTGTCCCTTCATCGGCCTTCCGCCTTGGACGGTCAGCCGGGGGCCGGTCCGAAGTGTTTCGTTTTCCTCTCCTCTCCGGCCTCAGAGCCGGGTGCGGAGATTCTTCACCGACTCCCGGACGAAGTCATCGTCGGCGCACGCCTCAAGTTCGACCGCTGCGTACTTCTCGGGCGGCCCTGATGGGGTTGCGGGCAGTTCGGCGAGTTTCGCCGCGGAAGCCTGCTTTACGAACTGGAGGCGCTCCCTGAAGTACTCCAGGAGGTGGACGACCCCGATTTGAAGGTCTCCCAGGTGTCCCCCGCCGTGGTCAGACACATGGGCGTGGATCACCCGGCGCGGCACATCCAGATCGAGCCCCTTCAGGTCGGACCAGATGTCGCCCGCGAGAGCCCAGTGGGCTACATCCACATTGAGAGCGAGATAGGGCGATAACGCCTTGAACTCGGGTTTAGACGCGATGTCGCAGAAAAGGTTCAAGGTATCCTGATTATTTAAGGCATACAGGGGCCCCGGCTCGAGTTCGACGGCGACGTGCACGCCGGCTTCCTTGATGTCGGCAAGCAGGCTCTGTAAAGCCTCGAACAGCCGACGCAATATCTTCTCCGGTGGGAAGCGGTTGGCGACGATCGTCGGGCATTCCCTGCTCTCGGCCTCGGACTGGCGTTCGGCCCAGCCCGCCCAGACGCCGTGGATGACGCTACCCGCCACGAGTTCCATGACCGAGATGGGATGTCCGTGTTTCTTCAGCCGCTTGACCAGATGAAGGAGGAATCTGAGCGTGGCTTGGGCCGCCTTGGCCCTGCGATGCGACGGTCCCACGATCTCGGGCAGGAACGTTGCGATTGCCACGATCTGGATGTGGTGGGCCTTGAACTCCCGCGCTAGGGCCTCAGCCGCGCCGTCCAAGGCGTCGTGGTCGTCGTCCAGCGCCGCCATCAGGTCCAGCGCGGTCGAAGTGGGCCAGCAGGCACCCGGACGCCGGCGCCATCGCTGCAGGCCGACCCAGTGGGCCTTCTTATCCGAGTTTCCCTTGAACGACACGAGTCGCGACAGGTCGCCCAGGCGAGCCCAGAAACCGTAGCTCCAGTAACGCTTCGCCTCATGCCACGTCAGGCGCCAGGGCTTCCCGAGATAGCGTTCCGCATCGGTCCGCATAAATGCATATAACTCACATGCCACCTCCTTGTCCGGCCAGGAGTGCAGGGCGCCGGGCAGCCCGTCCTTGGTGGCAAAGGACGAGATCAGGGCCGGCTTGAGAGGGCGGGTCCGCGGCTTGTCCGAAGGCAAGGACTCCCGGACCGCGGGCGGCACTTCCGGGATTTCGGGAGTCGCCAGGCGCGGATGAGCCCAGAGCTTCTCCCACCCACCCTTGCCGCACGCGAAGACGGCCAGCGCGTAGTCCGCCGCCGTGTCCGAGTCAGGCCCTGCGTCAGGGGGAGACCGCGTGGCATCCCAGAGCCACACCGACGGGACGGTGTCGTTGCTTGGCGTCACCGCGTCCGTGCACTGAACCCAGCACCACTGGTGCTCCTTGTCGCGCAGATGCTTCAACCACTCCCCGATGACGGTCTTGGCCGCGTCCGGCATCGCCATTTCCGCGAGTAATCGCGATCGCGGCAGCAGCATTTCCGCGAGGAATCGTGATAGCGGCAGCAACCTCATCTGGCCGGGATCAGAGGGTGGTTCAATCCGGAGAGGCCTGTGAGTAGGAAACCAGCCCGCCTGGACTTGTTCCGCAATCTGGAGCAGACCCGGCCGCCCCTCATCCAGTTTCTCGCATTTCCCGTTCTTATACCACACCTGCAGAGGCAGGCGTACGTGAGGCGGCGTCACGGGGAGAAAAATCGGCGCTCCCGGCTGTTGGCATGCAACATCTTTGTAGCGCCGGGCCTCATAAAGCTGATCGGCCGTCGCCACCAGAAACGGATATGCTCCTGTGTCATTGAGCAGAAAGCGATCCGCATCATCGCAGCCGACCAGAAGGACGACGTGGTTAAGCCTGGATACTCTATCCGCATTGCGTATGCCCACCTGCACCGCATTTGCCTTATAAATGGCCGCGTGGCGCAGCGGGGGCTTGCGGTTGGGCAGGCCGGCCAAGCGGCCCGAGTCCACGGGAAAAGCGACCGGCATGTCCGACCGGAGGTAGGCTTGAAGGGCGCCCCGCAACCCCCCGATCTCGTCCCGTTCCTGGCCCAAATTTGCCGGGAACTGCCCGATCTCGTCTCGCTTCTGGCCGAAATACGCCGGGAACTGCCACTCGGCATTCAGGCCTACCTGGCCATCACGAAAGTACCGGAACATCTTCGGGGGATCGAGACCCGCCAGAGGCAACTCGTCCACGGTGCCGCCTCCGGCCAGTGCTGTTATATCGGCCACCCCGTACACGTCCTTGGCGTGTTCATGCATGAGAAGGGTGGCCATGAAGCATACCGCCTGTGCGCACATGCCACCGGACAGCCGCATGTGCATCAGGAAGGGGACGCCAAGGACGTCTTTGCGCACGGGCTCTTCTGCCGGTCCCGTGTCGATCTCTCCATAAATTCGCCCAAGGGGAGCGGTCAACACGTGATAGCCCGGGGGTGCCGCCTGCGGCGGCAGGACGCAGTCGGCGACGCAGGAACTGTTTCTCAGGTACCACGCCGGCCGTCGAGGCTGCGGATACAACGGCGTAATGCCGACGCAATGGCTGGCGTAGGGCTGTTGCTCTCTCCAATCGGGGGCGTTGGCGCAGAAGCTCAACATGCGCCGGGCGTTGATGAAGTAGGCATTGGCGTCTGCCTCAGGGTACAGCCGTGGGGCGTCCAGGTAAACGCGAGCGGCAAATCGCGGATCGCTGATTCCGAAGAGTTCCGCCTCACTCCGCGTCACAATGGAGGGTGCGAATCGGAACCGCCACCCCTCCTCGGGGGTGCCATCGGTGCGAAGGTCTCTATTGACGAGCCATGATCGCAGGCGTGCGATCTGTACCGTGCCTCGGTGCCCCACCTGCGGGATCGGCTTTCCCTTTCGGACAGGGCGGTCGTTCAGACGTGTCATGCCATTTTCCCCCATGGTTGCGTGACCTAGTCGCCGGGAGCGCCTTCCGCTATTGTGCTTCTCAGCAACTATATCTTGGGTGCCTCGCACTTCAAGCATTATTCTTCGATGTCACGGTACTGGCGGGGTCTCGAGTCGGCGATCACCTGCCGGCCGGCTTCGCGGGCGGCGCCTTGGTTGCGGGGGCCGATGGCCGGGCTGGCGGGGACGGCGCCTCGGATCCCGGGGGTCGGTACGTGAACTTGCGCGTGCGGACCTCGAGAATCGCGCCGGACGCGTCGGTCGTCATCGCCGCCACGTCGATCGAGTTTCCTCCGGGCAACAGGTGTTTCATGGCGTACTCGGTCTGCCCGCCCGACGAGGCCGGCGAACGGGTCAGCACGCAGTCCGGCTCGATCTCAAACAGGTCCGGAAAGGCGATGGCCGCCGGGTACTTCACGAACGTGGCCTTGGGTATCTGGGCCGTGTCCTTGAGGAGCCGGGGGGCGTAAACCATGAACGCCGCGAGCGTCAGCGCCGGGCCTTCGGGCACCGCCACCTCCTTCGTGGCCTTCTGGGCCTTGTCGAACGGCTTATCCTCCATGTCGGCGTAGCCGGTGGCGTCGAGCGTGGCCTTGGTGCCCGACGCATCGAACTTCACGAGGCTGTCCGACAGCTTGAACGTGCCGCGGCGGGTGGTGGCCCTGGCCTGCGTGGCGTGCGGCGGGTCGCCACGGTAGGTGGTCTCGCACTCGAACCCGGTCTCCTTGTTCTTGAAGGTCCAGACGAAATCCTCTTTCATAATCACGAAGTCGCGAGCCATCATGAGACTGAGGCTCATGTGGCCGACCTTCGTGACGGATTTCGTCTCTCCGTTCTCGTACAGGTCGAACTCGAAGCGGGAGTTCTTGGTCTCGAACGTGGGGGCGGCCGCCGGGGCGGGAGTAAAAAGCATTGCCGCTGCAAGGCAGGCCAGCAGGCAGACAAATATCAAAGCATAAGGGCGCATCGTTTGCGTCTCCTTGTCACAATCGCCCCGACCTCAGGATGGCAATCGCCAGCCACGTGCCGAGGAACCCGGCCACAAGGAACCCCAGGATGCCCAGGATGGGCACCTCGGTCCCCGGCACGTTCGGTCCGGTGCGGGCCTGGAGGAGGATGGCCGAGCCCAGGATCGTCGCGGCCACGATCATCGCAAACGCGATGCGGTTGCTCGATCGGTCGAGTTCCGTGATGAACCGGTCGAGGTTCTCGTGCCGGAAGACCAACTGCAGGCGCCCGCGCATGAGCTTGCGGGCCAGTTGCCTGATCTGGCGCGGCCCCTGCTCGAGGATCGACATCAGGTGATAGCCCGCGGCCATTCCTTCGTGCAGGAGGCGCTTCGGCGACGCCTTCTCCAGCAGGATCTTCCGCACCTTGGGCTTGACGACCTCGACCATGCTCATGTCGGGGTCCAGGTCGAGGGCCACGCCGCCCATCGTCACGAGGCTCTTGCCGAGGAGGATGAAATCGCGCGGCAGAATGATGCGGTGCCGCCGCGCCACGGCCGTGATCTCCTCGAACAGGCTCTTCAGGTTCACGCGGCGCAGCGGCACGCCGGCGTACTTGTCGACGAGGGCCGAGAGATCGCCCTTGAGGCGTTCGGCGTCGAGATCCTCCGGCAGGCCGCCCAGGTCGTCGAGCACGTCGAGGACGATGTCGAAGTCGCGCCCGAGCGCCGCCACCAGGGCCGTGCCCAACTCGGCCCGCATCGTGTCGCTCATCCGGCCGATCTGGCCGAAATCGAGGATGCCGATCCCGTCGGGCGGCATCACCACCAGGTTGCCCGGGTGCGGATCGGCGTGGAACAGCCCCATGTCGAAGTACTGTCGCATGAAGCAGTCGGCCAGGTTCCGGGCGAGGACCTTGCGATCGACCCCGGCCGCCTCCAGGGCCGCCGTATCGTGCACCTTCAGGCCCTCGATCTGCTCGAGCGTGAGCACCCCCGCGGTCGTCAGGTTCCAGAAGACGCGCGGCACGCGGACGTACGACGTGTCGGCGTAGGCCTCGGCGAAGCGCTGCGTGTTCGAGGCCTCGGCAATGAAATCGCATTCCCGCCGCACGGTCTGCGCGAACTCCTCCACCAGCAGAATGGGGCGGAAGAGGCGGTACTCGGGCACGTAGCGGTCGGCCAGTTGGGCCAGGCGGCCGAGGATGTCGATGTCGGCCTCGAGCATGTCGCGGATGCCCGGCCGGCGCACCTTGACGACCACGCGCTGGCCGTCCTTGGTCCGGGCGTGGTAGGCCTGCGCGATGCTGCCGGCGGCGAACGGCTCGGCCTCGAAGTCGTCGAAGAACTTCTCGACCGGCCCGCCCAGTTCCTGCTCGATGGCCGCCCGCGCCTCGACCGTCGGGAACGGCTTGACCCGATCGTGCAGCTTGCGGAATTCCTCGATGAACACCGGCGGCATCAGGTCCGTGCGACTGCCCAGGACTTGCCCCAGCTTGACGTACGTGGGGCCCAACTCCTCCAGCACGTGGGCCACGCGGGCCGCCAGTGTCGGGCCGACGCCGTCCTCTTCCTTGGGCATGCCATGGAGGAGACGCCGGCGGAAGGGGACAAAGCGGTCCAGATGGAGGTTGACCACCAGCCAGCCGAAACCGTGCTGCGTCAGGACCGAGCCGACGTGGCTCAGCCGGCCCAGGCTCTTCAGTTTGCGGCCAAACGGGATAAACGTCATACGCGGCCCCCTGGACGGATGCGTCCTGATGCCCGCATTATATGGCGGTGCCCCAAGGCGGACTAACAAAAAGACCGTGCGGCGCGCCCCCGGCGGCAATCACCACATCCCCGGCTCGTCGTAATCGGCCGTGGCAACGACGGCCACATACACCGCCTTGGCACCGGCGCTGCGGAGGACGCGAACGCACTCCGCCACGGTCGTGCCGCTCGTCATCACGTCATCCACCAGCAGGACGCTCTTGCCGGTGAGGCGGCCGGTTCCGTACCCGGGGGCAAACGCCCCGCGGACGTTCCGGGGGCGCAACTTGGCGTCGAGGTCGCGCTGATGCGGCGTCGGCCGGATCCGCCGGAGGTGCCGCCGCTGCACCGGCCGCCCGCAGGCCCGGACGAGCGCCTGCGCCACGAGGTCGGCCTGGTTGAACCCGCGGCGGATGCGCCGGCTCCAGTGGAGCGGCACCGGCACGACCACGTCCACGAGGTCGCCCCAGGGCGCGATCGCCAGCCGCTCGCCCAGCAGGCGCCCCAGGAGCGGGGCCAGCTCGGGCTGCCGCTCGTGCTTGCACTTCAGGATGAGGCTGCGCAGCGGTTCTTCGTACGCTCCCACGCGGACCGTGGCGTCGTGCCGGATGGGATACTGGCGGCAGAAAAGGCACTGGCCCTCGGCGATGGCGCTGGAGCCCGCGTGGCGGCCGCAGCGCGGGCAGTACGGTGCCGCGATGAGCTGGGCCAGCGCGTAGCCGCAACGGTCGCACAGGGGCAGACGCGCGAGCGGCGGCGCCGGCGCCCCGCACGCGGCGCAGTGGGCCGGCAACAGAAGTTGTCGCACGGAAACCCAGGGCGGATCAAGCATGTCGGAATTATAGGAACGCCCATATCTGGCCGCCAGCGTTTTGTTGGCGGGTAGGCGCGAAATCGGGTGGCATGCCACCCGGCTATTGGCGAGTGGCGCGCCCAAAACCAGGGCCGCGCCTTGTGTGAAGGGGGGTACTTGTGTTATGCTCTGGCACGCTTTCCGGGGTGGGTGGACTGTGCGCAGGACCACGCATTATGCGGATTCTTCATCGCTACGTTTTCATGGAGATGCTGAAGGCCCTCGCCTTGGCGGTGGCGGCCGTCTCGGGCCTGGTCTGTTTTGCGATGGTGCTTAAGGCCTTGCAGGAGCACGGGTTAGGGCCGGTGACCTCGATCTTGTACATGGGCCTCTCGCTGCCTGGGGCCATCTACATTTCGTTGCCGCTGGCGGGGGTCCTGGCCGCCACGCTGGTTTACGGCCGCCTTGCCTCCGACAGCGAGATCCAGGCCTGCCGCGCCAGCGGCATCCCCGAATCGTCCCTCCTCTGGCCGGCCGTCCTGATGGCGATCCTGACGAGCGGCCTCGTCTTCGCCCTCGGGGCCTGGCCGGTGCCGGAAAGCAAGTACGCCGCCAAGCGGCTCGCCCTGGCCGACGTCGAGCAACTGTTCTTCTCGCAGCTCTCGAACGGCAAGATCAGCATCAAAGACGCGAACTTCGAAATGACCGCCGACCGGGTCGTCGGCAACATGGTCTATGGCCCCACGATCAAGCACCGCAGCCCTACCGGGCAGACCTACTGCTACGCCCCGTACGGCGAGATCGCGTTCGTGAACGAGACGAACGAGGTCACGTTTGCGCTCACCGGCGCGGCCGTGATGGACGAAGGGCACCCCATTCAACTGCGCGGCGAGCACCGTTTCGCGATTGCACTGCCGCGCGCCGTGCCGCGCAGCGAGGACGACCTGAACCTCTGGTGGCTGATGGCCGTCCAGCATCGCCCGGAGTTGTCGGACCGTGTGGCGTCACTCCGCGAGAAGAACTCGCCGGAAGCCAGCATCCAAGCCGTCAAGGAATCCGTGCGGGCGACCGCTACCGGTGAGTTTCACAGCCGGCTGGCCACGGCGCTGGGCTGTTTCGGCCTGGTGTTGGTCGGCGCCACGCTGGGCATTTTTTTCTCCAGCGGTCACCTGCTGACGGCCTTCGGGGTGGCCCTGCCGCCGGGCCTGGGGGCCACCATTCTGACGATGGCCTTCAACCGGACGGTGGCTCGTTTCGCCGAAGGCGCCGATCGCCTGGCCTGGCTGATCTGGGCGCCGAATGTGGCCGTCGTGGTGCTCGCCCTGCTGCTGATCGCCTGGCTGATCTGGGTCTGGGCCAGCCCGATCCGCCTGGGGGAACGTTTCGTGGGCCGCCGCGCATGAAGATCCTCGACCGATACATCCTGAAGACGTTCCTCGTCTCGCTCGTCATCGTGCTGGCGGCGATGATGGGGCTGGCGCTCCTGATGGACCTCCTCTTCAACATGCAGAAGTTCTACGACTTCGGCGGGACGGAGCAGAAGGCGGGGTTCTGGACGATCCTGTCCGGCGTGGGCGGCTACTACTTCTACAAGTCGTTCGACTATTTCCAGATGCTCATGGCGCCGTCGATCCTGGTGGCCGCCGCCGCGTCGTTCGTGCGGCTCGGGCGCGCGCGGGAACTCACCGGCATCAAGGCCGCCGGCGTCAGCCTGTACCGGGTCATGTGGCCGATGATCCTGGTGGCCCTCGTCCTTGACGGGTTCTACATCGCCAACCAGGAGATCATCATTCCGTCGATCGCCGACCAGCTCTCGCGGAACCCGAACGACCTGGAGGTCCGGAAGGAGTTCGCCGTCGAATTCGTCCGCGACGAGCACAACAACATGCTCTACGCGCCCGTCTTCGACCCGAAGACCTGCGAGATGCTGCCCCAGGTGAAGCAGAGCGAGAACGGCACGTTCACGTACCTGGCGCGGGTCCGCATCTTCCTGCGCGACTCGAAGTACCTGCCGCGCGGCACCGTCGAGGCCGAGCGGGCCCGCTGGGACCCCAAGGCCCACGGCTGGCGCCTGGTCAACGGGGTGCGCCTGCCGCCGATGAAGAAGGACAACCTGCTGGTGGACCGCGTGCCCGAAGGTCCCGAAGGCGACCCGGTCGATTTCTACGGCACGAACATCGGACCCGATGAGATCCGGCGGCACCGCGCCAGCGACTTCCACCGTTATATGTCGTACGCCGAGCTCGGGGCACTGGCCCAGGACCCGATGCGCGGCAACCGGCGCCAGCTTCAGGTGGCGCTGCACGACCACGTGACCAACCCCATCCTGAACATCCTCCTCCTTCTGCTGGGCCTGCCGTTCGTGGCGGGGCGCGAGGACCGTAACTACTTCGTGGGCATCGGCATTGCGATGGGCCTGGTGATCGGCCTTTTCGCCCTCACGTTCGCCGCAACGGCGTTCGGCAACGCCGGGCACATCTGGAGCCCGCTGCTGGCCGCCTGGCTGCCGGTGATGATCGTTCTGCCGGCGAGCGTGTTGTCGATGGAAGCGCTCAAGACTTAAGTGAATAACATCCCCAACGTCGACTTCGCCCACGCTGCCGCCGCCTCGCCCGAGCTTACCATAAATCCCAGCCGCACCACCCAGATGACGAGCGTGGCGATGGCCAGGACGGGCAACGAGATTATGAGCACTCGCGCAAGCCCGCCCAGCCACATCCGGCCCGTGATCGCAATGCCCGCCGAGCGAACCAGCAGCGCGAGGAAGATGACGTAAACGAGCGGCCCCAGCGGGTGAAATGCCACGGCCTCCGCAAAACCGCCGCGCGAGATCGAGCAGAACGCCCGCGTCAGTCCGCACGTGGGGCAGGGGAGGCCGGTCAGTTGCCTGAGGAGGCACAGCGTCGAGCCCTCGCCGTCGCCCACCGCCGGCAACCAGGCGACACGCCACTGGGCCATGTCCAGGAAGCTCGCAAGAAAGACGGCCGCCAGCAAGCCCGCGGCAATGGCGTGGCCGAGGCGCGCGCTGCGCTCGGCCGGTTCGGTTCCGCCCGCCGTGTTCATCGATTCACGTTCCTCGCGAGGACCGGCTACACCGTCGGCGGCAACAGGCCCGGCCCAATCAGCGGCGCGGCAGGCGCGGCAAACGGTGCCTGCGACAACTCCGTCAGCGGGCGGCCCGTCCAGGAGCGGTACAGGTAGATCGCGGTCGCGTGCCACCAGATCGACACCGCGGGCCCGGTGACCAGAAGTCCGATGCAAAGGGCCAGTATGCCCAGCAGCGCTGCGCCGATTCCAATGGCCGCGAACAGCAGTGCAAAGCCGAGCACCGACAGGTAATGCGCCTTCACGACGCGGACGGAATCCTTGACCGCCTCCCAGCCCGACTCCGGATGATCCCAGACGGCCAGGAAGGAGAACGTGAAGAGCATCATCACCAGGATCAGGGCGATTATCAAAGGCGCCGCAACGGCAAGCGAAACCAGTATGGCCGCGATCGTCTTGTCATCATTCATGTGGTTGCCCGATACACCGAAACCGAGCAGGAGCACCGCCGCAACAATGGCCGCGATGACGAGCCCCGCGACAATGCCCACGCCCGTGGGCGGCAGGACGGCCACCACCGACTGCCAGTATCGTTGCCGAAAGCCTTCGAACACATCGTTCACCTGGGTCGCGTTGCCGTCGATCCGCCGGCGGACGGCGTAGAACACGCCGGCACTGAAGGCCGGCTGAACGAAAATGGCCACGGCAATCGCGATGCAACTGCCGAGGATCCCGACAAACGGAATCATTCCGATCAGGTTTCCCACGAAGTTGATCGCCCCGGGGATGAGCATGGCCACCAGCCCCACCAGCCAGAGCTGCCAGAAGTCTTCCATCATGACCCGCCATCCCATACCGACGGCATCCATGACACTCAATCCTCCGCCAGCCGGCGCCGGCGGTTGCGTCGAGGGCATTGCAGTGCTCATCGTTGGCTCCTTATCGGGCAGTTCCTTGAGATCACGCTCCCGTTGACGCCGGCCCGGCCGCGGGCGCCCAATCTATGGGCCGGCCCGTCCAGGAGCGGTACAGGTACAGGACCGTCGCGGCGAACCAAAGCTGCGCCACGGGTATCGTAAAGAGTTGGCCGATGCAGCAGCCGATCATGCCCAGGAGTCCGGCCGCCAGGTAGATCAGCCAGAAGAGCACGCAAAGGCCGAGGACCGATCCCAGGTTGTTCCACACCAGCCGCACAGAGAACTTGGCCGCCGCCCAGCCCGATTCCGGACTGTTCCACACCTCGCACTGGGCGAAGATGAAGAACATGTAGACCACGAGCACGCCGAAGGACAGCACGAACGCCACGGCCATGTCCACCAGCATGAGCGGCATCATGATGAACGGTTCGTGGTTCCCGTGGTGCTGCATCCCCGACAGGCCCATCCCGCCGAACACCACGCACAGATGAATCGGCAGCCAGATCACGAGCATGGCCAACTGCGCGCCATAGGGGATCAGGCCCGCTATGAACGACTGCTTGAACCGCTGCGAGAACCCCTGAAACACCTGGCCGAGGTCCACTTTGCCGCCACGCATCTTCCAGGCGATGACGTAGAACAGGCCGGCCGCCAGCGGCGGTCCGACCACGATCTTCGCGGGGCCGGCGAAACCCCCGATGAGCATGACCAGGAACGCGGCCAGCCAGAGCGGCCAGAAGTCGCTCGTGAGCAGGTTCCAGCCGAGGCCCATCGCCTCGATGACGCCCAGGCGCGCCTCAACCGGCGGCGCGGGGGGCAGCGGTGCAGGTAGTGTCTGGCTCATAGGGGTCTCCTGTCTTTCGATGGCACTATGATACCCAAGTTCCCCAAAAAGCCTGATTACAATTCCGCCGGATGATTATAATGTCCGCATGACCCCCGACCCGCGAGCCCGGTTCGTCAGGCGTGTCCGCGACACGATCGTGGCCAACGATCTTCTGCCGCGGTCCGCCCCGGCCCGCCCCGCCACGGCGGGTCTTCGACGCGGTGGGCGCGAGACGGTCATCGTGGGCATCAGCGGCGGACCTGACTCGGTGGCCTTGCTGCGCGTCCTCCATGGCCTTGCCCGGAAGGGCCTGGCCATCGACCTTGTGGCGGCCCACCTGCATCACGGCCTTCGCGGCGCTGCCGCCGATGCCGACCAGGCATTCGTCGAGCGGCTGGCGAAGCGCCTCAAAATCCCGTGCGAAACGGGCCGGGCCGACATTCGTCAGGAGGCCGCGGCCGGGGGCATCGGCCTTGAGGAAGCGGGCCGCCTGGCGCGGCGGCGGTTCCTGGCCGAGGTGGCCCGCCGCCACGGGGCACGCAAGATCGCCCTGGGCCACCACGCCGATGACCGGGCCGAGACGGTCCTCTTCAACATCCTCCGCGGGACGGGCGTCGAGGGTCTCGCGGTGCTTGGGCCGAGGGCGCCGCTGGTGGCGTCGGAGGGCCTTGAGATCATCCGCCCGCTGATTGACGTGCCGCGGGACCTGATCCTGGCGTACCTGCGGCGGCTCCGTCAGCCGTGGCGCGAGGACGAGACGAACCGGGCCGACGCTCACACGCGCAATCGCATCCGCAAACGCCTGCTGCCGCTCATGCGCAAGGAGATCAACCCGAAGGTCGAGGAGGCGCTTGCCCGCCTCTCGGACCAGGCCGCCGCTGCCGCCGAGGTTCTTGGCGACGCCGTCGATGCCGTCTGGCGCCAGATCGTGCGGGAAGTGCCGTCTGAGCCTGCCGCAGGCGCGGGCGACGGCCGGCGACCGGCCATCCTGATCGACGCCGACGACTTCGCGACCCTGCGTCCGTGGCTCCAGGGGGCGATCGTGCGGCGGGCGATCGAACGACTCGGCGGCGGCCTCAAGCACATGAGCGCCGAGCGGACCCGCGAGGTCGTCTCGGCCCTGCTGGCCAAGACCGTCGCCGGCCCGATCGATCTGCCCGGCGGGCTGGTCGTGGCGCGCCGTCGCCGGGCGATTCGCATCGCGCAAAATGATACAATGGGCCGAACGTGAACGGCGAACCTCTTCGAAAGGATTTCGTGAGATGAGAAAGATCGCTCTCGCTATGACGGTTGCCGCCGTGCTGATCGCGTGGGCTGCGCTGGCCGGATGCCAGTCGCCGGGCGCCCGGCCGGGGGCGGCAGGCTGCGAGTTCTGCACGGCCTCGCTGGAACTGCTCGGGACGAATCCGATCTACTGCCGCGACACGGTGCAGCAGGCGAAGGCCCACGGCATCGACTACCGGAAGTGCGTCGACGCCTGCCTTGCCCGCGACAAGGAAGCGATGCACAAGCTCTTCTTCCTCTCGTCGGGCGAAGGCGTCGAGGGCGAGGCCGCCACGGAAGGACACCTGTGCTTCGTCGGCCTCATTCTCACCCGCACGGGCGATGCGTTCTTCGCCGAGTGCCTGGCGGGCGAATCGCGGGCTACGCAGGAATCGGTGCGGCAGAACCTCCTGTGCGCCGCCGGCTATTGCGAGGGCAAGGAGGAAATCCTCGGGGCGATGAGAAGGAGCTATCCGCTGACCTTCCCCGAGACGTGGCGGCCGAAGTAGGGCCGTAGTGGGGGGTTGACCGGCACGCCTGGCCGGACTACCGTAAGAAGTACCCCCAAAGGAGGATGCGGCATGAGTTTTCCCGAGTTCCGGTTCCGGCGGCTGAGGGATAACGCCGTCCTGTGCGAAATGGTGGCCGAGACGACTCTGTCGGCCCGGCACCTGGTGCAACCGCTCTTCGTCAAGGAGGGCCTCGACGGCCGGCGGCCCATCGACTCCATGCCCGGTCAGGCCCAGCTCTCGCTCGACGAACTCGTGGCCGAGGCCGCGCGGGCACGCGATGCGGGCGTGCCGGCGGTGCTCCTCTTTGGCGTGCCGCGCGAGAAGGATGCCACGGGCTCCTCCGCCACCCGGCCCGGCAGCATCATCCTGCGTGCGATCGCGGCTGTGAAGGCGAAGGTGCCGGAGCTGGCGGTGATCGCCGACATCTGCCTGTGCGAGTACACCGATCACGGGCACTGCGGCATCCTGACGGAGCGGGGCGGCCGGCCGACGGTCGACAACGATGTCACGCTCGACCGGCTGGCCGAGATGTCGCTCGAGTGCGCCCGCGCCGGGGCCGACGTTATCGCCCCCAGCGACATGATGGACGGCCGCGTGATGGCCATCCGCGGGGCGCTCGACGCGGGCGATTTCTCGCACCTGCCCATCATGTCGTATGCCGCCAAGTTCGCGTCGAGTTTCTACGGCCCGTTCCGCGATGCCGCCGAGAGCCCGCCCAAGTTCGGCGATCGCCGCGGCTACCAGATGGACCCGCGGAACTCCGACGAGGCCCTGCGCGAGGCCGCGGCCGACCTCGACGAGGGGGCCGACATCCTCATGGTCAAGCCCGCCCTGGCCTATGGCGACATCATCCGCCGCATCAAGGAAACGCTGCGCGTGCCGGTGGCGGCGTACAGCGTCAGCGGCGAGTACGCCATGGTCGAGGCGGCGGCGCGGGCGGGGTGGATCCAGCGCGAGCCGATGATCCGCGAGATCCTGCTGTCGCTCAGGCGGGCCGGGGCGGATATCGTGATCACCTACTGGGCGACCGAGATCGCGCCGCAGTTGTAATGAACCTCCATGCCTGATACGACAGCGCACCTTCGCGATTTGCGCGGCGGGTCTCCGCACCCTTATGTGTTCAGCGTGAGGGTCATCCGCGTGCCACGGCCGGCCTTGTCCGGCCGTGCGAACGGGCACTGGCGCACCGCACGGTGGGTGGCATGCCCACGCCGCCTTTTGCGTGGGCATGTTCTGCCCCGGTTGCTCAGCATGCCCACGCAACGGATGGCGTGGGCATGCCACCCGTCAATAGGGCGCTGGCGTACCGCAATCTTCCGGATCCTCTGCGGCATCGCGCTCATCACGCTTGCGGCCTGCGGCAGCGCGTCGGCCAAGGACTGGCCGATGTGGGGCGGAAGCCCGTCGCGCAACATGGCCGCCGATGAGAAGGGCCTGCCGGCTACGTTCGACACGGGCAAGACGCCGGCCGCAAAGTTCGACCTGGCTGCAGCCCGCAACCTCAAATGGGTGGCCAAGCTGGGCACCCTGGCCTGCGGCAGCCCGGTCGTCGCCGGCGGGCACGTGTACGTTGGCACCAACAACGCCAACCCGCGCGACCCGAAGTACCAGGGCGAGTACGGCATCCTCCTTTGCCTCGACGAGGCCACCGGCAACTTCCTCTGGCAGCTCGCGATTCCGGTCGTGCCGACCGACGTGGCGGGCATCTACTATCCCGGGCTGGGCCTCTGCTCGTCGCCCACCGTCGAGGGCAACCGGCTGTACCTCATCAGCAACCGCAACGAGCTTCTGGCGGTGAGCGCGAGCGGCATGGGCGACAAGAACGAGGGGCCGTTCCGCGACGAGGAAACGTACTTCGCCACGCCGGCGTCGCAGCGCCTCAGCCCGTTTGTGACGCACGAAGGCAACGCCTACCGCGTGCCGCCGGGCCGGCCGATCGTCGACGTGCGGCCGTCGCGCCACCCGCTGAAGCTGGGGCCGACCGACGCCGACGTCCTCTGGCGCTATGACCTGATGAACCGGCTCTCGGTCTGGCCGCACGATGCCGTGGCCAGCGCGCCGCTGGTGGTGGGCGACCTCGTGTTCGTGTGCTCGGGCAATGGGGCCGACAACACGCATCGCAACATTCCGTCGCCGCGGGCGCCTACGCTGCTGGCGTTCAACAAGAAGACGGGGGCGCTTGTGGCCGCCGACGATGCCCGGATCGGCCCGCGCATCCTCGAGGGTACGTGGTCCTCGCCGGCGCTGGCGCAGGTGGGCGGCCGCGCGCTCGTCATCGTGGGCGGGGGTGACGGCGTTTGCTACGCTTTCGACGCCGCGTCGGCGAAGTCGCCGCGCGAGGGCGAGCCGGGCGTCCTCGAAAAGGTCTGGTGGTGCGACTGTAACCCGCCCTCCGCGCGGTACAAGGACCGCGCGGTCGTCAAGTTCCCCAGCCGCACGGGGCCGAGCGAGATCGCCGCGACGCCCGTGGTGTACAAGGACCGCGTTTACGTGGCCATCGGGCAGGACACGCGCCACGGCCCGGCGCCGGGGCGGCTCGTGTGCATCGACGCCGCGGGCACGGGCGACGTGACGGACTCCGGCGTGATATGGCAATACGATAAGATCTGTCGCAGCCTCTCCACCGCCTCGATCGCCGGCGGCCTCGTGTTCATCGCCGACATGACCGGGACGATCCATTGTCTCGACGCCGACACGGGGGCGGTGCGGTGGACGTTCGAGGCGAAAGGCATGACGAGCGGCTCGACGCTGGTCGCCGACGGCAAGGTCTACCTCGGCAACGAGAGCGGCGACCTGTGGGCCCTTGCCGCCGAGCCGGAACTGAAGGTCCTGGGGAAGACGTATTTAGGCTCGGCGATTCATTCCACGCCCGTGGCCGCCAACGGCGTGCTGTACGTGACGACGAGCAAGTACCTGTTCGCGTTCGCACTGACGGGCGGGAAGGAGTCGCCATGAGCATCGCTTTCGGGCCGGAGCGGTGGCAGCGCGTCCGCCGGGTGTACGGCGAGTGGTGGAGGCGTAGGGTGCGTGCTTGCACGCACGCTGAATGGCGTCCGCGTGCGTGCAAGCACGCACCCTACACACTTTCAGGCCGAACGACGCCGGGGCGGAAGTAAGCCTGTCTGAAGCGGCGGGGCGGCCGCCGGAGTCATTCGCCTGAAAACACCTCTGGAAATAGGGCCGGGGTGCTGCTAGGCTGCATCAATCGGATTGCACCCGTTGGGGGGCCACGCCATGACGCGCCGCATTGCCTTGCTCTTGCCGCTGGTCGTCTGCCTGTGCGCCTCGTGCCAGACCCCCGAACAAAGGGCGGTCAAGATGGTCCTTGACTGCCGCGGTAAGGTCACGAGGGAGGAAGGGCTTGTCGTGGGCGTCGACCTCGTCGCCTCGCTCAACGTTTCAGACAGAGATCTCAAACTGCTTAAGGGACTCAAGGGCCTAAGGGAAATTCGCCTGGACGGTACGACCATCACAGACGTTGGCCTGAAGGAACTGAAGGAAGTGAAGGGCCTGCAAGTGCTCTGCCTTGCCGGTACCCATATCACGGACGCCGGTCTCATTGACTCGCTGAAAGAACTCAAGCACCTGCGCAAGTTGGACATTGGCCAGACCAAGGTCACAAGCGCCGGCCTGAAGGCGGTCAGCGATCTGGATGGCCTGGTGTTCTTGCGCCTTGACTCCACGGGAATTAGGGACGAGGACCTCGGGGTCATCAAGGGCATGACAGGGTTACAAGTGCTCATGCTCATGCGAACCAACATTACGGATGCCGGCGTGAAGGAACTCAAGGAAATGCAGAACCTGCGCGAACTCTGGCTCAACGAGACTAAGATTACGGACGCCTGCTTGAGAGAATTCAAGGAGTTCAAGTGCCTGCAGGCCCTCTATCTCGATGGTACGGATGTCACTTATGACAGCCTGAAGGAACTTAAGGCATGCAAGAACCTGCGGCTACTCTCCATTTGTCGCACCCCCATCTCGGGTTATACCGTGAAGCTCATGAGAGAGGAGATGGGACGAGTCTCGATTCTCTCCGGCGATTGATACTGGCAAGATTGTAGCGGGCTAGAGTGTTCCGCTCAAGCCAAACCTTTCGGCCTCCAATGATTCGCACCCTCAGCTACGAGTACGAAGACGCCGGGCAGTACACGGTCGCCGTGTGGGCGACCGATGACGGCAGCACCGTGGCGCCGTCGGGCGACCCCACATGGTCGATGCCCGTGGCGGTCGCGAGCGACGGTCCCTCGGTGTCCATCGACACTGGCAACGCGCCGTGCAAAGTTGGGACCCTGGCCCGCCACGTCGAAGACCCGCCGTGGCGGCCGGCATGTACCTGTCTTCGGCCCCAGCGGGGCCACGGAGTGTAGCCGCGGGTGAAGCGGCGCGGCCGCTGGCGGCCCGACGCGCAACCCGTGGAAAGCGAAACACTCGGAAATCGTTTATTCTTCATCCTCTTTTCGCCCCGACGGGGCGAAGGGGACGCCCGAACTAACGAAGAAGCTTAGTGGTAGGGTGCGTGCTTGCACGCACGCGGACTCGGGTTGGTGCTCGGCGGGACCGACAAGACTTTGCGGCCCTCGAGTTGTTGTGCGTCTATTCCGGGTGCGTGCAAGCACGCACCCTACCCACTTCCGCCGCCCCATCCCCGCCACGGCGGGTCTTCGACGGGGCGGGTGTTTCGATAACACACTCTTTCCACGGGTTGCGCTCCGCCCGCTTTTGCAGCGGGCCGAGTTCCACCCGCGGCTACACTCCGCCGCCCCGTTGGGGCGGGTGTGTATCCGCGTGGGTGCGGAGCACCCACCCTACATACTACCCAAATAGAGCTGATTGTAATGATGCACGTGATGTATCGAGGTCTATGCGCAGTGGGTTCGCTACCGTTAGCCACCGGGCCGTACACGGTCGCCGTGTGGGCGACCGATGACGGCAGCACGGTGGCGCCGTCGGGCGACCCCACGTGGACGATGCCCGTGGCGGTCGCGAGCGACGGTCCCTCGGTGTCCATCGACACTGGCAACGCGCTGTACAAAGTTGGGACCCCGGCCCGCCACGTCGAAGACCCGCTGTGGCGGCCGGCATGTACCTGCCTTCGGCCCCAATGGGGCCGCGGAGTGTAGCCGCGG
>PMZT01000269.1:5775-14037 GCA_003170085.1 Planctomycetia bacterium | reverse complement strand
ACATCATGAGGATCAGCCCGACGGCAATGGGGAGGCTCGTCTGCGACCCCTCGGGCCGGAGCGACCCGATCCACTCGCCCACATCGGGCGCGTAGTAGCCCAGCAGAACGCCGAGGCCCATCGCCAGAAAGATCCAGAGGGTCAGGTAGCGGTCCAGGAACGACAGCCTCTTGGCAACGCCGGCCGACATTTTCCGTTGCTCCTTCTGTCAGGACTCTGCCGCACAGAGGGCGGCTGTCTCCCGAGTTTCAGCAAAGTGTGATGCCGAAGATGTACACCAGCGAGTAGTACACGCCGGCCACGATGAAGACCACGCCTGCCTGCGCCCGGAGAACATCAACTCGCGCGCCGCCCGGTCGGCGATCTCGGCCATGTTGGCCCCGCCCGAGCAGGCGTAGAGGAGCACCGTCTTCTTCGCCCCGCCTCGCGCCGCTGCATTTTCAGGTTGCCGCGCCCACGCCCATGCAAATCTCCAACAGCGCGTCCTTCAAGTGTCCAAACTCGCCCTGGAACACCGGCGTGCACTTCGACGCCGGGAGTTCCCCCATCTGGACGCGCACGGCAAACGCCAGGCACGTCCTTTCACCGCACGCCCGGCAGTTGGTCTTGGGGAGGCGCTTGAAGATTTCCAGCGCCGGCGGCTTCTCGCGCATCTCGTCACATGGCTCAATCCGCGCCCGACGCGCCCAGGCATCGTTGACCCGGCAGCGAATCATCTCCAGCGCCCGCCACCCGTCTACGATGTCGTCGGCCTTGGCGATGGCGATCCGCTGCGGATACATCGAGATCATGCGGTACTGGTCCATGAACGAGAACGTCGGCCCCTTGGCGTTGTAGGAGGCCTCGCGCATCTCGGCGTTCATGTAGGGGAAGACCTGGGCCATGTCGCCGCTCGTGTGGGCAATGAGGCGAATCTTCGTCAGGTCCGCCACGCAGGGGGCCAGCACCACGATAGCGGCCTCGCCGAAAAGGTCCTCGGCAAACGCGGGCGGCGGCTCGCGGGGCGGCGCGATGCGCGGCGGGTGGTAGTCGACCCACCCGGCGCAGAAGGAACCGTCGGCGCCGGCCCCGACGCCGGCCCCCATGATCGCCGCGCGCGCCTCGGTGTCGGCCACCAGCGCCGGTACGCCCACCCGGGCGAAGCCCGGCTGCGGCACGATGACCTCGTAGGGCAACGAGAGCGCATCCAAGCGGGCCTTCGCCTTCTCGAACTCCGCCTGCCGCGCGAATGTGGTTACCTGTTGCATGCAAACTCCGATTATGCCAGCGCGCCGTAGATCATCCCCGTGCTCGTCGCCAGGACAGGGTGCGGGGGCGCAGCGGTCCCGGCTCGTCGGGCCGGAGCGCGCCGTCAGCGGCGCGGCAGGCGCAGGCGTTGGTATTGTCAACAGTCGTGAGAAACGACAGCCGTTTGACGATGCTCTCAGCCATTTTCTATCCCTTGCGGCCCTGCCCCAGCGACTCGGGCAGCGTCAGCACAAATGCCTTGATCTCATCGCGCACGCGGCGATAGGGCACGAGCGCCTCTTCCTCGGTTTTCGCCCCGCGGGCCAGGCGCGGCGGGTCCTCGAAACTCGCGTGGACGACCTTCGTGCGTCCGGGGAAAAGCGGGCACGATTCGCGTGCGTTGTCGCACACGGTCACGACGTAATCGAACGCGACGTCCTTGAGTTCGCTCACGTGCTTTGAGCGGTGCTGCGAGATGTCCACGCCGGCCTCGGCCATGACTTGGACGGCCCGCGGATTCAGGCCGTGCGTTTCGATGCCCGCCGAGTACGGTTCGAGCACGTCGCCCTTGAGGTGCCGCGCCCAGCCCTCGGCCATCTGGCTGCGGCAGGAGTTNNAGCTCAGGGTGACAGTTACTAAGTTGATCATATGCAATACCACGCCATAACTGTCACGGTGAGCATGTCGAACCGTTTTTTACTCTATAAACCCTTCGACGGACTCAAGGTGACAGTTAAAAAAGCTCAGGGTGACAGAGGTGATATCTTTTTCCTCTTATTTAAATCCCCTAGTGTTTTTCCAGATTTTCCGGCATTTCCTCGACAAATATCCGTATTTCATCCCGCACGCGGCGATAATATGAAAGCGCTTTATCTTCCGTTTTTGCGTTCTTTGCAAGCCTTGGCGGGTCATCGAACCCGACATGCACACGTTTGACCTTTCCCGGAAATAGAGGACAGGTTTGGTTGGCATGATCGCAGAGTGTAATCACATAGTCAAACGGGATGTCCATAAGTTCCCGCACATGCTTGGAACGATATTTCGATATGTCAATACCGGCCTCGGCCATGACCTTAACCGCGCGCGGGTCGAGCCCATGGACCTCCACGCCGGCCGAATACGGTTCTATCACATCACCCTTGAGGGCGCGGGCAAAGCCTTCCGCCATCTGGCTGCGGCAGGAGTTGCCGGTGCAAAGGAACAGGACCTTGAGCGGCGTCTTCATGGTTCAGTCCTTGTAGCAGGCGCAAAGGTCCTCTTTGGGGATGCGGCAGACCTTGCCCAGCCGCTTGGCATCGGCTACAACCTGCAGGTCCTTCGCGAGGGACTTCCGAACCCAGCGGACGGCCTCGCGGACGCACGGTGACGCGCCCGCGCCGGCCAGCCGATAATGAATCCACCGGCCTTCCTTGCGCGCCACGACCAGCCCGGCCTGTTGCAGGATAGCCATGTGCTTCGAGACCGTCGAGGGCGCGAGGCCCAGCATCTCGATCACCTGGCAGAGGCACAGCTTTCCGCCACGGAGGAACAGCAAGGCCCGCACGCGGTTGATATCCCCGAGCGCCTTGGCCACCGCCATGAACTCGCGCATGCCTATTCTCCTCGCGGCCCCATTCTCCGTCACTTCGCCAAGTAACGAAGTCATTATGGGGGAAACGACGAGCGCTGTCAAGGGGGTTTGTTGGAAATGCGGTCGCGACGTGTAACCGTCCTGCCCATTCGCACGGCCGGACAAGGCCGGCCGTGTCGAAGACCCGCCGTGGCGGGGCATGCGGGTGAAGATCACGCTAACAACATGTAGGGTGCGTGCTTGCACGCACGCTGAAAACAGTAAGGTGCGTGCAAGCACTGCACCCTACATAACTTGCACGCACGCTGAACACAGTAAGGTGCGTGCAAACACGCACCCTACATAACGGCATAACCACCCTACTCCGCGAACGCCTGAAGCTCGGCGCAGGAGGCGAAGGCGGTCTGGGGGTTGTCGCCGGCCGCGGGCCTGCCGATCACGCGGACGCCGAAGACCTTGAGCGGCTCCTTGAGCTTCAGCGTGAACGCCTGGCCGTCCTTCAGGCCCTGCGGCTTCGCGGCCGTTGTCGGCGGGTAATCGTCGAGCGTGCCCGCGACCTCCCACGCCCCGCCCTTCTCCTTCAGGACCTCGATGCGCGGCTTGGCGGCGCTCGCGTCAAACCAACCGCCGTCGTGGAACGCGCGGCCGTGCATGACCACGATCCGCTTGACCGTCGCCGGGGCGTCGAGCGTCACGGCGAACCAGTCCTCGGCCGGGGGCGCGCCGCCGAACGTAACCACGTGCGTCGCGGGATCGTCGTCGGTGATGCTGGCGTTCAGGTTGCCGGGGCGCGAGCGGCTCTCACGGCCGCCCATGAGGAGCGATTCACTCGGCTTGGGCAGTTCCATCGGCAGCCACACGCGGAACCGGCCGCCTTCGGCCCCTGCCTCGGCAAACGGGACGAACGTGGCCTTTGCGGTGCCCGACGCCGTGCGGATCGGCACCTCGAGTTCGAGGCCGGGGCCATCCTTCAATTTGATAGCGCCCAGCATAAGAGTCTCTTCTTGTGCCAGGGCGATCCGCGATGCCGGCGGCAGACCCTTGTTGCGGCTCTCGTCGTAGGCAAGGACCGTCGGGCCCCACTCGACGGCAAACTTGCCCGCGTTGCCGTGGTCGCCGGCGATCACGCGGCATTCCATGGGCAGCGAGATCGTGGCGCTGTCGCCGCTCTTCCATTCAAGAGCGGGGAACATGACCCTGGCAGCGGCAAAATCCTCCACCAACCTCTTGCCCTCTCCTCCGAGCATGGCTTTCGTAAGTTCAGGCCCCACCCTGACGTACTTCGCCCACACGGGTTTTCGGACGCCCACGCCGAACATCGTCGGCTGGTCCATCGTGAACGTCAGTGTGACCTCGCCGCTGCGCGGGAAGTTCGTCTTCTGCTCCACCGTGACCTTGTGGCCGCCCAGTTGCAACGTGGCCCGAGATGCCTCATAAAGGTTGACGTCCAGGAAATCCCTCCCGCCTATCTGCCGAATGGAGTACACAAGCGTCGGCGCCAGGGCCATGCCACGCGGGCCGCTCGAGAGGCAGCAGTTCGTCGCGTTGCCGTAAGGTTTCGTGCCTTCCAGCGGCGTGTAGTACGCCCACTTCGAGCCGTCGGGAAGCTGCGCGCCGGCCAGGTGGTTATAGTACGAGCGCTCCAGTTCGTCGGCGTACTTGGTATCACCCGTCAGGCGGAGGAGCTGGGCGGTGAGTTGGATCCACGTAACCGTGACGCACGTCTCGCAGATGTTGGACTTGCCGTCGTTCGGCAGGTCGAAGTCGCGGCCGAAGTGTTCGCCGTGGCTCGCGCTGCCGGTGATGTACAACTGGCAGGTCACCACGTCTTTCCACGCGTTTTCGGCCGCCTGGAGGAGCGCCCGGTCGCCCGTCACGCGAGCCAACTCGCACAGGCCCACGAGGTTCGACATCATCTCGTAGGCCTTGCCGTTGGCGGTCTGGTTGACCTTGCCCACCTCCGTGAGGGTCTTGACGATCTTCGGGCCGTTCGGCTCATCGTACGCCGCAACGATATATTTTGCAAAGTCGAGATAGCGCTCGTCGCCCGTCATCCGATAGAGGTAGACGATCGGTTCGAGGACGCTGGTGGCTGCCATGCCCACGTGCGTGCCGGCCGAGATGATGCTCTTCTTGCCCGGGCCGAAGGTGTTCACCAGCAGGTCGCCGATCTTCTTCGACGCGTCCAGCGCCGCCGTGTCGCCCGTGTACTGGTAGTACGTGAGGAGGCCCAGCAGATCGTACTTGTGGACCCAGACGTCCCAACTCGTCCAGTGCCTTTCGGGCGTGTAGGTGCCAAGGTAGCCGTCGGGCATCTGACACTTGATGAGCTCGGCGGCCACGCGGTCGATCTTGGCCCGGAGTTGCGGGTCGCCCGTGTTCGCCCACGCCAGCGTTGCCGCGTGCAGGAACTTGCCGACGTGCTCGCCGATCCAGTCCTGCTTTCCGGGGCGATGGCGGAAACCCGCCAGCAGTTCTTCCTCATCCACCACGAGCAGGCGGTTCTTCTCGCTGGCTGCAACGCGCTGGCCCAGGTAGCCCGTAAGTTGCACGTCGGACGGGCTCGGAAGGACCGCAAGGTCGGGCAACTTCGCGGGCACTTTGAACGGCACCGGCTCGACGGTCGCGGCGCTTGCCACGGCGGCGCCCAGGAGGATCACGAGTCCGGTCACGAGGCAGGTCTTGTCCATGCGATCACCCTCGACGCGCGGCGCGTGTTCTCGCCCCCCCCACATGCCGCCGGGCGGCCGCGCGTCGCCCGGTCCGGCACGTGCCCCAGCTTATACTGCTGCGCCATTTTGCGCGGCGGGTACGGAGACCCGCCGCGCGACGTTGAACCTTACGCTTTCGGCCTACCCCATCTTCGCTTCGACAAGGTCGATGCGGGCGGGGTCGGCGTTGCCGAGGCCGATCTCCTGTGCGTGGGCCATCATAAGGCGGGCAGCGGTCATCGGCCATTCCTTCTTCTGGAATTCGGCGCGCTTGGCCTCGAGAATCCGCAGGCCCACGGCCGAGGCCGCCACGGGATCGGTAGCCACGATCAGGCCGCGATAATCCCAGCGGTAGTCGGGGTTGTCGTTCGGCCCGCCGGCAAAGAGCGGCTGGATTGCGTCGATGATCACGAGCCGCGTCTTCGTGCGGAGCGGCGGCAGGGCGTTCAGTTCGGGAACGCTCATCGGCAGCCGGTCGGGTTCCCATCCATGATAAAGGGCTGGGTTATTGATGCTGCCCAGGTGGTTCTTCATCGCTTCCGAAAGGCCGGTCGACCAGTGCGCCTTGAGGATCGCCACATTGATGATCGCCGTGGCGAAATCGGTGTAAAGGCGCCGGAGGCGCGTCTCGAGCCGGCGCGTCGGCAGCGTGAACGGGGCCGAGAGTTCGTTGTACGGCGCCGGAACGTCGCGGTCAACGGCCAGGAACTTCTCGGGGTTGATCTTCACGATCCCCGTGAGCTGCGCCTGCACGACCTCGTTGATCTCGGTGTGACTGTGCAGCGTGGGGCTGCCGATGCTGTTATGTTTCAGGGCCACGAAATCGTCGGCCTTGATAAGCGATTTCCAGGCGTCGGCCGCGCTTGCTGCCCCGGTGAGCTCGGTCACCGCCCGGTCGAGCATCTGCCGAATGACCGGCGGATTGACGCGGTATTCCTTGAGGACGACTTCCGGGTGCGTGACGACGACGACGCGGCTGCGCGCGGGCGGCTTCGGGGCATCCGGCGCAGGGGCTGGCGGAGGAGCGTCGGACGGTTTCCGGCCGGCGTCGGCCCCCTGCTCCCGCGGCGGGCTCGAACCAGCCAGGGCCTCGGCCGCCATGCCGGCACCGGCGGCACCAGCGGCCATTGCGGCCAAGAACTCGCGGCGTGTCAGGCCTGCCGCCGCGGCGGCGCGGGCGAGGCGGGCCTCACGGCGCGCGAAGTCGGCGTGGATTTCGGCGAGCGCGAGATGCCCCTCGGGCACCCGCTCGCGTCCTTCGCCGGCCTCACCCTCGTTATGGTTATGATGTGGCGACATTGAGCGGCCTCACGCCTCTTGCTTCAACGTCTTACGCTTCGGGCCGGAGACGCGTACGTGTGTAGCGTTACTGCATGCAGCAGCGTTTGTGACCGCTCCAGGGCAGCCACGTGGGGCTGCCCCTACGTTTGCGCGCCGTAGGGGCGGCCCCNNGTGGCCGCCCGTCGTGTCCGGCCATAACGCTGAACACGTACGGTCGACAAATAGCGCTGTTGGCCGCGCCAGAGGCCACGGCGCGGCGGGTGCGGAGACCCGCCGCGCAAAGTGCGGTCGGATATCCCCCTCGACCGCACGCGATTATACGCTCCCGCGCGTGACATGGCCACGGCGCAAAGGCCGTGGCCATGGTTCACATCAGCCGAAAGTATCCCCTGACGCACAGCGGCGCGGCCAGCCCACCACCGTCGCAAGGCATCCACCGACCAGGCGAAGCGTGCGGCCTTACTTCGCCGGAATGACCAGCTTCATGCCGACGCTGATCTGGTCCTTGCCCTTGATCGTATTCTTGTTGGCGTCGGCGATCTTCGTCCACAGCTTGCCGTCGCCGTAAACCTTCTTGGCGATGCTGAACAGCGTGTCGCCCTTCAGGACGGTGTAATGCTGCCCCGCCTCAGCGCCCGGGGCGGCTTCCGTCGCGCTCTTGCCCATGTTCTTCGGACGGGCCACCGGCGGCATCGACGACACCGGCGGAGGCGGAAGCGGCTCGGCCATCACCGGACTCATCGCCGGCGTCGGCACCACGGCCGGCGCCATACCGGGTTCCGCGGGCTGCAACTGGGGGGCTTCTTCCTTCTTCGGACCGCACCCGGCGGCCATCATCGCTACCAGACTTCCGACAACCAACGCCACAGTCAACGCTCGCATGGTTCTTCCTCTCTTCTACCCTGGGTCTTCTCCAGGCCCCCGCGGGGCCTAGTATGGTCTTTGCAGCATACGGGTCAGATCGACGGCCCGCCCGTCGTCATCCGGCGGGATCAACACGGCGGTCTTCAGCGGAAACACGCCTTCCCTCGTCAACAGCTTCTGGTTGACCTTGCGGATCTTATATTCCATATATCCATGGCCATAAAATCGCTCGGCCATTTCGTACGGCGTCTCGGACTTCATCTGGGTCGTGTAGACGACGTAGCCGGGCGGGAGTTTCAGCTTCGGGTCGGGCGTTCGGACGCACTGAGCCGGCTGCGTGGACACCGTCGCCGCCATCACCACCAGTCCGACCAGCGCCCAGTATTGCTTCATGCCCCCATCTGCCTTTTAAGCGTGCCGCCGCCGGCCGTTCCTCTCGCCCGCGGGGCCGCATACACTCGCGCCAATACCAACCCCCTCGCACGACCCAGCCGAGCATATCGCTTTGCGGCGCCATGTCAAGCACGAACCGCCGGCGGCACACGGCCCACAGCCGGGTGTGACCGCGAATTCCGGCAAGTGGTTCCTTTTGTAGGGGCGGCCCCATGT
>PMZT01000269.1:0-5764 GCA_003170085.1 Planctomycetia bacterium | reverse complement strand
TGCCAGAAAACACAGTCACACCCACACGGCCGGCGCTTCAACCGAGCAAACGTGCGACAAGGTCGCGCAGCGGATCGATCGGCGGCAGGTCCCAGAAGATGAGCATAAGGACCGTCGCCCCCGCCTGGATATCGAACTGCCATGTCCCGCGCGCCCACCGCCACAGGAAGGGCGCCGCAAGGCCCCGCGGCTGCATCGCCTCGACGGCCTCGCGGGCCTGCCCCGCTTCCAGCGCCTTGCACGAACGCCGCACGCGCCAGAACCGGTGCAGGACGGTCGTGATCGGCCAGAGGCCCAGAATCCACAGGACCGTGGGCAGGTGGAGGAATCCCACGCCAAGAAAGATCGTGACGCACCGCTCCGGCCGCTGCCAGAATCCCCCGCCGGCTGGAACGCCCGCCGCCTCGGCCCGGGCCTTGATGTAGCTGATGAGGTACGCCCACACGAAACCCACCAAGGCCAGAAGGACCAGGGTCATGTTTGGGTGCGCGGTGCCGGGGGCGGCGTCGGGCGTGGTGATGTAATAGATGGCCATGCCGAAGAAGAGGGCGGCGTCGCTCATGCGGTCGCACACGCTGTCAAGGATGCCGCCGAAACGGGTCTCAAGCCCGCCCATCTTGGCCAGTCGCCCGTCAAGGATGTCGCAGGCGCCCGCGCCAAACATCAACCCCAGCGCCCACGTCTGCCAGTGGCCGCGGCCCAGGGCGATCTCGACGCCGGCGCCCATCGTCAGGAGCATTCCGAGTATGCTGAGGTGATTCGGGCGCACGCCGGTGCGCACCAGCCCCCGACAGATGGCATCGCGCAGCCAGCAAAACAAACGCCCTATCAGATTGGAAATCATAGGCGTGACACGACCGTCCGACATGCCCGATCGGCTAATGCCTGCCCTTCCGCTTCGGCTTTTCGGCGATAAACGCCTCAATGGCCTCGCGGGCCGCCCCATCGCTCATCTGCCGGGGCGGATGCTTCATCAGGTACGCCGAGGCGTTCATAAGCGGCCCGGCCATCTTGCGGTCGCGCGCCATGCGGCAGAGGCGGATGGCATCGATGCCGCAGCCGGCCGAGTTGGGCGAATCCTCGACGCTCAGCCGGAGTTCCAGGTTCAGCGGCACGCCGCCGAAACCGCGGCCTTCCATACGCAGGAAGCAGATCTTGTTGTCCTTCTGCCACGCCACGTAGTCGGCCGGCCCGATGTGCACCTGGTCCGGCGGCAGCGGATGCTCGAGCTGCGACTGCACGGCCTCGGTCTTCGAGATCTTCTTCGATTTCAGCCGCTCGCGCTTCAGCATGTTCAGGAAGTCGGTGTTGCCGCCCGTGTTGAGCTGGTACGTGGCGTCGAGGGCCACGCCGCGGTCGCGGAACAGGCGCGTCAGCGTGCGGTGGACGATCGTGGCCCCAAGCTGGGCCTTGATATCGTCGCCGACGCACGGAAGGCCGGCCTGGGTGAAGCGGGCCGCCCAGCCGGGGTCGCTGACGATGAAGACCGGCATACAGTTGACGAGGCTGACGCCGGCCTTGAGGCACGCCTCGGCATACGTCTCGACCGCCTTTTGCGAACCGACCGGCAGGTAGTTCACGAGGATCTCGGCGCCGGAATCCTTCAGGGCCTTGACGAGGTCGACAGGCTCTTCGGTCGACGGGATGAACCGCTGATCGTCGGGGAACTCGGCCATGTGGTCGGGGCAGCCATCGAGGATCGGCCCCATGCGCACGACGACGCCCGTGCGGCCGATGGCCCGGTGAAAGACCTTCGTGCAGTTCGGCTTCGCCAGAAAGGCCTTTTCCAGCGGTTTCCCGACCTTCCGCTTATCTATATCAAATGCACATACAAAATCAATACTTCCGGGCAGATACCCGGCCAGGTCGTAATGCATCAGACCCACCGTCTCACGGATACGCTGCTTTTCCAGCAGGTGGCGATAGTAGGCAACACCCTGAATCAAGCTTGAGGCACAGTTGCCCACGCCCGCAATCGCCACGCGAATTCGATTGCTCACGCGCAGGTCCCCTTAAAAAAGCCGTCCCGCAACCCCATCCACGGGACGAATAGTTCGCTCACGAAGCTTTTACAATACCCATTTCGCGCGCCGAGTGTCAATGCAAAACCATTCGGCGCGTGGGCCGGCGCGGCGCGCAGCGGTTCTCCACCCGTTTTCCACCACATCGGGGGCGCTGTGCAAAAAGAAATTCTGGCGAGTCGAGCCGCGCGCTAACTCAAGTGCTTTCGAGCAGTTCCGTCTCTCCCATCGACGTTCGTACAACCTTAGCCGGAACTTTTCATTTTGTTCATCGCGCGCGCCCCACTATGATGCGCCACGTTGCGAGGCAGACGTCGCCGTCTCCGACGTGGGGTCGCAGGTCGGTTGCGGGGGTGCCTCGCTGGGTTCGTGTTTCCGCTGCGCCAGTCACGGGGCTTGTTTGTGGCGCCGCTTAATCTTACGACAACCGAGCAGTTCGTCGGGCACCTCCAGACCCTTGTCGGGGCCGAGCGCTGGCGCATCTGGTTCGAAGGCGCCACCGATTTCCACGTGACCGACGACGGCCTCCAGATCGGCGTCGCCAACCTCTTCATCAGCGATTACGTGCGCAGCCACTTCGGCGAACGCCTTTCCGCCGCCGCGCTCCACACCTACGGACGCGAGATGCCCGTGACGTTCCGCGTGCAGCCGGACCTCTTTCAGAACCGTCGCGCCAAAAACCTGGCCGGCGAGGTCGAGGCCATGGAGACCCTGGGCCAGCCCGCCCCGGTCCCTGCCCCGCAAGCGGCGGTTCCCCGCATGCAACCGCAGACCGAGTTGCGGCCGCTCTTCACGCTCGACAACTTCATCGTCGGCCCGTGCAACGAGATGGCGTACATGGCCGCCCGTGCGGCCGCCACGGCCCCCGGCCGCGACTTTCACCCGCTCTTCATCCACGGCGGTTGCGGCCTGGGCAAGACGCACCTCCTCCAGGGCATCCTGCACGCCCTGCGGAAGCGCGGCGACCTGCAGGTGGCGTGTCTCTCGGCCGAACAGTTCACGAACAGGTATCTCTCGGGGATGCGGACGGGCGGCCTCGACGCCTTCCGCCACCGTTATCGCAACCTCGACGTCCTGGCGATCGACGACATCCACTTCCTGGCCGGCAAGCAGGCCACGCAAGAAGAGTTCCTGCACACCTTCAACGAGTTCGACGGCGGACGGCGGATGATCATCCTCGCGTCCGATTCACATCCGCGCGAGATCGAGGCCATTCAGGACCACCTGAAGAGCCGCTTCGTCTCGGGCCTCGTGGTGCGGCTGATGCCGCCCGACGAAGCCACCCGGTGCCGGATTGTCGAGTCCAAGGCCCGCCAGATGGGCCACCCGTTGCCCGCGGAGGTGGTCGCCCTCATCGCCGGCCGCGTCCAGGGGTCGGTGCGGGAGCTGGAGGGTGCCCTGTCGCGGATCATCGCGTACGCGGCGCTCCTCAAGCAGCCGATGACGATGGAACTGGCCCAGGCGTCGCTGGCCGACTTCGTGGTCGCCCGGCCGTCGCGGATCAGCCTCGGCGAAATTGAAGAGGCGGTCGCAATCTTCTTTGCCGTCACGCGGGCCGATATCCATAGCGCCCGCAAGTCGCACCAGATTTCGCTCGCGCGGCAGGTCACGATGGTTCTGGCGCGGCAGATGACGGACCTGAGCTTCGCCGACATCGCCCGCGGCATCGGCGGCAAGAATCACACGACCGTCCTGGCCGCCGGCCGCAAGTGGCAAGACATGGTCAAGTCGGGCACCGAGATCCGCTGGGCCGATCGGAACGAGCAGCGCTCGATGCCCGCCGGATCGCTTCTTGAACATCTCAAAGACCGCATTCGCCGGTGAGCCTTCCGCCGGAGCACTACCCGATGAACCGCAGGCGATTCCTTCAGACGGCCGGCGCCACCGCTTCGGCGGCAACCGTCTGGCCGGCGCTGGGCCGGGCCGCATCGCCCGCCGCAGCGGCCGACCGGCCGGAGGCGGGCCGAGGCCCTGGCGAAGGCCGGCCGAACATCGTCTACGTCTTCGCCGACCAGTGGCGGGCACAGGCCACGGGCTACGCCGGCGACCCGAACGCCCGCACGCCCGCCCTCGACCGCCTGGCCTCGCGCAGCATCCAACTGACCACGGCCGTCTCGACCTGCCCCGTCTGCTCGCCGTACCGGGCCAGCCTGATGACCGGCCGCTACGCGCTCACGCACGGCGTTTTCATCAATGACGTGCCCCTCTCGACCGAGGCCGTGTCGATCGCCCAGGCGTTCGGCCGCGCGGGCTATAAGACGGGCTACATCGGCAAGTGGCACATCGACGGGCGCGGCCGGACGAGCTTCATACCGCCCGAGCGGCGGCAGGGCTTCGAGTTCTGGCGGACCCTCGAATGCACGCACTCGTACAACAAGTCCCCGTACTTCGCCGACGACAACCTCAAGCATTTCTGGGACGGTTACGACGCCATCGCCCAGACGCGCGAAGCGCAAGGCCACATCCGCGAGCACGCCGGCCAGGGACCGTTCCTGCTGATGCTCTCGTGGGGTCCGCCGCACAACCCCTACGAGACCGCCCCGGAAGAATACGCCGCACGGTTCAAGCCCGACGACCTCAAGCTGCGGCCGAACGTGCCGCAGGCGGGCCGAAGCCTTGGCGAAGGCGGGCCGCCGGATCTGAAGCCGTCGCAGGCCGTCGCCGCGACCCGCAGGGACCTGGCGGGCTATTATGCCCACTGCGCCGCCCTCGACGACTGCGTC
The DNA here is from genome assembly GCA_003170085.1 of Planctomycetia bacterium. Classification (GTDB taxonomy): domain Bacteria; phylum Planctomycetota; class Phycisphaerae; order FEN-1346; family FEN-1346; genus FEN-1346. The sequence goes on along the minus strand of PMZT01000269.1, from coordinate 1,020 downwards.
GGCCGGCTATGGGACACGCTGCGCGAGACGGGCATCGAGGAGAACACGATTTTCGTGTTCACCTCGGACCACGGCGACATGCTCGGCTCGCAGGGCGAGCAGCGGAAGCAGCGGCCGTGGGACGAGTCGATCCGCGTTCCGTTCCTCATCCACTGGCCGCGTCTGACAAAGGAAGGCCGCACGGTGGCCACACCGATCGGCACGCCCGACATCATGCCGACGCTGCTGGGCCTTGCGGGCATCCAGATTCCGCCGACCGTCGAGGGCACCGATTTCTCGGCCCACCTGCGCGGCGCCGCGTCGGAGACCCGCTCCGCCACAGCGGATCTTCAACGTGGCGGGGCGCCCGCCGGCTCGGAAGCGGCGCTCATCGCCTGCTACACACCGTTCGGCGAGTGGCAACGGGGCAAGGGAGGCCGCGAGTACCGCGGCATCCGCACGGCGCGGCACACGTTCGTGCGGTCGCTCGACGGACCGTGGCTCCTGTACGATAACGAGTCCGATCCGTATCAGCAAAAGAACCTGTGCAACCTGCCCGAGCACGCGGCCCTGCAGCAGGAACTGGACGCCCTGCTCCAGGCGAAGCTCCGCCAGGCCCACGACGATTTCCAGCCGGGCGCGGTCTACCTGAAGAAGTGGAATTACGCCGTCGATAAGACCGGCACCATGCCGTACGGGCCATAAGACCCCGGGGCGGGAGCCGAGTTCCTTCTTTCCTCAAATCTCAAATTCTCAGATTTCAGATTCTCCGATTTCAGATCTCAAATTTGAAATCTCAAGTCTGAAATCTCAAGTCTGAAATCTCAAGTCTGAAATCTCAAGTCTGAAATCTCAAGTCTGAAATCTCAAGTCTGAAGTCTCAAATTTGAAATCCTCAAATCTCAGATTCTCCGATTTTTCTTTCGTTCCTCCTTGAAAACTTAATACGGGATTCCCAAAAACGCCCGTGCCAATCGCCCCGAATATATACTAACGAAAAACCGTATTTCGCTAAAAACGGCATGCGCGCAAGCTTTGGAC
>PMZT01000237.1 GCA_003170085.1 Planctomycetia bacterium | reverse complement strand
GCCTTTGTTTGTGGCACAGCCGCCCTCGGCTGTGCTTTTCGGCTCCTTCACACGCCCGAGGGCGGGCGTGCCACAGTTCTGAGATAGTTTCTAAGATAGCCGCCCTTGCCCTGGCCGCCTGCCTGCTGGCCCCCGCGCTGCTCACCACTGCGGTCCTCCCCGCCGCCGAGGCGCCCTCCGATGCCGCCGCCGTCGTGGCACGGATGCCCGCCGCCGATGTTGCCGCGGGCAAGCAGCTCACCGCCGACCTCGTCAAGCTCGGCCCTGGCGCGATCAAGGAGGTTGCCCGCATGATCGTTGCCCCCGGCACGGGCGACGACTCGAAGGCCCGCTTCGCCATGAACGGCCTGGCGTTTTACGTCACTCGTCCCGGCGCCGAATCCGAGCGGGCCATGTATGCCGCCGCCGTCATCGAGGTCATGAAATCCGCCGCGCAACCCGTCGCAGACCCGCCGCGGAGGGCCGTGAATGCCTTCTTCGCGAGCATGTTGCAACTCGCGGGCAAGGAGGAGTCGGTTGCGCCGCTGGCGAAGCTGCTTGCGGACCCCGAGCTTTGCGAGCCCGCGACGATGGCCCTCGTGCGCATCCGCACGCCGGGCGTCGTACCGGCGCTGGCCAAGGCGTTGCCCGCCGCCAAGGGGCCTGCCCGGGCGACGATTCTGCGTGCCCTTGGCGATCTCCGCGCCCAGGAGGCCGTCCAGGCGATCCTTCCGTTTGCTTCCGACGCCGATGCAAACACCCGCCACATGGCCCTCTTCGCGCTCGCCAACATCGGCGACCCCGCGGCCGCCGACGTGCTGGCCAAGGCCGTTGCGGCAGCCGTGTCGCCGTTCGAGCGGGCGCACGCCACGGCCCTGTACCTCAAGTTCGCGCAGCGTCTGGCCGAGCGCGGCGACAAGGACGCCTGTGCCAAAATCTGCCGCGGACTCATCCAGACCCGCGCCGCGCCGCGTGAGAACAACGTGGTCTGCGACGCCCTGGCGACGCTTTACCGCGCTGTGGGCGATGCCGCCGTCCCGGACATCCTGAGTGCGGTGGGGAACCCGAACAAGCAGCTCCGCGCCGCGGCCCTGGAACTGGCGATCGCCGTGCCGGGCGAGGCGATGACGGCCCGGATCGTCGAGAAAATGAAGCAGGCGCCGGCCGACGCGCGGCCGCTCTTCCTTGCGGCCCTCGGACGCCGCGCCGATAAGGCCGCTGCACCGGCGGTCCTCGAATCGCTCAAGGACGCCGACAAGGCCGTGCGTCTGGCGGCCGTCGAGTCCGTCGCTCGTTCCGCCACGCCCGAGGCTGTCGCGGCGCTCCTGGCGATGCTCCAGGCCGCTCCGGCCGACGAGGCCAAGGCCGCGCAGGATGCCCTTGGCCGGATGCCCGGCGACGTGGTTGGCACGGCGGCGGCCGCGGCCCTCGCGAAGGCCGAAGGCCCCGCGCGGGTCGCGCTCCTGAACCTCCTGGCTGCGCAGCACTCGCGGATCAACCTGGAATCCGTTTTCACCGCGGCCGGGGATAAGGATGCGGCGGTGCGCATCGCGGCCGCCAAGGCGCTGGCTGCCTGTGCCGGTCCCGATGACGCGGGGCGGATCATCGCAATTCTCCTCAAGACGCCCGAGGGTGCCGAGCAAACCGAATTCCAGCGGGCGGTTGTCCTCACGTGTCAGAAGGCCGCCGATGCTGCGGCGCGGGCCGACGCCGTGCTCGCGGCGCTTGCCAAGACCACGGGCGCCGGCCGCGTGGTGCTTCTGAGGATCCTTCCCCAACTGGCCGGCCAGAAGGCGGTCGCGGCCGCGATTGCCGAGACGAAGAGCACCGACGCCGCCTGTCAGGACGCCGCCGTTCGCGCGCTGGCCGACTGGCGCACCCCCGGCGAGGCCACGGCGGCGCTGCTGGACGTTGTCCGCACGGCCGAGAAGCCGGCGCACCAGGTGCTGGCGCTGCGCGGTTACCTGCGCCTCGTCGGCCTGCCGAGCGACCGGCCGGTGGCCCAGACCGTGCAGATGTATAAGGATGGCCTGGCGGCGGCGAAGCGGCCCGACGAGAAGCGGCTGGTCATCGGCGGCCTCTCGGCCATCCGCGACATCGAGGCCCTGAAGCTTGTGGCCACGCTGTGCGACGACCCGTCGCTCGGCGCCGAGGCGGCGCTGGCGGCGCTCAAGATCGTTCTGCCGCAGAAGGAGGGCGAGAAGCCGCTCCAGGGCGCCGACGTCCTGGAGATCGTGAAGAGAATCGCCGCCAACGCCAAGGATCCGACCGTGCGCAGCCAGGCCGAGGCGTACATCGCGAGCGGCGGCAATGTGTCGGCCCCTCAGCCTCCGGCCAAGGCGAAGAAGGGGAAGAAGTAATCGCCGCATTTACCAAAATTTTGAATAATTTTGAATAAGGTGTTGACGGGGAATGAATTCTGGCGATAATGATGGTGCATCCCCGACATAAAGTGTGTCGGGTCCCCGGCTTCTTCGGAAGCCGGTTGCTTTTTATGGCCTGTGCGCGGCTAGGGGGGGGCAAATGGCGGGCTACCGTTATCGATTCTACATTGACGGATTCAACGTTTACAACGCCATCCTTGACCACTGTCCACAGTATCTCTGGCTGAACTACTATCGGCTTGCTCAAAACACGATACTTTCGGCCGATACCCTGTCTGGAGTGACCTATTTCTCGGCATACGCCGACTGGGAGCCAGCAGAGAAGGCCAAGCACCAGGAATATGTTTTCTTACTGAAGAACGCGGGCGTTCAAGTCACGTTGGGGCGATTCAAGATCAAGAGGCGCTGGTGTGAATTGCATCATCACATCTGCGTCAAGCACGAGGAAAAACAGACGGATGTCAACATAGCCGTGGCAATTCTCAGTGATGCCGCTCGCAATCTTTTTGACCGAGCCATTATTCTATCGGCGGATACCGATCTGGTTCCAGTTGTTAGGGCGGTTCGCGAAGTAGACAGCCACAAAGAAATCGGCGTGATGACACCCGTAGGCCGAGAGAGCCGCGAACTTGCGGCCGTCGCCAGTTTTCGCCGTCACATGACCGAAGCCCTGCTTGCCAAGAGCCAGTTTCCGGCCATTTCCACGATAGGTGGCCACACAATAGTGCGTCCTCCGCCTTCCCTGCGTCCTCCCCAGTCAAACTGACCCACCACCCAAATCTGCTCTTTTAGCGTTGTAGTAATAACCGAGGGCCTTGCCGCGTCAGATGCGATGGTCGTTCCGCACGATCTTCCTTGTGCCGCCGTGCGAGGAGCCGCGCCAATCCTTCGGCGGGCGGATCTTCTTCAGCCGGTCTTCCTGGCCGATCTCCTTGAGGCGCTTGAAGATGAGCTGCCAGGCGCACGGCATGTCGTTATCTATCTCGCAGTGTTCGGGCGTCGAGCCGCCGCACGGGCCGTTCAGGAGTTGCTTGGCGCACCGCGTGACGGGGCAGATGCCGCCGAAGTCGGCCAACATGCAGTCGCCGCAGGCCTGGCACTTCTCGGTCCACACGCCCTGTTCCTCAAGGATGCCCAGGAACTGCGTGTTGAGCGCCGCGTACACGGGCTTCTTGGGGAAGCGCTCGGCAATGGCCTGGACGCCCGCGCCGCAGCCGAACGAGAGGATGGCCTCGTTGCGATCGACGGCCTCCGCCAGGTCCTTGATGAACTCGTTCTCGCACTGGCGCTCGATCGTGACCTGCTCGATCTCGATCGGCCGGCCTTCGAGCTTGCGGGCCATGCGCACGGCGTAGGCCATGATGCCCACCTCGCGCTCGCCGCCGGCCAGGCAAACCGTGACGCACGTGCCGCAACCCACGAAGAGCACCTTCCGGTGCGCGGCGATGATCTCCTTGACTTCGGTAACCGACTTCGGGCTTGCAACGATCATTCGGACTTCGCTCCTTCCGGCTTGACGGTGGTCAGGGGATTCGGCCCGAGCTTGCGGACCGTCTCGACGATCTCCCGCACGCGTTCGACGAACGTCGGGGCCATGGCGGCCGACAGGTTGACCATGAGCAGCCGCTGGCCGCCGACGCCGATCTCGTCCAGGATCTCGCGGACGCGCTGGACGCGGCGCTTGGCCCGCAGGTTCCCCTCGAGGAAGTGGCAGCCGCCCTCGAGGCACCCGGCCACCAGCACGCCGTCGATGCCCTTCTCGAACGCCTCCAGGATGTGTTCCAACTCGACCTTGCCCGTGCAAGGCACGTGCAGCAAGCGCACGTTGGGCGGATACTGCATACGCCGCGCGCCGGCCAGGTCGGCGGCCGCGTAGGCGCAATAATTGCAGCAGAACGCCAGGACTTTCGGCTCCCACGCCGCCGGCGAGGCGGGCGTGGCGCCGCTATCGGGTGCCGTCATGACGAACCTCCGTCGGACACGAGCAGCTCGTCGAGCATCGCAAAGATCTGCCGGTCCTCCTGGTGCCGCAGCGTAATCGTCCGGGCCGGACACGACGCCGTGCAATTGCCGCAGCCCATGCACTGGGCGATCTGAACCTCGGCCTTCTTCTGGTCGTTGATGAATGGTGCGCCGTACGGGCACACCTTGACGCATGTGGCGCACGCCACGCAGTGCGTGGGATCGACATGGGCCACCTGGCCCGCGATTTCGAGGAACGAGCGCGATAGAACCGTGGCGGCACGCCCGGCCGCGGCGCGGGCCTGCGCGATCGTCTCGTCGATGAACCGCGGCGAGTGCGCCAGGCCGCAGATGAACTCGCCCTCGTTCGCCAGGTCCACCGGGCGCAACTTCGGGTGGGCTTCGAGGAAGAACCCGTCGGCCGTCAGGGCGGTGCGCAGCAGGCCCGAGATCACCGGATTATCGGTGGCCGGCGCGATGCCCGTGGAGAGAACCACGAGGTCCGGCCTCAGCACGAGGTCGCGCGCGCTGGCCTGGTCGGTCACGCGCACTTCCAGGCCGCCGGCGTCGGTCAGCACCGGGTCTTTCGTCTCAGGGTAGCGGACGAAGAGGACGCCGGCCTCGCGGGCCTTCTGGAAGTACGTTTCGCGGAAGCCGTACGTGCGGATATCCTTGGCTAGGACGATGACGCGGGCTTGCGGCCGCTGGCGCTTGATCTCCAGGGCGTTCTTCACGGCCTCGGAGCAGCACACGCGGCTGCAGTACGGGTGCTCGGTGTTGCGCGACTCAACGCACTGGATCATGACGACCGTCGGCCGCTCGCCCAGTTCCTTGGGCAGGCCGTCGGTGGCGAGTTGTTTCTCCAGCTCGCGCTGCGTAAGCACGCGCGAGTTCTTGCCGTGCAGATACAGGCTGGTCTCGCGCTCCGCGCCGCCGGTGGCGACGATCGTCGCGCCGTGGGCCACGAGCACTTCCTTGCCCGCGACGTCGATCTTACTCTTGAAGTTGCCGATGTGCCCGGCGATCTGCACGGCCTTCGCACTCGTGTACACCGTGATCTTCGGGTGCGACGTCACTCGCTTCACCAGCCCGGCAAGGTACGGCTGCACGTCGCGGCGCTCGAGGGCGAAGTGGATATGCCGCAGGTTGCCGCCGAGTTCCGATTCCTTCTCCACCAGGACCACCGGAAATCCCTGGTCGGCCACGGCGAGGGCCGCGGTCATGCCGGCCAGTCCGCCGCCGATCACAAGGGCCGACTGCACCACCGGCAGGCGGCCGGTGGCCAGGGCCTCGAGGTACCGCGCCCGCGCCACGGCCATCCGCATGAGGTCAATCGCCTTGGCGGTCGCCGCCACCGGATTGTCGCGGTGGACCCACGAGTCCTGGTCGCGGATGTTGGCCATCGCGAACAGGTACGGGTTCAGGCCCGCCTCGCGCAGCGTTTCCTGAAAGAGCATCTCGTGGGTGCGCGGCGTGCAGGACGCCACGACGAGGCGGTTCAGCCGGTGCTCGCCGATGAGTTCCTTGATGTGGCTGAGGCTCGTGTCGGAGCACGTGTAGAGGCTCGTTTCGGCGTAGGCCACGTTGGGGAGCTTGCGCGCCGCCGCGGCCACCTTCTCGACGTCGATGACCGAGGCGATGTTGTGCCCGCAGTGGCAGATGAAGACGCCGATGCGCGGGGCCTCGTCGGAGACATCACGCTCCCACGGGTACTCGCGCTGCTGGGTCATGGTGCCGCGCACGTCGGCCAGTTGCTCCATGGCGCACGATGCGGCGGCCGAGGCCTGGGCGACCGACTCGGGAATGTCTTTCGGTTCCTGGAACGCGCCCGCCACGTAGATGCCCGGGCGTAAGGTGGCCGTGGGCGCCAGGCGGTCGGTGCGGCAGAAACCGAACTCGTTGAGCTCAAGGCCCAGCCGTTCGGCCATGGCCTTGACCTGGCTGCTCGGCCGCATGCCGACGCTCAGGACGACCAGGTCGAATTCCTGCTGTTGCTCCTCGCCGTTCTCGTCGAAATAGCGAATCCGCTCGTTCTTTGTGCCGGGCATCTCCACGATGCGCGACGGCATCGCGCGGATGAACTTGACGTGCTGCTCGTTGCGCGCGCGGGTGACGTACTGGTCGAACTCCTTGCCGAACGCGCGGATGTCCATGCAGAAGACCGAGACCTCGAGGCCCGGCAGGTGCTCGATCGCGACCATGGCTTCCTTGGCGGCCGCCGTGCAGCAGATGGACGAACAGTAACCGTTGTTGCGGGCGGTGTCGCGCGAGCCCACGCACTGGATGAAGGCGATGCGCTTGGGGTGCGTGCCGTCGGACGGCCGCAGGACGTCGCCGCTCGTCGGGCCGGCGGCGCTCAGCAGCCGCTCGAACTGAATGCTCGTGACGACGTTGGCGTACCGCCCGTGGCCGAACTCGCCGCGGCTGGCCGCCTGGAATTCCTCGAAGCCGGGGGTCAGAATGACCGAGCCCACCTGGATCGTCTCGACCGTGGCCGTCATGTCGTGGTTGATCGCGCCGGCCGTGCACGCCTTTACGCATTGGCCGCACTCGCTGCACAGGCCGCACGCCAGGCAGCGATGGGCCTCGGCCACGGCGTCCTCAAGGGAGTAGCCGAGGTCGATCTCGCGGAAGTCGCGGGCGCGGTCGCCGGCCGGGGCCTGCGGCATGGCCCGCCGCGGCTGAACCGGGGCGTCGGGCTCGGGATTCGTCGCGAGGTCACGCTTCGCCGCGCCGTCGCCGTCGGCCGCCGGCTTCTTCTGGGTCGTGCCGCGGAGGTACGCGTGAATCGCCTCGGCTGCGCGGTGGCCCTGGGCCATCGCATCGACCATTGAGGCCGGGCCGAGCACGACGTCGCCGCCGGCGAAGATGCCCACGACGCTGGTGGCCAGGGTCTGCTTGTCCGCGGCAACGCGGCCGCCGGGGCCGGTGACCACGGCGCCCATCGTGCTGCCATCGATGCCCTGGCCGATCGTAACGATCACCGTGTCGGCCGCCAGGTTCATCGTGCGGGCCTCGTCGAACTGCGGCGAGAACCGGCGGTTCTCATCGAACACGCGCGTGCAGGCGCGGAACTGGACGCCGGTGACCTTGCCGCCCTCGGCCGTGACCTTCGTGGGGCTCCAGCCGTTGTGGAACTCGACGCCTTCCTCGACGGCCTCGGCGGCTTCCCACTCGTGGGCCGGCAGTTCGTCGCGATGCTCGAGGCTGGCCAGGCGGACGGTCTTGACGCCCGGCAGCCGCAGGGCGCAGCGGGCGGCATCCATCGCCACGTCGCCGCCGCCGATCACGAGCACGCTCGGGCCGATCGCCGGCTTGCCGCCGGTGTTCACGTCTTGCAGGAACTTCAGGCCCGGCAGGACCTGCGGCAACTCTTCGCCGGGGATGCCCAGCTTCTTGCCGGCCCACGCGCCAAGGGCGACGAAGACGGCGTCGAACGTGTCGGCGGCGGCCTCGGCGGCGTCGGCGTCGCCGTCGGTCTTGGGCTTCAGCAGCGATTCCGGCCTCTCGACGCGGCGGCTGGTCTGGGCCTCGATGCCCAGCGCCAGGATGTTCTCGATTTCTCGATCCAGCACGTCCGCGGGAAGGCGATACCGCGGGATGCCGTAGCGGAGCATGCCGCCCATGAGGGGCTTGGCCTCGAAAACGGTGACGCCGTAGCCGAGGCGCCGCAGGTCGACGGCCGCGGTCAGGCCGGCCGGCCCGCCGCCCACGATCGCCACCTTTTCCTTCTGCGGTGCGGCGGGCTGGGGCGGGGCGTCGGTGAACTCGTCGCGGTGCGCGTGAACGTAATCGGCGGCAAACCGCTTGAGGTCGCGGACCGACACCGGCTGGTCCAGGTCCTTGCGGTTGCAGTTCGTCTGGCACGGGTGCTGGCACACGCGGCCGCAGACGGCCGGCAGCGGGCACCGCTGGAAGATGAGGTCGTACGCCTCCTTGAATTTCTTTTGGGCGATGAGGGCAACGTACCCCTGCGTGTTGACGCCGGCTGGGCATCCGTCTTTGCATGGCGCGACGCCGCCCGCCTTGGAGATGCCGTAGACGTTCGGAATCGCCTGCGGATACAGGCGGAAGATCGCCTTGCGCGTGCCCATGCCGCGGTCGAACTCGTTCGGGAGCAACACGGGGCAGACCTCGACGCAGTCGCCGCAGGCGTTGCACTTCTTCGCATCGACATAGCGCGGGCGGCGGAGGACCTGGACCTCGAAGTTGCCCGGCTCGCCCTTGATCCCCTGCACGTCGGCCAGCGTGAGGATCTCGATATTCTTGTTGCGTGCGCACTCGACGAGCTTCGGCGAGATGATGCACATCGCACAGTCGCCCGTCGGGAACGTCTTGTCGAGCATGGCCATGCGGCCGCCGATGGCCAGCGACGTCTCGACCATGTAGACCTTGAAGCCCGAGTTCGCGAGGTCCAAGGCGGACTGCATGCCCGTGATGCCGCCGCCGCACACGAGGACGGCGCCGACGGCCTCCGGGGGCTTCTTCGCACGTTTGACTTTTTCGACCACGATTATTTACCTCAATATATTCGCCTCGCAAGCGAGGCGGCGAAATGTGAAAAAACCTAAATGCGCGACACGAGCGCCATCGGGTCGACGACGAGGCTCGAGAGGCCGAGCGCCTTCGGCTCCAGGCCCAGCGCCAGGCCCAGCACCTGCGTGAAGTAGAAGACCGGCAGCCCGTACGACTCGCCGAACTTCGCCTCGATTTCCTTCTGGCGCATGTCCAGGTTGAGCTGGCACAGCGGGCACGCCGTGACGATGCAGTCGGCGCCGGCGGCCTTGGCCATCGCGAGGATTTCGTGCGTCAGCGACTGGACGATCCCGACGTCGGTGATCGAGTAGCTCGCGCCGCAGCACTCGGTCTTGTGCGGCCAATCGACCGCCTCGGCCCCGCAGGCGGCCACGAGTGTGTCCATCAGCGTGGGATTTTCGGCGTCGTCGAAATTTGTGACTTCCGGCGGCCGCGACAGGAGGCAACCGTAGTAGCAGACCGCCCGCAGGCCCGCCAGGGGCCGCTTCACGTGCTCGGCGATCTTCTCCGGCCCGATGTCGCGGGCGAGGATTTCCAAGAGGTGCCGCACGGGCGTCCGGCCGTCGTAGTCGGCGCCGATGATGTCGGACACCTGGCGGCGGACCTTGGCGTCGCGGGCGATCTCGTGGTTGGCGGCCTTCAGGCGGCTGTAGCAGGCGGCGCAGCACACCGCGACCGTCTCGCCATTGGCGGCCGCCAGGTTCTTCGCCGGCAGCGCCAGCGCGAGCAGCGGGTCGCTCTGGTGGGCCGCCGTCGAGCCGCAGCAGATCCAGCCCGGCAGCTCCGGCAACTCCAGGCCGAGGGCCTTCGCGACGGCCATCGTCGACAGGTGGAAGTCGCGGGCCGTCCCTTCGAGCGAACAGCCGGGATAGAAGACGTAGCTCACTTGGCGCCTCCTGCCCGGCGGGCCCGGTCGAAGAGCTGCTTGCGCTCGCCCTTGCCGGCGACGCGCGGCGGCAGGATCGAGAGCTTGCCCTTCTTGAGCATCGTCGGGACCTTGTCCGTGTCGGAGAAGAAGTCGCGCGTCCGCAGCTTGAACGAGGTCATCAGGCCGACCTCGTACATGCGGCCGAGGCGGCGGACGGTGCGGAGGAAGATGTCGTTGAACAGCGGCACCCGCGTGCCGGCGACGACCTTGCCGGCCGCGCGGCTCATCTGGCGGAGGGCGTCGTTCATGGCGGCGATGCTGACGCCTTGCGGGCAGCGGGTCGCACAGGTCTGGCACGACGTGCATTCCCAGATCGTGCGGCAGCCGAGGACGGCGTCGCGCTGGCCGAGCTGGACCAGGCGCACGAGGACGTGCGGCTTGACGTCGCCGCGCGCCGCCACCGGGCACCCGGACGTGCACTTGGCGCACTGGAGGCAGGCGGCCAGGTTGGCCGCGGAGGCATGCTCGACCTCGGCGACGAAGTCGGCGGCCGCGTCGGCGAGTTGTACGGTTTTGCTCATGTCGTAACTCCAGTCAACGGCGATCGCCCCGCAAGCGGGGCGGCTAAATGTTTGCACAATTTATTTCTTGGCCGTCCCGGCCAGCACCACGTTCTTCACCGGGCTCACCTTGCGGTAGACCTCTTCGGGCTCGCGGACCTCGCCGTCCACCGTGAGGAGCTGCTCGATGGCGATGCCGAAGAGCCGCTCGTTCTCTTCCAGATAGGGCCGGATGAGCCGCCAGTCCTTCTCCGTGAGTTCCGAGACGGCGCCGCCGTTGAGCTGGCGGTCGCCGACCTTCTGCTCGGGGTCGCGGATGTAGATGGCGCCGCCCGAGGCCAGCGAGAAGAGGTTCGCGCCGGGGTACGGCGACTCGAGCGGGGCGAGGCGCCCGTGGGCGTCAAAGGCGACGCCGTTGAGGATGACGAAGCCGCCGCCTGCCGTCGGGTCGCCCGCCATGAACGATTCCGCGAGGAAGTCGAGGCACGTGCCGTT
>PMZT01000202.1 GCA_003170085.1 Planctomycetia bacterium | reverse complement strand
GGCCGTGCGAACGGGTAGTGGCGGACCGCACGGCGGGGCAAGACCCGCCGTGGCACGCGCATAGGAAGCACTTCCGCGTACCACGAAGAGCGGCCACGCTCTTCCTATTCACTCCGTCCCTCCGCCGGAAACCCCCAACAAAACCCGTCCCCGTTCGTTCACTCTTGTAACCGGGGGATATCTCTGTATTATCGTTGCCGCGGCGGGCGGGCGTCCCTTGGGATGCCTTGCCGCCGGCGCGGGAGAGCGCGGAGCGAGGTGAACGCATGAAGTGCCTGGTCATTGGCGGGGCAGGGCCGGTTGGCGTGTCGCTATTGTACCTTTTCAAGGCGCTGGGCTGGACGGCCGCGGTGGTCGATCCGCTGCGCCCCGGGCACTGGCCGGTTCACGCCGAGGCCCTGCGGGGCACCGTCGAGGGCTGGACGGAGCAGAAGTACACGCTCGACGATCTTCGGGCGCGGCTGGCGACGGAGGCGTTCGACGCGGTCATCGACCTGGCGCCCACGTTCGACAAACGCCGGTCGGTGGCGGTGTGCGACGAGGCCGGGGTCTCGCTCGTCAACTCCACGATGGTCGACTGGACCGAGGACATCCACATCGCCGCCTACAACTTCCTCGACCGTCGGCCCGAGGCCGCGCGGCGGCCGCACATCGTGGCCGCCGGCATGAACCCCGGCGCCGTGAACGCCATGGCCGAGGAGATCATCCGCCAGACCGAGCCGCCCGACGCCATCGTGTACTGGGAATATGACGATACGATGCCGGGCTGCGGGCGGTTCCGCGGGCCGTCGATCACGTGGTGCCTGTCGGAGTCGGCCGCCGAGATCACCGAGGACTGGAATTTCGAGGTCCTCGAGGAGGGCACCGTCCTCCTGCACGAGGACGCACTGGACTGGCCGCTGCAGAAGCTCGGCCACGCCGGCGTGCCGATGGATCTCGTGCCCGTGCCGCCGGCGGCCGAGGGGTTCCTCATCGGCCACGAGGAATGCGTGTACATGGGTTGGCGGCACGACACGGCCGTCAAGTTCGTCTACGGCTTCCACCCCGAGAACATGCGGCTGATCCGGGCCGCCGGGTACGACGTCAAGCCGGAGCTTCTGGTGCGCGGGCCGCACGAGGAGCTGATCGGCCGCGACATCGTGGGCGTGGCGTGCCGCTTCGACGACGACTGGCGCGGCCAGTATTGCCTGCTCGAGAATTCGCCCGAGATTCCGCTGGACTCGAACGCGACCTGCGCCCTGGTGGCCGCCGGGGTGGCCGCCGCCGTGAAGGTCCTGGCCGAGGCCCCGCCCAAGCCCGGCGTCTACCTGACGCACGAGTTGAAGGGCTACGCCGCGGCGTTCCGCGAAATGGTCTATGTGCATGAATATGAGTTGATCGACGGGGTGTCGCGGCTTATCCTGCCCACGGTCGCGCCCGTACGCGCCCCGCTCTTGGGCGGCCGGCCGTCCGATCAAAACCAACTGAGCGCCTGAACGCGCAGCCGGGAGTCATTCGCGATGGTCGCCGACCGAGAGACGGGAGCCGCAAACCCGGTGCTGGTGCGCATCCGCTTCGTTGAGGCCGCTGCGCCGGGTGAACTCATCCTCATGTCATTCCGTGACCCCGAGCCGCGCGTGGCCGCGGTGTCGGCGCTCGCACTCGAGGCGCTGACGTCGCCGCCCGACGACCGGCGGAGCGAGTCTCTGCTCGTGCTGAAGGTCCCCGCGGGCGGCCCGAAGGACGCGCCGCGGCGCCGCGAGGCGCAGGCGTGGTTCGACGCCCCCGAGACGCAGGACGTGCCTCCGATTCAGCTCGGCGTGGACGGCGGCTTGCTCAAGTGGCGGCCCGGCCGGGCGGTGCTCGAGGTGCCGGCCGACCGCATGGACGCGCTGCTCCCGGCCGTCGTCGACTTCGCGTTCTACGAGCACGAGCTGCACCGGCTGGAGGAAGAGGTGGCCGCCGACTGGCCCACCGTGCAGGCCGACGTGCCGCTGATGTCCCGCGTGGGCCGGGCCGAATTGGCCCGCGAGGCCGAGGTGGCCACGCAGGGCACCGCGACGGCCCTGCGGCGCCTCCGCTGCGCGCGGCTGGAACCCGGCCTGATCACGCCGCCGGCGTCGCTGACCGAGGCGGGCCGCACGCTGGGCGAGCGGCTGAGGGAGGAGGCCGACACGGAGACGCGCCTCGAGACCCTCGACGGGCACATCGAGGTATATGAGTACATCTACGAGCTTGCCTGCCAGCGGATCAGCGACTACCGGCACTTCCGTCGCGAGTACGTCGTCGAGGTCGTGATCGCGGTGATCCTGGCGATCGAGGTCGTGATCGTGGCCGCCGAAATGTACCTCACTTACATGGAATAACGATCCGGCCTCGAAAGGGCAGGCGGCAGTTCCTCGGAGGTCCCGCGTGAGCCGGGTTCACTACGTGTTACTGGGCCTGGCGGCCCTCGTGGCGGCGGGCGTGCTTGCCGTTCTGTTCTTCCCGGCCAGGGGCGCGGCCGTGGAGAAGGTCCGCCTGCCGGCGGCGGCGCTCCTGGCGATCAGGGAGGAGTTCCCGCGGGCGGTCCTCACCAGGGCGAGCCTGGACGACGAGGACGGCGCGACGGTCTTCGTCGTCGAAATGAAGGCCGGCCTGAAGTACGTTGAAGTGGTGGTGTCGCCCGACGGCGTGATCGCCGAGGTCTCGTCGGAGATCAAGCCGGCCGCTGCGCCGGAGGCCGTCATGGCGGCGATCAGGAAGGCCGCCGAGGGGGCCGAGATCGTTGAAGTCGACCGCGTGTCCACCCGTGCCGAGGTACGCGACGGCAAGCTCGTGAAACTCCCCCGCGAAAAGATCACCTACTGGGCCGAGTTCGAGAAGGGCAACCTGGGCGGCGAAATCGACGTGGCCCCCGACGGCACGCTCCTCGACGTCTCGACCGAGGTCGAGGCCAGGGATGTGCCGGAGCCGGCCATGGCGATGATCCGCAGGGCCGCCGAAGGGGCGCCGATGAAGGAGATCGACAGGGAGGAGACTTACGCGGAGGCCCTGGGCGACGCGCTGCTGTACCCCGCCCCGCCGCGGGCCACGTTCTGGGCCGCGTTCGACAGGGGCAGCCTGCTCGGCGAGATCACCGTGGCCCCCGACGGCACGATTGTGGAGACCTCGACCGAGCTTGACGTGAAGGACGTGCCGAAGGCCGTCATGGCGGCGATCGTGAAGGCCGCCGACGGCGCGAGGATCAAGGCGATCGGCCGCGACAAGACGTACGCCGAGGTCACACGCAGTAAGTTCCTGAAGCTCGCGGAGCCGGACGTCACCTACTGGGCCGAATTCGAGCAGGACGATCTTGCGGGCGAAGTCTCGGTCGAGCCCGACGGCACCGTCGACGAGGTTCTTCGGTGGAAGATGGTCTCCGAGGGCGAGGACGTGGGGACGAAGTAAGGCGGTGGGGGGGCAAGGATTTTCCCGGAGATTGTGTTACCAGGCTACTCAGGCGGAACACTGCGAAGATGGGATTCCAGCGGTGGTCAGGGTACTGCGTCACTTACGGCGGCTGCCACCCGCCTGAAGTCTCTGCCCCCGTAACTGACGCACTACGGGTCAGGGCAGTTTCGTGTTGATTTCGACGCCAGAAGGACCGATAATGTTCTGTATTGCCGCATAACCCTTTTCAAGGGGAATGAGGGGAAAGTCCGTGCCCAGGCACAGTAAGTCAGACCTGCGAAATCCCACCTGTCTGATAGAGGCGTTGGAGCCTCGGCTACTCCTTTCGACCCTGCCGGTGGCGACGCCCGACTTCGCCCTCTTCGGCCCGATCGGGTCGGTGACCCACGCGTCCTCGACTGGTCCCACGGGCCTGACGCCCACGACGATCCGCCACGCGTATGGGATCGACCAGGCCATGTTCGGCTCGATTACGGGCGACGGCAGCGGCCAGACCATTGCGATCGTCGATGCCTACAACGATCCGACCATTGCGGCGGACCTGCGTGCGTTCGACAAGCAATTCGGCCTGACCGACACCACGCTCACGGTCGTTGGCCAGACCGGCACCGCCACATTGCCGGGCACCGATCCCTCCGGACGAGGCGACTCCTGGGCGCTCGAAATCTCACTCGACGTAGAGTGGGCGCACGCCGTGGCCCCCAAGGCGAATATCCTGCTCGTCGAGGCCAGTTCCAATTCCGACAGCGACCTGTTTGCCGCCGTCAATACCGCGCGGAACTACATCGGCGTCTCGGTCCTCTCGATGAGCTGGGGCGGAGGCGAATACGCGGGCCAGGCCTACTACGATCAGTTCTTTACCACCCCGGCCGGCCACAATGGCGTTACGTTTGTGGCGTCCAGCGGCGACAGCGGGGCGTATCCGAACGGCGGCACCCGCAAGGGCGTGGAGTACCCCGCCTCGTCGCCCAACGTCCTGTCGGTGGGCGGCACGTATCTGACCACCGATGCCGGCGGCAACTGGGTCTCCGAGACCGGCTGGGGCAATGGCACGAGCAGCTACAGGTCGGGCGGCGCGGGCGGAGGCATCTCGAGCTACACCGCGCAGCCGGCCTATCAGAAGGGCGTTGTAACGCAGAGCACCACCTATCGGACGGTGCCCGACGTTGCCGCCGTTGCCGATCCGCAGAGCGGCGTGGCAGTGATCGACACATGGGATTTCGGCACCACGTCGCCGTGGATCCGGGTGGGCGGGACCAGCGTGGGGGCGCCGCTATGGGCAGGCATCATCGCGATTGCCGACCAGGGCCGCGTCCTCGCGGGCCAGGGCACCATGGACGGCCCCACGCAGACCTTGCCGGCGATCTACGGCCTTTCCTCCAAGGACTTCCATGACATTACGACGGGCAACAACGGCTACGCCGCCGGCACGGGCTACGACCTGGTAACGGGGCGCGGCACGCCGATCGTCAACCTTCTGGTGGCGGACCTCGCCGGCCCGACCAAGCCGGTGCCGGTGATCGGGGCGCTTGCGGTCAATCCCGCGGAGGTGCTCGCGGGGACGACCGTTACGCTTACGGCCACGAACGTGCAGGAAACGGGCGGCACGATCACGAGCGTTGCGTTCTACCGCGAGAGCAACGGCACGGGCGGCCTCCAGACGACCGGCGATACGCTCATCGGCGTCGGAATCCGCAATGGCACGACGTGGACGATCTCGACCTCGACGCAGGGCCTCGCCGCGGGCAACTACACCTACTACGCGGTGGCAACCGACAGCGCGAACGTCAGTGGCGCCACGGCCTCGGCCGTGCTCACGATTGTCCAGCCGACGATCGGCTCGCTGACGGTCAATCCTGCGTCGGTGCAGGCGGGCACGGACGTCACGCTGACGGCCGGCAACGTGCAGGAGGCGGCCGGCGGCACGGTCACGGGCGTCACGTTCTACCGTGAGACGAACGGCACGAGCGGCCTCCAGGCGGGGACGGGCGGCGACACCGTGGTCGGCACCGGCACGCAGAACGGGACCACGTGGACGCTCACGATCTCGACCACCGGCTTTACGCCGGGCAACTACACGTACTACGCGGTGGCGACCGATGCGGTGGGCGTGACGGGCAGCCCCGTTTCGGCCACGCTCACGATTGCCGCGCCGGCGCCCGCCAATGACAAGTTCGCCAACGCCGCAGCCCTGACCGGGATGTCGGTCACGGTGACGGGCACCAACGTGGGGGCGACGAAGGAGCCAGGCGAGCCGGCCATCGCGGGCAACGCCGGCGGCAAGTCGGTCTGGTACACGTGGACCGCGCCGGCCAGCGGCAAGGTGAGCCTGAACACGCATGGTAGCAGTTTCGATACTTTGCTTGGCGTTTATACCGGAGACGCCGTTTCCAGCCTGAAGCTTGTGGCGAGCGATGATGACGACCTGGCCAACCGCACGCTCACGAGCGCGGTCACGTTCAACGCCGTGGCCGGGCAGACCTATCGCTTCGTGGTTGACGGCTACAATGCGGCCTCGGGCAAGATCACGCTGAACCTGTCGGAATCGGTGGTGGTGGCGCCGGCGAACGACAGCTTCAGCAATGCCGTGGTCCTCTCAGGCGGCACGCTGGCGTGGACGGGCACCAACGTCGGGGCGACCCTTGAGACGGGCGAGCCCAACCATGCGGGCGTCCCCGGCGGCGCCTCCGTCTGGTGTGCCTGGACGGCGACCGCCACGCGCACGGTCAGCCTGAATACGCGTGGCAGCAACTTCGACACGGTGCTGGCGGTGTATACGGGCAGTTCCGTGTCGAGTCTGACCACGGTGGCCGGCAACGATGACGACCCGGCCGGCCGCACGCTCACCAGCGCGCTCAGCTTCAACGCCGTGGCCGGCCATACGTACTATTTTGCGATCGACGGGTATCGAGGCGCGACGGGTAACATCACGCTGAACCTGGCGTGAACGGCAGGATGCAAATGGTTGGGTGGTCGCTGCGGCGACCACTCGGTTGTTGACAGAATGTAGGGTGGGTGCTTTGCACCCACGCGGTTAAAGAAAGCGCGGCGGGTCGGGAGACCCGCCGCGCATTTTCTATCCGGGTGGTCGCCGCGGCGACCACGCAGTCGCTTACCTCTACTTCGCAGCCGGGACCAGAGCCGGCGCCACAGTTGGCGTCACGGCGGGCGCCGCAGGTGGCATTGCAGCCGGCGCCGCAGTTGGCGTCACGGCAGGCGCCGCGGTTGGCGTCTCGGCCGGCGCCGCAGGTGGCGTCACGGCGGGCGCCGCGGTTGGCGTCTCGGCGGGCGCCGCAGTCCTCGCTGCCTCGGCCTTGGCGGCAGCCAGAAGGACGTCGGAGCTGACGCGCTGCCTGTAGTCCGGGTTCACGTACTCCCATGTCACGATGCCGGTCGGGCTGACCAGGAAGACCGCGGGCACGGGCAGAGTCCACTGGGGCTGGGCCTCGACGTTGGTGGGCGTCCAGCCATAGACCTCCAGTTCGCGGCGGGTCTCGTCGTCCACGTAGAAGCTCACGCCCAGGCTTGTGGCGAGGCGAGCATAGGGGTCGGACAGCAGGCGGTACTTGAGGTTCTGGCCCTCGATGTTCTTCTTCAGTTCGGTCGGCTGGTCGGGGCTGACGGCGACAATCTGGTAGCCCAGGGCGATCAGGTCCGGCTCGATCCGCTGGAGATCGGCCAGTTGTTTCTGGCAGTAGACGCACCAGTTGCCGCGGTAGATGACCAGCACGGTCGGCTGCTGGGCGAAGACGTCCTTCAGGTTGTACAGTTTGCCATCGGGCCCATAGAGGTCGATCTCAGGCACGCGCGTGCCGATCAGGGCCGGGGTGATGGTGGTCGACGATGGGGCGACGCCGGGCGTGGACGGCTTCGATCGCCACATGCTGCAACCGGAAACGGCGACGGCCAAGCCGAGGCCAAGGATCAGGTAGGTGCGGATGCTCACGATTGTCTCTCCTTACGAGTAGTCATAGGCCGGCCCCCGCGGCCCTTCTTCGGTCATTTATTGTATCCTACCCTGAGCGGGCATCCAAGCGGCGAAACCAAATAGGCGCGACAGGAGACGTAAGTGCTTGTAGAATGAGGCAGGCGGACTATTCGGGAGGGACAGTGGCCCGGGCCGTTTCGGAATTACAGAAAGCGAAGGTGAATCGTGAAGAGCCAGGCCGGCGTCGTCAGAGTGGTTGCGATGTTGTTTGTGATCGGGATCTTCGGGCTTCTGGGGTGCAATGCTTCGACAACCTACGTCCGGCCGAATGTGGTGGATCGGCTGGCCGGGGATCCGGCGTCGCCGTATCACGCGGATTATGTGGAGTACAAGAAGGGTCAGATCGACGAAGCCAATCTGATCGATCGTCTGCCGCATATTGCGTTGGTGGGCGACAGTTTGAGCCGGGATTTTTATGTCGCTTCGATCCTGGATTTGTTGTGGCGCGCCAAGAACAATCACATGCGCGACTGGTTTCTCGACACCGATCCATCGCCCGATTCAGTCGATAGCCTGTTCGAGCGGCTGGAACCGATCACGCCCCTGGTTGCGACTGAGTATGCCAGCGTCGGCGCCACCGTGGATTCCGGGAAGCAGGTTCAACTGCTGGGGTTCCTGGCGCCGCTGAACTTCTCGGGTCAGGTGAGCCAGATTCTGGCCGAGAAGCGATTTCCCGATCTGCTGCTGCTCTGGATCGGGCACAACAACATGAATTGGGTGTCCGGGTTGACCGCGGCGCAGATCAAGACTCCCGACGATTATCTGCATGCGCGATCGGTCCTGTTCCGGCGGCATTACACGGAGCAATTGACACGCCTTATCGATCGGGCAAAGACCGAAAAGCACAAATGCGCGATCGTCGTCTACGGCCTGATCAACTTCAGGGCGTACTTCAATGCAAGGGCAGCCGCCGAAGAGCTGAAGCAGGCCAATCCCAACCTCTACCCGTATCTGGAAGTCGACTACGATCATTTTCGTTCGATGCGGCCGGAATATCGGGGAAACATGATCCGGCTGTCCTATCTGATGGATATCCAGTTGAAAGAGATGGTGGACGAGCTCAACAAGAATCTCAAAGACTGTCCCAACGTTCATCTGGATTATTCCGACGCGCTCTGCGAGGTTGACGTGAGCCCGGTCGCATCGATCCACGCGATGGACGCGTGGCATCCGTCCGTGAAGGGTCACAGCGTGCTGGCGGAGGCGGCGCTTAAGGGGCTGGGGCCGAGTCTTCAGTTTCTGGGGTGGCGGGCGAAATAATCAGGCAGGCCGCATCTTGGCGAGCAGCGATTCAGCGCACGCCTGCTCGCGTGGTAATCCACACGAGGCGGTCAACTCCAGCGTGTTCTGGAGAAACTTCATCGCCGCGTCCTTCTTCTGGCGGGCAATCGCGACTTGAGCCTGCGCCAGGGAGGTGCGCGCCAGATCAAACCGGGCGTTGATCGACTGGAGGAGGGAGGCGCTTTTCGCCAGGTGCGCCTCTCCTTCCTCCCAACGGGAGCGCGCCGCGCACACGCGGCCCAGGGTGCGCTCGGAGATCGCTTCGGCGATCACGCTGCCGGAAGCTTGGGACATCTGAAGCGCCTTCTCGCCTTTCTCCAGCGCGGTATCGAGATCGCCTTTTTCCAGGTAGGTTTCACTTTCGATGGCAGCGAGCCAATCGCCCAGCAGAAGCCGGCCGCCCAGTGGCTTGGCGGCTTCATGGGAGGCGGCCCAGTGGGTGATCGCTTTGGTGTAATCGCCCACGCCGGTCAAACCCCAGGCGATGAAAGCGTGGGTGGAATAGCGGAACATGGCGTCGCCGCTTTTTTCGGCGACCACCAGCGACTCGCGGGCATTGACGATGCCCTCGGTGTATTTGCCGGCAATCAGATTGATTATCGCAAATCCGGTCTGGGCCAGCGCCTCGGCATTCTGGTTGCGCGACGCGCGGGCCATCTTCAGCGCGGCAGTGATGTCGACCGCACCGGCGGTGTAATCGCCCAGCGCCGTTTTGGCCGCGCCGCGATAGGCGTAGGAAAACAGGAGCTCGCGGTAATTCCTGGTCGCTTCCAGCAACGGCACCACATCGCTCAACAGCTTCTGTGATCCGGCGAAATCGCCCTGCATGAACAGCATGCGGCCGATGACCGCGCCCGGCAGCGACAGAAGCTCGGGGTCCTTCACCTCCGACGCCACCGCCAACACCTTCTGAAAATATCCGCTGGCCTCGCGCAAGCGCCCGGCCAGGTAATGCACCCGCCCGATCCAAAGCTGTACCCGCGCCTCGCAGGCCCGATCGCCCAGCGATTCCGCGATCGGCTCCGCCGCCAGCAACAGCGCCAGATTCTGCTCGGGCGACGCCGACTGGAGCGAGACATTCACGAGATCAACGGTCAGATCGACCCGCTTGCGGCGATAGGCCTCGGTGTCCGGCAGGTGCTTCAGGCTCTCGATCGCGCGACAATAGTGCTCGCGGCTCTCGGCGTAGGCATAGAGCTGCGACGCGCGATTCGCGGCGCGCGTCGAATACTCCAGCGCCTTCTCCCAACCCTCGCCGCAGGAATAGTGATACGCCAGGAGGCCGGTGAACTCTTCGATCCGCTCGGCGAAGATCGCTTCCATCGCCTGGCCGACTTTCTGGTGGAGCGATTTGCGAGCCGTCGAGAGCAGCGTCTTGTACGCGACTTCCTGCGTCAGCGCATGCTTGAAGACGTACTCGACTTCCGGCAACCGGGCCTGCTCGTGCACCAACTCGGCGTCCTCGATCAGGCCGATCTGCGATTCCAGATCCTCTTCCTCCTGCGCCATGTGCCTGAGCACGCGATACAAAAAGACCCGCCCGATGACCGCGGCCTTCTGCATCACGCGTTTGGTCCGATCCGGCAGCCGGTCGATTCGCGAGAGAAGCACGCCTTGAAGCGTGTCGGGAACCTGAAGCGTCTCCAGCAGCTCGGTGACATGCCACGTCGATCCCTCACGCACCAGGATGCCGCGCTCGATCAGCGAGCAGAGCATCTCCTCCACGAAGAACGGATTCCCCTCCGCCCGATTGATGACCGCATCGCGGAGTTTCTGCGGCAACTCCGTGCCGCTCAAAAGGCCATCCACCAAATCGCGGCTGGAATCCTCCGACAACGGCTGAAGAGAAAGCTCGGTGTAGCGGTCGCGATAACCTTCCAGCGCGGGGGCGAGCCTCTCCCAGTTGTCCGAGGATTCCTGCTTGGATCGGAACAGCGCGATGATTGCAACCGGCGCGCGGGCGGTGACGGAGAACAGATGACCCACCAGCTCGATCGAACTGCGGTCGGCCCACTGCAGATCCTCGAAGACGACCACGAGCGGCTTGGAGGCCGCCAGTTGCGTCAGGAATTTCTCCATCACCGTGAAGAGACACTTGCGAAACGATTCGCCGGACATCGCGCCGACGAGGGCGGCCTCCTCGGGCTCCAGGCGCATCGAAAGCAACTGGGCAAAGATCGCGTAGATCTCCTTGTCATCGGGAAAAAGCTCCGACAGCCTGGCGCGCAGGTTGGCGCGCGTCCCGGCTTCTCCATCCTCATCCGCGATATCCACAAATCGCCGCAGCAGATCGAGGAACGGCCCGTAGCTGAGGGACCGGCTGTAGGCAAAGCAATGTCCTTCGACCCAGGTCACTTCGGGAGCGCACTGCTGACGGACTTCGGCCATCAGACGGCTCTTTCCAATGCCCGCTTCCCCCAGGATCATCACGATCTGCCCGAGGCCGGTCTTCAATTCTCCCAGCCGCTTGATAAGCCGGTTGCGCTCGCGCTCGCGGCCGACCAGGGGCGCCGAAAACCCTTCCAGCCCGCGCGTCTTGCTCGGCTGAATCCGCGCGTGCAGCAACTCGTAAACCGGCAGCGGATCCTGTTTGCCCTTCACCTGAACCGGCGGCTTGGTTTCGAACGTGAACAGGCCGCGCGTCATCTGCCAGGTCTTCTGGCTGACGAAAATCTGCCCCGCTTGGGCCGCGTCCTGGAGCCGCGCCGCGACGTTCACGGTGTCGCCTAGAACCGTGTAGCTCATGTGCAAGTCGCTGCCGACGTTGCCGGCGATCACCATTCCGGTGTTCACCCCGATGTGCAGGTCGAGCGGCGTGCCCAGCTTCTCCGCCCAGCGCCGGTTGATCGCCTGAAGGTTCTCGCGCATGGCGAGGGCGGCGCGAAGGGCCCGCTCGGCGTCGTCTTCCAACGCCACCGGCGCGCCGAACACCGCCATGATGCTGTCGCCAACGAACTTATCCACCATCCCCTCGTGCTGGTAGACCGCCTGCACCAACTCCTTCAGGCAGTCGTTCACCAGCGATGCAACGACTTCGGGATCGAGCCGCTCGGAAAGCGAGGTGAAGCCGGAGAGGTCGGCGAACAACACGGTCACTTGCCGTTGCTCGCCTTCGATCTGCCCGGAGCGACGCATCTTATCGGCGAGCTGCTTGGGAATGTAACTCTGAAGTTGGGCGAGCAACGCCTGCGAGGATTGCGCCGCTTGGGGCGAGCCGTTGCCGCGCTGCTCTTCTCGCAGCGCTTCCAACTGCGTTTGCAGCGCATTCACCGTGACATCGACGACGGCATCGCCGAGGGTCGGACGCAGCGCTTCCTGCGCGGCGATGGCACAATGGATGCTGGCGATCTTTTCTTCAAGAGAGGGCAAGGGGGAACCCTCGCATCTTAGTGCTCCGGGTCGTCAGTTCGGTGACGTATTCCGTCCTTGGCATTCAGGCCGCGTCTTTCTTGGGCTGCGGGTAACCGTTCACGGAATTCTACTCGAATCGCTCGCGGGCGGAAAGGAAAAACAGTTCCGGAATGGTCTGGCGCCAGGGTGCTTTCAGGGTACGCCATGACATATATATGCTGAGTTAAGCATCAAGCGGTTGTTGGCGCGTCTGGAAACGCCCGGGGCCGAGGTGGCTGCGCTATTGACAGGGGCGGCGCTCTTCGTAGAATATCTGTGTACCGAGAGAGTGGCGTTTGTGTTTCTCCGAGGATTGGTGAAAATCCGATGATCCGTTCGGCGCTTTACCGCAGGGCGTGCTGGGTGCTGTCGATGACGGCGATTCTGTTTGCCGCCGTCGGCCTGCACGTCATCCATCCGGCGGTTGAGGAGGCCCTTGCCGCACACGGAGCGGCCTGCTGTGTACATTTTCCGCCCAACCATGCACCGGGCAAGTCAGAGTCCTCGACGTGCCCTGGATCGGCCCCGACCGATGCCCCTCGGCACGGCCACGCCGGCTGCCCTGTTTGCATGCTCCTGGCAGCGTTTCACGCCGATGCACCGGGGCCGTCCGTCGTGGTCGCCGTTGCCACGAGTTGCGATGTGGCACCTGTTCTTGACGTGCCTGAAGTTTCCCGCTTGCCGCTGATTTCCTTCCTTGGTCCTCGTGGTCCGCCGGCTGTCCTCCTCTCCGTTTCGCTCTGATCGGGAAAATCGTGGGCAATGATTCCGGGCTTGTGCCCGGGGGCTGCCCCGGTTTCGCGCGGCCGCTCATGCACCGGCCGGCGTGCTCCACTCACATGCTTAAGGAGGATTGCCCATGCGTCAATATGCGCTCGCGGCGGCGATTGTCCTGTGCTGCCTGGCGGGTCGCGCGGCGGCCGATCAATCGCCCCCCGCCTCGCAGGAAGACTTTGCGGCGATGCGGGCCGAGATGACCGCCCTTCGCCAGCAGATGCAGGAACAGCAGAAGCACTACGAATCGCAGATTTCCGAACTGCGCCAGAAGGTGGAAGACCTCTCGCGGACCGCGGTCAAGCCCGCGCCCACGTTGGAAGAGGAAATGGCTGCCGCCGTTGAAAAGGCCAAGGGCGATTTGCCGAAGGCGGAGCCTGGGCTGATGTCGATGTTCCTCAACAAGGGCGCCGGCCAGAGTTCCGTCCCCGACATCAGCGTCCTCGGCGACTTTCTCGGCCACTACGTTGCCGATCACCATAACGCCCCTAACCTGGCCCAGCAGGAGGACGGCAAGCGGCACTTCCAGTTCCGCGAAATGGAGGTGGCGTTCTCGGCGCCGGTGGACACCCATTCCAAGGCCGATCTGATCCTGACCGGAGGTGAGGACGCCAAGGGTCAGTGGAACATGGACCTGGAGGAGGGGTACCTGACCCTCACGACGCTGCCCTACGACCTCCAGGCCCGTTTCGGCAAGTTCCGGACGGTCTTCGGGAAGGACAACCCCGTCCACACCCACGCCATGGCCTGGGTCGACCGGCCCGACGTCATCGCCAACTACCTGGGGCCGGACGGTATGGCCGAGACGGGGGCGGAGGTCTCCTGGCTCGTGCCCAACCCCTGGAAGAAGTACATCGAGTGGACCGCCGACTTCCAGAACAACGGGAACCCGGAGAGCTTCGCCGGCACGCGCCAGGACGACGTGATGTTCACGAACCACGTGAAGTACTTCGACAACCTAACGCCGGCGACGGCGATGGAACTCGGCGGCAGCGTGGCCACGGGCGCGAACGGCAACGGCAGCGGCGGACGGACGACGCTCGAAGGCGTCGATCTTACGCTCAAGTGGAAGCCGGTCCGCGAAGGGCTCTATAAGGCCCTGACGTGGCAGTCCGAGGCGATCGTCAGCCAGAAGGACCAGCCCGGCGGCACGACCGTGAACTCCTGGGGAGCCTATTCGTCTCTCGAGTACCGGTTCGCGCTGCAATGGCGGGCCTTCGTGCGGCTGGACTACTCCGAATTTCCCGACGACGCCAACTCGAAGCAACTCGGCGGCGCGGTCGGCCTGACCTACGACATGAGCGAGTACTGCTACTGGCGGCTCGAGTATAAGCACACCAACGCCCAGGGTCCGCTGGCCGGCCAGGACCGCGATGAGCTTTGGATGCAGTTGAACTTCGGCATCGGCCCGCACCAGGCCCACAAGTACTAAGGAGCATATCATGAAGAGCATGAGCATGGCTGTTCTTATGGCGACGGCCGTCTGGGCCGCCGTCGGATATGGGTCGCTGCCGGCCGTCGCGGCGGACCCCTTGAACGTTGTCACCACGACGACGGACCTGAAGTTCGTCGCCGAGTCCGTGGGCGGCAGCCACGTGAAGGTCACGAGCATCGCCAGCGGCGCCGAGGATCCCCACTTCGTCTCCGCCAAGCCGAGCTTCATGATGACGGCCCGCGAGGCGGACCTCTGGATCGCCATCGGCATGGAGCTGGAGATCGGGTGGGAGGGACTGATCCTGGAAGGCTCGCGCAACCCGAAGATTCGCAAGGACTCCAAGGGGTATCTGGACGCCTCCCAGGGTGTGCTGCGCCTGGAGGTGCCCACCGAGAAGGTCACGCGGACGATGGGCGACGTTCACCCGCTTGGCAACCCGCATTACTGGCTCGACCCGCTGAACGTTCGCATTGTGGCCAAGACGATCGCGGGTCGGCTGGCCGAGCTAGACCCCGGTCATTCGGAAGACTTCAAGGGCAACCTCAAGACGTTTCAGCGGAACCTTGACGAGCAGATGTTCGGTAAGGAACTGGTGGCCGAGGTCGGCGGCGACAAGCTCTGGCTCGTTGAATTCAAGGGCGGGCTCCAAGGTTTCCTCGAGGAGCAGCATCTCACGGCGAAGCTGGGCGGCTGGGCAGGCAAAATGCTTCCCTTCCGCGGCGTGGAAATCCTGACCTACCATCGAAGCTGGACCTACTTTACGAACCGGTTCGGTCTGGTCGTCGCGGACGAGATGGAGCCGAAGCCGGGGATTCCGCCCAGCCCCGGCCACGTGCTGGCGCTGATCGAGAAGGTCAAGAGCGCCCATATCCGCGCGTTGCTGATGGAACCGTTCTACGAACGCAAAGCGCCGGACCTGATCGCCGAGAAGACCGGCTTGAAGGTCCTGGTCTCCGCCAATTCGGTCGGTGGCGATGAGTCGGCGAAGGACTACTTCTCGATGATCGACAACGTTGTGGACAAGCTGGCGGGCGCCCTGAAGCCGGCCTCCGAACCGGAAAGGAAATAAGCCATGGGTGACTTCGTCAGCCTGCTGGCAGCCCCATTCGTGGGGTGCCTCCTGATCGCCGCGCTCCACTGCTATATGGGCCTGCACGTGATCCGGCGCGGCATCATCTTCGTGGACCTGGCCCTCGCCCAGTTGGCCGCGCTGGGGGCCACGGTGGCGCTCCTCGTGGTGCCGCTGGTATTTGGAGAAACGCTTCACGAGCACCACGAGGGGCTGGCCGGGCACGAGCATCATGAGGCGGTTGCTCGGGGTCCGGCTGTCGAAGGGCTGGCCCCGGAAGACGGTGTGACCGCCGGGGGAACCTCCGTTGTCCCGGACGAGCACCCAGCGGAGGAGGAACACGCCGGTGGCGCGAGGACGTGGCTGATGGAGGAGACGCCGTACCTCCTTTCGCTCCTCTTCGCGTTCGCCGGCGCGGGGCTCTTCGCCCTCGGCCGATTCCGCGACGAGCGAGTGCCCCACGAGGCCATCATTGGGATCGTCTTCGTGGTCTCCGCGGCGCTGGCCGTGCTCGTCCTCAGCAAGGCTCCGCACGGCCACGAGCAGATGGAGTCCATGCTGGTGGGGAGCATCCTGTTCGTCGGATGGCACGATGCATGGATGATGCTGCTTCTGTATCTGCCCTTGGGCGTACTGCACTTCGCGGTCCGCCGGCGACTCCTGGCCATCTCCGAGGACATCCATGCGGCCGAGTCGGCGGGCGTGCCGGTCCGCGCGTGGGACTTCCTCTTCTACATCACCTTCGGCCTCATGGTCACGCAGTCCGTCCGGATGGCCGGCGTGCTCGTAGTCTTCAGCTACCTTATTATTCCGGCCGTGTGCGCGAGCATGTTGGTGAGCGGCTTCGGGCGGCGCCTGTTGGTGGCGTGGGGAATCGCCGTGGCGGCAAGTGTGATCGGGCTTGCCCTCTCGGCCGTGAAGGACCTGCCTACCGGGCCGTCGCTGGTGGCTACGTTCGGGGCGGCCCTGGTCCTCTGTGCGCTGGTCCGTCCGATGGTGCTACGCTTGGCCGGAGGTACCAGTACCAGCAGAACACGGTAACTGAGCCTGATGGATTTGGCATCCATTGCGGCGTGCGGTTCTGGTGCAAAGGCTGGCCGGTGCCGATTGCTTGCACCGGTCGCTGGATCGGGTAGAATGGGGGAAATTACAGGCAACTCTGCACGGACCGCCGTGCACGCCGCGACTTGGCGTTGCTAACGCCTCATCCGGGCGCGGCGGGTGCGGAGACCCGCCGCGCACAGTAATGAGTTACGCTGAAGTACGACGACCGATCAGTCGAGGCGCCCGATGGCTCTGAACCTGACCCCGATGTACCGCAAGGCCGAAGAGGTGTTCCGCGCCGCCAAGACCACGCCCGAGAAGATCGCGGCCCTCGAAGAGATGTACGCCCTTCTGCCGAAGCACAAGGCGTCGGAGAAGATGCAGGCCGAGCTCAAGCAGCGTTTGTCCAAGCTGCGCGCGACGCCCGAGCCGGCAAAGACCCACGGCACCGTCGACCTCTGGCATATCGAGCGGCACGGGGCGGGGCAGTTCGTCCTCCTCGGCATGCCCAACTGCGGCAAGAGCGCGCTGGTCGGGGCGCTGACGAAGGCCCGCGTCACGGTGGCGGCGTACCCGTTCTCGACCCACGCCCCGGTGCCGGGGATGATGCCGTACGAGGACATCCAGATTCAACTGGTGGACATGCCTCCACTGACGCCCGAGGGCCTGCCGCCGGGCATGCTCGGGGCCATCAAGGCGGCGCAGGGGATCCTGGTGTGCATCGACCTCTCGGCCGACGTGCTGGAGCAGGTGGATGCGTGTTTTGGCACGCTCGAGCAGCGGGGCGTTGTGCCGCGCGGCCGGCCGGTGCCCGAGGGCGGCGCGGCCATGCTGATGGTCTTGGTGGGCACCAAGTTGGACCTGCCTGGCGCCGCCGAGAGCTTCGAGGTTCTGAAGGAACTGCACGCGGATCTCGCGCCCATGCTGGCCGTCAGCGCCGAGGCCGGCCAGAATCTGGGCGAGCTCCCGCGCCAGTGCTTCAAGCTGCTGGATATCGTTCGGATCTACAGCAAGGAACCCGGTAAGCCCATCGACAGGGAGAAGCCGTTCGTCCTGCCGCGCGGCAGCACGGTGCTGGACCTGGCGGCGTTGATCCACAAGGATCTGGCACAGAACCTGAAACGGGCCCGCATCTGGGGCACGAACGTGTATGACGGCCAGCCGGCGCCCCGCGAGCACGTTCTGGCGGACCGCGACGTGATCGAATTGCACGTGTAATACGACAGCGCAAGTTCGGTCATTGCGCGGCGGGTCTCCGTANNCGCGCAAAACCCGGGAAGTTGCGCTGTCGTACTAAGCGGGGCCGCGGGATTTAGGGGCTTGACGCTGGCGCGGCGGGCGGCTTTAATGACTTATGGGGCGGGAACTTGCGTACGCCGTGATGATCCTGAGGTGTACGGGCGGCGCGTTTCTCTGCGTCCGCGGAACGGATGTGGGGTCGGCTCTCCTTGGCAGGCGACGGGCCTGACGAGGGGTCTTTCTGCATTCCAAACGAGGTGGTCATGCTTGGCCCGCGCAAACGCATCGGCGATATCCTGAAGGAATGGGGTAAGATCAACGACAAGCAGTTGCGCGAGGCCCTTGAGCGCCAAAGCCGCAGCGGCCGCCGCCTGGGGGAGGTCCTCGTTGCCGGGGGTTCCTGCACCGATGACGACGTCTCCAAGGCCCTGGCGATGCAGTTCGACATGGAGTTCGTCAACCTCGACGTCGGCAGCATCAGCCCGCAGGTCATGGAGATGATGCCCGAGTCGATGATGAAGGAATACCAGATCGTGCCGCTGGACTACAAGGACGGCCGTCTGAAAGTCGCCATCACCGACCCGCTGGACCTGGAATCGGTCGACGCCATCCGGTTCCGGCTGAACATGGAGGTCGATTGCGTCCTGGCCTCGAAAGAGAAGGTCCAGGGGGTCATCTCGAGCTACACGGAGCAGTCGGAGTCGGAGTCGGTGGACTCGATGCTCCAGGAGTTCACGTCGACCGACGTCGACTTCGTCGACCGCGGCGAGCAGGGCGGGGAAACGCACGCCGAGGCGGCCCCGATTGTCCGCCTGGTCACGCTGATCATCACCGAGGCGGTGCGCATGCGGGCCAGCGACATCCACATCGAGCCGCTGATCACGAAACTGCGAGTCCGGTATCGTATCGACGGCGTCTGCGTCGAGCGCGAGCCGCCGCCCAAGCGGCTCCAGGGTTCGATAACGACCCGCATCAAGCTCATGGCCGGCATGCAGATCGAGGAGAAGCGCCTCCCGCAGGACGGCCGTATCCGCATGNNCATGGCGAGAGCATCGTCATGCGTATTCTGCGGCGGGAATCGATCAACATCGGCCTGGAGGGCCTGGGCTTTCTCCACGACGACTTCGAGGTGTTCGAGAAGCTGATCGGCCGCCCCAACGGCATCTTCCTGGTCACCGGCCCCACGGGGTCGGGCAAGACCACGACCCTGTACGCCGCCCTCAATAAGCTCAATACCCCGGACCGCAAGATCATCACGGCCGAGGACCCGGTGGAGTACCACATCGCGGGGATCAACCAGGTCCAGGTGAATGAGGCGATCGAGTTGACGTTCCAGCGGATCCTGAGGGCGATGCTTCGCCAGGCGCCCAACATCATTCTGGTGGGCGAAATCCGCGATATTGAGACGGCGGAGATGGCGATTCAGGCCGCGCTGACGGGACACTTGGTATTCAGTACACTTCATACGAACGATGCGCCCAGTGCGATCACCCGTCTGATCGATATGGGCGTCAAACCGTTCCTCGTGGCCAGCTCGATCCAGGCCGTCATGGCCCAGCGGCTGATCCGCGTCTTGTGCCCTGAGTGCAAGAAGGAAGACACCGACGTCGACCTCGTCACCCTCCGGGCCATGGGGGTGAACGAGGAGCAGCTCAGCAAGGCCACCTTCTTCCGGCCGGTCGGCTGTACGAAATGCCATAATGTGGGTTATCGCGGCCGTTTTGGCATCTTTGAGATCATGGTGATGAACCAGGAACTGCGCGAACTGGCCTTCAAGCACCGGCCGCTGAGCGAAATGCGCCAGGCCGCCCGCGCCCTGGGCATGCGGAGCCTCCTGGAAGACGGCCTGATGAAGGTCATGAACGGGGTGACCACGCTGGACGAAGTTCTGGCCCGTGCCGCCAAGGAGGACGCCACCGCCTAGTCGGACGAGAAATAGCGGCCACGGATGCCCTCCCGGTTGCCCTGACCTCGTGTGGTTTCTAAAATTGAAGGGCTCGACGCAGTTACGAGACAGAACAATGATCCAGATCGAGAAACTGTTGCAGTTCGTCGTGTTGAAGAACGGCTCGGACCTCCATCTGCACGTCGGGAGGACCCCCGTGGTGCGACTCCACGGGCGCCTGAAGCCCCTGGAAACGGACGTCCTGGAGCCCGAGGACACGGCGAACCTGATGCGGGCCATTACCCCCGACCGATTTCAGCAGGAGCTCGAAAGGCTGGGGTCGACGGACTTCGGCTTCGATTTCCAGGGCAAGGCCAGGTTCCGCGTGGCGATCTTCAAGCAGAAGGGGAACATCAGCCTGGCCCTGCGACTGATTCCGTCGCGGCTGATGAGCCTGTCGGAGATCGGCCTGCCGCCGGTCGTCGAGTCGCTCCTGAGCCGCACCCGCGGCCTCATCCTTGTCACCGGCCCGACGGGCTCGGGCAAGACGACCACGCTGGCCTCGATGCTCAATTACATCAACGAGAACTTCGACCGCCACATCATCACCGTCGAAGAGCCGATCGAATACTACCACACGCACAAGAAGTCGATGGTCAACCAGCGCGAGCTCGGCATCGACGTCATCAGCTACGACGAGGCCGTGCGGCGGGCCCTGCGCGCCGACCCGGACGTCATCTTCGTCGGCGAGATGCGCGACATCCAGACCATGGAAGCCGCCATCCGCGCCGCCGAAACCGGCCACCTCGTCCTCTCGACCCTCCACACGACGGGCGCCGCGGGCACGGTCACGCGCATCGTCGATGCGTTCCCGGTGGACCAGAAGGAAATGGTGCGCGTCCAGCTCGCCGCCTCGCTCGTGGCGGTGATCAGCCAGACGCTCGTGCCGCGCATCGACATGCCAGGCCGTATCGCCGCCTACGAGTTCATGATGATCACGCCGGCGGCCCAGAACATGATCCGCAAGAACGAGCCGTTCCGCCTGGAATCCTACATCCAGACCGGCCGCAAGTATGGCATGCAACTCCTCGACGACGCCCTGTGGGACCTGTATCAGAAGGGCGTCATTGCGGCCGAGGAGATGCTGGAGCGGTCGCAGCGGCGCGAAGACCTCGAAACCAAGCTCATGGAGACCCCGGAAGGCCGCGAGGCCCTCAAACGCATCGGGACCATGATGGACGAGAGCGACATGAAGGCCATGAAGGCGATGAAAAATATGGGACGCTAGGCCAGGGAAGCCGGAGCTTATGGGGAGATCATAAAGCGTGAGTCGCGCACCCGGAAATGAGAAAATGCCGGAAACGCCGAAGCCTCGGCCCTCGGCGTCGCCCGCGGGGGCGGCGTCGCCCCGCCCGGCGCCCGCGGCGAAAGCGGCAGCGGCCCCGCCGGCGAGAACGCCCCCGGCCAGACCGGCCGCGCCGTCGAAACCTGGCGCCCCGGCCAAGGCGCCGCTGCCCCAGGAGGACGCTGCGGGCAAGCCCGAGGCCGGGAAGACGCCCCTGCCCGGCAAACCTGAGGTGCCGGCGAAGTCCCGCCGGTCCGGCGTCGAGTTCCAGATTCCGACCCAGAAGCGCATCGGCCAGATTCTGATCGAGATGGGCAAGATCAACGAGCAGCAGCTCAACGAGGCCCTCTCGATCAAGAAGCAGAAGGGCGGGGCCACGGGCGCCGTCCTCGTCGACCTGGGATACTGCGAGCAGGTTGACGTCTCGGCCGCCCTGGCCATCCAGGCCGGCATGCGCCGGGTGGACCTTGACCAGCTTGAGATCCCGCCCGATGTCATCGAGAAGATGGACGCGATGACGGCGCGCAGCTACAGCGTCGTGCCGGTCGAGTTCGACGTCGGCAAGCTGACGGTGGCGATGGCCGACCCGAACAACTTCCGCGCCCACGATGAGCTTCACATGCTCCTGGGCTTCGATATCGTGGCGGCCGTGGCCGATCCGGCGGCGGTCGTCCGGGCGCTCGACAAGTACTATGCCCATGCCGAGAGCGTCGAGGCGGTCATCAGCGAGCTCGACACGACCGCCGAGTGGATCGCCGAGCACCAGGAAAACATCGACCTCGAGGACATCCGGACGATGTCCGAGAGCCAGCCCGTGAAGAAGCTGCTGAATCTGGTGCTGCTCCAGGCCATCCGCGACAAGGCGTCCGACATCCATTTCGAGCCGTTCGAGGACGAGTT
>PMZT01000283.1 GCA_003170085.1 Planctomycetia bacterium | reverse complement strand
GCCGGCCAGCGTCGAGAACTTCATGCCGCAGGGCGTCAACTCGGCGAACTCGCGGTTGACGATCATGATGCCGCCCGTCGAGGGCAGGATGGCCGCGATGCACTCGAAGCACCCGCACGAGGTCATCGGGTCGGCGATCATCGAGTAGGCGCTCATCCGCTCGATGGCGCCCTGGCTCTTCTCGACGACGAACGTATTGACCTTTTCCCACTGGCCGAGACGCGCGTCGACCGTGGCGCCCTTCGGGATCGGCTGGTTCGCGCCGGCCGGGTTGATCTCGAACGCGGCCCGGGCGTCGAGCCAACTGTACGCCCCGCAAAGGCCCGTCCGCTCCGGCGTGACGACGCACACGTGGTTCGGCGCGAACGATTGGCAAAGCGTACAGGAGTAGAACTGTTCGACCGACTCATCGGTCATGCC
This sequence comes from Planctomycetia bacterium, assembly GCA_003170085.1. Classification (GTDB taxonomy): domain Bacteria; phylum Planctomycetota; class Phycisphaerae; order FEN-1346; family FEN-1346; genus FEN-1346. The sequence goes on along the minus strand of PMZT01000283.1, from coordinate 7,096 downwards.
GGCCAGGCGCTCGTCGCGTTCGTCGAAGACCTTCCGTGCCGTCGCCAGGAGCGCCCGGACCTGGGCCTCGTCCGTGTAGAGCTTCACCTGGACCTTGTCGAGGATGTTGGAGAACGCCTCGTGGAGCATGGCGTGGAGGATGCGGCCAATGTGCTCCAGGCGGAAGCCCGCCTTGAACGCGTCCCTGGAAATGCGGACCCAGATGATGTCGCGCTGGCCCATGTGGAAGAGGCCCTGGGCGTGGTTGAGGAACGAGTGAATCTGGCGCTCCAGGACCGGCTCGAACTCGGCCTGCATGCGGCGGCCGGCGACCTCGGCCACGATGGCCAGGGGCAGCTTGCCGCCTTCCGGGACGGCCTCGATGTCCGGGCCGATGACCTCGACCTTGCCGTCCTCGACCTCCGCCGTGGGCAGGCTCGTCAGGAACTCGAACGCGGCCGTGCGCTGGCCGCCGAATTCCACGTGCATGTCTTCCTTGCGGATGCGTTCGCCCTCGAACGCCGGGCTGAACGCCACCGGGATCGGCACGTGCGAGACCTTGATCTTCAGGCCGCGCACCTCGATCGCGCGCTCCACGATGCCCTCGTGCGGCACGTTCGCCACCACGTGCTCGTAGGTGCAGATGCCGGTGGGGAGGATTTCGGGGATGTCGGAGTCGGCGATCACGGGAAACCCGAAGTTGATCGCGCCGGCGGCGGTGGCGTACCACTCGTCGGTCACCTCGCCCATGGCCATGACGAACGCGAAGACGCGGCTCTTGTTGTAAAGGAGGTTGCGGGTGAAGTCGCCGGGCTGGACGCCGCCGAAGCTCATGGCGGCGCGGGCCGCAAAGCCCAGGGCGTACACGGCGGCCGAGATGTCGGGGCCGAACGGCACGAGTCGCGTGTCCCAGCCAAGCTGGACGCCGCCCTCGTCAAGCTGCTGGGCGAAGGTCTTGCCCTTGTGATTGCCGGCCATGAAGACGTACAGGCTGCGCTCCTGGCACTTGCGGGCGATGCGGACGGCCGTCTCAACATCGGGCGCCGCGCCCACGATGGCCGCAAAGCCGGGGGCCGTGCCGTCGACGAACTGGATGCCGCGCTCGCGCAGAATGACATCGTCGGCGGCGCCCAGCCAGAGGTCGCGCACCGGGGCGGGGCCGATCAGGTATCGGCACGCCTCGATGATCTCTTCGGCGAAGAGCGCCGCCATGCCGGCGTCGAGCGTGGCGCCGAGGTAGGGCACCCACAGCCGCTCTTCGACGAACGGCGGCAGGAGCTGCTTGATCTCGTCGAGGAGCGGGCGGAAATCGGCCAGCGTCCGGACCTCGCGGCCGGTCATGGCGAACGTGACCGGCAGGAAATACCCCGTGTTCGGGAACTCGACGGTCGCCGTTTCGCCCTTGGCCTGGATGGCCCGTCCGAGGATCTCCTCGGCTTGGCGGGCGAGGGCGTGCGCGCCCCGAATCGCGGCGGTGGCTATCTTCTTCGACATCGTGAACTCCTTTACCGGGCGCCAACCACGCGCCGGGTAAGCCTGGTGGCTCTCTATGCTTCGTCGGGGCGGCTGAGCGCGGCCGCCCGGTTACACCTGCAACTTCTGACGGTCTTCCATGCTGAAGAGCTTGCGTTCGCGGGTCTTGTTGATGCCCAGGGCGTCGCGCTTGGCCTCGATGTGCGCGTGAATGAGTTCGGCCGCCTTGACCGGCTCGTCGGTCACGGCCCACTTGGCGCCCACCTCGGCCTCGATCTCGCTCGTCAGGTACTTGGCCACGCCCGAGGTCGGCGAGATCGGGAACAGTTTGCCCGCGAAGACCACGAGGATGCCCGAGGCCACGAAATACTGGCCGATGGCAATCGCCTTCTCGGTAATGTGTTCGAGGCACGCGCCGGCCACGGGCAGGTCCGACAGGTCCTCGCCCAGGCCGCCCTCGCGGACCATCTCGCAGCAGGCCACGAGGATGCGGCTGTTATCGACGCACGAGCCCACCGCCAGCACCGGCGGCATGCCCACCGTCTCGCAAATCTCCCGCAGGCCCGGCCCGGCCATCTGGGCCGCCTCGGGCGCAAGGAGGCCGCTCTTGCCGCAGGCGATTTGCGCGCAGCCGGTCGTGACGACGAGGATGTCACGCCGGATCAGCTCGCGGACGAGCGTCGTGTGGCCCTCGTCGTGGCAGACCTTGGGGTTCGTGCAGCCGACGACGCCCACGACGCCGCGGATGCGCCCGTTGATGATGTTGTCGTTCAGCGGCCGGTACGATCCGCGGAACCGCCCGCCCAGCATGTACGTGATCGCCTCGCTGCTGAAGCCGACGACGGCCTGGCCGACCTCGTTGGGGATGTGCGGCTCGCCGCGGCGGTGCTTGAACGCCTCGATCGCCTTGCGGATGATCGTGCGGCCGGTTTCGAGCGCGCGGCCCTCGTCCATCTGCACGTGCTCGACGCCCTCCATGTGCGCCTTCTCGGAGGTCGTGATAAGCTTCGTATGGTAACACTTCGTGAGCTGCGACAGGCTCTGCATGATGCACTGGATGTCGACGCACAGGACGTCGACCGCGCCGGTCGAGACCGCCAGTTCCTGCGACAGGAAGTTGCCCGCTACCGGAATGCCGTGGCGGACGAGCAGCTCGTTGGCCGTGCAGCACATGCCGGCCACGTTGATGCCGGCGGCGCCCGCCTGGCGAGCCTCTTCAATGAGGTCGGGCTGCGTCGAGGCCAGCGCGACCATCTCGGAAAGCAGCGGCTCGTGCCCGTGAACGACCACGTTCACCTCGCGGGCCTTGAGGACGCCAAGGTTGATGTTGCCGCGCCGCGGATAGGGCGTGCCGAAGAGGATGTCCTGCAGCTCGGTGCCGATCATAGAGCCGCCCCAGCCGTCGGCCAGCGCGCAGCGGCTGGCGTGCCGCAGGATGCTGCGGAAGTCCTGGTCGACGCCCATCGTCGTGCGGTGCAGCGCCTCGACGACCTCGCGGTCGACGGCGCGCGGCGTGATGTCGAGTTTCTTCCAGAGCGCCTGGCGTGCGGCCGGGGCCCGCGCGGTCATCCGCTGGACGCCGTGCGGCTTGCCGAACTCGGCCAGGGCCATCTCGCCCAGGTCGCAAGCGATGTCTTTGTCGGGGCGGCCATCGACGGCGATGCCCCATTCCTTGGCCACCGCCAGGAGCTTCTTGCGGTCCTTGATGCCGTAGTCGGGCGCCTCGCCCTTGGCCATTGCCAGGAACGCGTGGGCCACGCCGCGGCCGTGGTCGGAGTGGGCGCTGCAGCCGCCCGCCACCGCCCGCAGGAAGTTGCGGGCGATGATTGTGTCGGCGTCGGCCCCGCACACGCCCAACTGCGCGCCTTCGCCGAACGGGTCGACGCGGCAGGGGCCCATGTTGCAGATGCGGCAACAGACGCCAAGCTGGCCGAAGCCGCACTGCGGCTGCTGCGCGTCGAGCCGGTCCCACGCGTTCTCGATGCCCGCCTCGGCCATGTGCTTCAGCATTTCCTGCGCCGCCGGATCGCTGCTGCGTTTCTTCGGATCCATCCGCATCTCCTCTATCGTGTCTATCGTACGCCCGGCTGAGCCCTTAAGGCCGAGGTCCTGCGCGACGAAAACCTCGGTACGTGTCTAGCCTTACCGTCCCTGACAGCGTTTGCGCCCGTCCAGGGCACCCACATGGGGGTGCCCCTACGAAAAACGCGCCGTAGGGGCGGCCCCANNCCCGCCGTGTCCGGCCATAACGCCACACACATACAAACCTCGCGCGATTACGCCCGCCACGCGAACTCGTGTCGGCCTACTTGTGTTTCGTCGGGTCGACGACCAGTTCGCCGAAACCCTTTTCCTCGGCCAGCCTGGCTGCGCGGCGCCGCGGCGACATCCACACCTTCAGGAAACTCTCGCGCGGCATCGCCGCCAGCACCGCCCGGTACAACTGCCACGCGTATTGCGAGCCATGACGATACGCCACCGCCTGCGCCCCGACGATGCGGCCGTCGCCGTCGGTCAGGAGCTTGGCGACGACCTCGTCGCGCGGATGATCGACCTCGAGCGGCGTCGGCAGGTCGTACACTTTCACGTCGAGGCCCACTTCGGCCGCGGTGGTCGTGGAGTGGCCGATCGAATAGACTTCGAGGCCCAGGATGCAGTCGGCCTGCGCCCGCTGGAAGCCGTCGGCCTGCACGTCGGCGCCCGCGGCACACTGGCCCGCGATGGTGCCCGCCAGCGCGCCCGTCGAGCCGACGGCCGAGTAGATGAACTGCCCGGTGGTCGCGTCGGGCACCTCGGCGCAATCGCCCGCGGCGTAGACGTTCGGGTCGGAGGTCCGCATGTGATGATCGACCGCGATCGCGCCGGACTCGGCCAGCCGGAGGCCCGCCGCCTTCGCCAGGGCCACGTTCGGTGATACGCCGGTGCCCAGCACGACCAGTTGCACGGGAATCTTCTTGCCCTGGTGCACGACGAACTCGACGGCGTCGCCGCCGCCGATCTCGTTGATCGATTCGCCGGTCAGCATCGTCAGGCCGCGCTGCTCGAACCGCGCCTCGAGGAACGCCGAGATGTCGGGCTCCACCAGACGTCGCAGGATGCGGCTCCGCACGTTGAAGTACACCTTGAGGCCCTTTTCGAGGAGCGCCTGGGCCACTTCGAGGGCGATGAACCCCGCGCCGATGACGACGGCCGCTTTCGCGTCGGCCGCCTGCCGGATGATCTCGTGGGCGCCCTCGGAGGTCGTGAACGTGCACACGCCGCGCTTGTCGGTCCCCGGAATCCGGGCGCGGGCCGCGGTGCCGCCGGTCGCGAGCACGCACGAATCGTAGGAAATCGCCTCACGCTTGCCGCCGGCCTCGACCGTGACGGTCTTCTTCGCCGTGTCCACCGCAACGGCCCGGGCCGGGGCGCGGACCTCGATCCCGTGCTTCTCGAACATTTCGCGCGGGTAGATGCGGGCTTCCGAAATATCGGCGATGTGCCCGCTGATGAGGGCCGGGATCGCCGGCCGGCGATACGAGAACTCCTCGGCGGCGATGAGCGTGACCTTGGCTCCGATGTCGGCGGCGTGCAGGGCCGCCATGGCCCCGGCCGCGTTGGCGCCGATGACGACCACGCGGCGCGGCTTGCCGCCGGGCTTCGCAACGGCCTTGCGGCGGCGCGACTGCGCAGCGAGGTCCTCTTCGACCTCGGCCCCGCCGGTCAGCGCCGCGACGACCGATACCGCGGCCAGGTGCTGCTCGCCCGTGGCCAGGCTCTCGCGCTCGACGAACTGGAGTGCGCGCGTGGGGCAGGCCGCCACGCAGGCCGGCGGCTGGCCCTCGGACTGGCGCTCGGCGCACTGGTCGCACTTCATGGCGGCGCGGCCGCGATCGCCGATGCGCAGCACGCCCAGCGGGCACATGAGCGTGCAAAGTTTGCAGCCGATGCACAGGTCCTCATCGACCAGCGTGAGGCCCTTGGCCTTATCGTGATGGAGGGCGCCCGTGGGGCAGACCAGTTGGCAGAGGCCGTCTTCGCAGTGGCGGCACTGGAGCGGCAGGCCGTACGCGCCCGCCCGCTCGACCGTGACGCGCCGCTGGGGCAGCGACCGCTCGGCCAGCGCGCCGCGGAGGTCTTTCGACTCGGAGTGCGCGACCGCGCACGCCAACTCGCACGAGCGGCAGCCGAGGCAATGTTCAACGCGACAGGCGATGATTTTCATAAGAGTGCCTGAGTGCCTTAGTTCCTGAGTACCCGAAAACAGCCACACCAACGACGATCACGGCTCCTGCAAGAGTCGCTCCAGATTCGACCGCGCCTCGGCCAGCGCCGCCTCGACCTGCGCATCGACGCCCAGAATGCTGCGCCCCCCAAGGTCGGCCTGCTGAAGCGCCGCACTGTACGGCAGGTGGCCCAGGAGCTTCACGCCCTCGGGCAACCCGCCGACGATCACGCCGACCTGCGCCGGATCGGTCACCTTGTTCAGCACCGCGGCAACACGCCGGACGCCGATGTCGCGGCCCATGCGGGCGATCGCATGGGCGGTGTCGAGGCTCCGCCGCCCCGGCTCGACCACGACGACCAGGGCGTCGACGCCCATGACCGACGCGCGGCCGAGAAACTCGAGGCCGGCCTCCATGTCCACCAGGAGCACCTCGCGGCGCTCGAGCATCAGGTGGCGCATCATCGCCTTGAGAAAAACGCCCTGCGGGCACGCGCATCCGCCGCCGCCGCGCTGAAGCCCGCCCAGCACCAGCAACTTCATGCCGGCGACCGGCACGGCGTACGTGTCGGGCAGGTCCGAAACGTGCGGATTCAGCTTGAAATACTGGCCCAGTTTGTCGGGATCGGCCCCGGTGCGCTCCTTGATGAGGTCCTTGAGGTCCACCAGCGGCGTCGGCAGTGACGCCGGGGCGACACCGAGCGCCGCCGCCAGGTTTGCGTCCGGGTCGGCGTCGATGACGAAGACGTCGCGGCCCTCGGCCACGAACTGGCGCCCCCACAGTGCGGTCACCGTGGTCTTGCCTACACCGCCTTTTCCGCTGATTGCAATCCTCACCTGGGATAGTCCCCTCGGTGCTCGCGTGGTCCGACAAGGACGCCGCCCACTCTCTCGCGCGGCGATTATGGAAGGATAGGTTCGGCACGCGAGGTTGTCAAGGACGAGTGACGGATGAGCGACGAGTGAGCGACGGGGCGCACGACGGCGCCGGCGCGCGAGTGCGCCTGGCGCCGGTGAAATGTCTTGACGCTCTCCGCCGGTGCGCCATAGACTCCTTTCTATTCGACGACAGCGCAACTTGTGACTTTGCGCGGCGGGTCTCCGCACCCACCGCGCGAGAACGCCGCGTGTTCGCGAAGCTTAGCGGCAGCCGGCGCGGCGGGTACGGAGACTCGCCGCGCAATGCCTTGAAAATAGCGCTGTCCTATTATGGTGAGGGGTTTCTCTCGTGCCGAGCGATCTTGAGATTGCCCAGAAGGCGGCCCTGCGGCCCATCGCCGACGTGGCCCGCGACCTCGGCATCCGCGGCGACGAGATTGAGCTTTACGGCAACCACAAGGCCAAGGTCGGCCTGAAGATCCTCGACCGCCTGGCCGGGGCGCCGCGCGGGAAGTACGTCGTGGTCACGGCCATTACGCCCACGCCGCTGGGCGAGGGCAA
>PMZT01000060.1 GCA_003170085.1 Planctomycetia bacterium | reverse complement strand
CAGTCGATGACGCCGTCGCCGCACGCGCAGCCGACCGGCGTGCCCGTCACCTTGCCGCGCTCGGACGTCGACTGCTGCATCGAGATGTCCTTGGCATGGACATGCACAAGGCGCTTGCACACGTGGTTCAGCCACTTGTACGGGTCCTGCCCGGCCAGGTAGCTGTTGCCGGTGTCGAAGTTGATGCCCACGGCCTTGCTGCCGGCGCTCCGCTGGATGCGGTCGAGACCCGCCGGGAACTTACTGTACTGCTGGTGCGGCTCGATGCCGATCAGGATGCCGCGCGGCTCGGCCACGGCCGCGGCCTCGCGCAGCGTGTACTTCATGAGGGTGAAGTCTTCCTCCTCGGTGGTCCACGGCTGCTTCGGACCCTCATCGGTGTTGACGACGGGCGCCCCGCACTCGGCCGCAAACCGGACCGCCTGCTTCAGGTACTCGGTGCCGATCTCGGGCTTCGTGAGCGGCGTGTGGGCCGACAGGCCCGAGCACCGGACGCCGGCGGCCTTGCACGCCCGGGCAATGCGCAGCGGATCGTCGAGCATCGACACGCTGTGGAAGTACCCGGCCTCGCTCAGAAGTTCGCGGCCCCAGTGGACCATCGGCTCGACGTACGCGTAGCCGAGCTCTCGCGCCTTCTTGACGCCCCACTCGAAGGACTTGTCCTCGTGCCGCACGAATTCCATGTTGATGCCAATCGCAATCTTGCCCATGGCTGCGCGCCTCCTTTGGTTGAAGTCCGGCCCCATGCAGGCCCGATAAGCCTGTTTGAGCGAGGAACTCCGTGTCCGATTCCGAAGCCGTGAAACATATGCCGCTGTATCGCATCGGCGACATGGCCGATAGGGCCGGCGTCTCTCGCCAGGTCATCAGCACATACTGCATGTACGCCCTTCTGGCCGAGACCGCCCGGACGCCCGGCGGCCAGCGGCTGTTCGATGAGTCGGCCGTCCGGCGCATCCGCCTTATTCAGGACCTCAATCGCCGCTACACGCTGCGAGAGATCCGCGAAATCTTCATCCGCGACAGGCTGTAGACAACCTGCTCAGGGTGCCATGCTTTCGCTTGCGAAAGCATGAGTCGCGCGGGCTGGACATGCTTTCGCAACAGCGCGAAAGCATGGCACCCATCGTATCACGTCGCGCCGCACCCGCCACCTACTTCCGTAACAACCACAGGCGAAGCAGGTTAAGGGCGTAGTTGGCGGCGCGCTCGCGAATGTGTCCACGGTCGCCCAGCACCAGTTCCCTGGCCGCCTCGGTCCTCGCGGCATCGGCCACTGCAAACCAGACCGTTCCGACCGGCTTCTCGGACGTGCCTCCGCCGGGGCCGGCGATGCCCGTGACGGCCACGGCCAGGTCGGCGCCGCTGCGGACACGCACGCCCTCGGCCATCGCGCGGGCCACCGGCTCGCTCACGGCGCCGTGCGCACGGATCAGGGCTTCCGACACGCCGAGCGTCCGGACCTTCGACTCGTTTGAATAGGCCACCACGCCTTCGAGGAAGTAAGTCGAGATGCCCGGCACGTTCACGAGCTTGGCGGCGATCAGGCCGCCGGTGCACGACTCGGCCACGGCCAGGGTCTTGCGGCGCCCGGCCAGGAGGGCCGCCACGGTCTCTTCAAGGCGCGTGTCGCCCTCGCCGAAGACGGCGTCGCCCAGGCGCTCGCACACCACGCGGGCGTCGGCCTCCAGAAGCGCTGCGACCTCGTCGGGCGCGCCGCTGGCGTAGATGTGGACATCGATCATGCCGCCGTGGACGGCCGTGCCCACGTGCGGCGAGCGGCGCGGCACCATGAGGTCGGCCAGGCGCTCGCCGACGATCGACTCCGGGACGCCTTGCGTCCGGATCGTCCGCACGACGGTCGCGCGGCCGGGCGACGCGGCGCGCAATCGCGGCAGCACTTCGGCATCGAGCATGCGGCGGAACTCCGACGGCACACCGGGCATGACGTACACCTGCGCGGAACCGACGCGAGCGGCAATGCCGACCGCCGTGCCGATCGGATTGGGCAGCACGCCGGCGCCGCGCGGGAGCATGGCCTGGCGGCGGTTGGAATCGCTGAGGGGCTTGCCGCGCGTCTTCGACCATCCTTCGAGATGCGCGAGGGCCTCGGCGTTCATCTCGAGCGCGACGCCCATGGCCTCGGCCAGGGCCTCGCGCGTGCAGTCGTCGAGCGTAGGGCCGAGGCCGCCGGTGGCGATCACGAAGTCGGCGGCGGCGGCGGCGCGGCGGAACACGGCGGCGATCGCCGGCGCATCGTCATCAACGGTCTCGTGGCGGACGACCTCGATGCCAAGGGCGCTACAGACGCGGGCGATGTCGGCCGAGTGCGTGTCGAGGCTCAGGCCCGTGACGAGTTCGCTCCCGATGCTCAGGATAACGGCTCGCACGCCTGCCTCCTACCGGCTGAAGTGGAACAGGACGATGTCGCCGTCCTGCACGACGTAATCGCGGCCCTCGTTGCGCATGTGGCCGTCGGCCTTGGCCTGCTTCAGGCCGCCGGAGCGCTTGAAGTCCTCGTAGGTAACGATCTCGGCACGGATGAAACCCTTGGCGATGTCGGTATGCACTTCGGCGGCCGACTCGGGGGCGCACGTGCCGCGCACGATGCTCCGCGACGCGACTTCCTTCTCGCCCGCCGTGAAGTACGTGATGCGATTCAGGGCGTTGTAGACGCTAAGGATGACCTCCGGGGCGCGCAGCCGGTCGAGGCCCATGTCCTTGATGAACGTGGCCCGCTCTTCGCGCGGCAGCCTGGCGATCTCGGCCTCGAGCGACGCGCACAGCGCCACCTTCGGCTGGCCCAGCGCCGGGAACTTCGCGGCCACCTCGTCGGGGTTGCCGGCGGCGTCTTCGCCCACGTTGAGGACGGTCAACGACGGCTTCAGCGTCAGCGACGCGAAGCCCTTGAGGATGTTGCGCTCGAAGTCGTTGCGGACGACCTCGGTAAGCGGACGCTCGGCCTCGAGCGATTCGCGGCAGCGGCCGAGAAACTCGAGTTCCTTCTTGAGCGCCTCGCGGTCGGGCACGGGCTTCGTTACCTGCTTCTCGACCTTCTCGATCCGGTTGAGCGTGACCGAGAGGTCCGACAGGACGAACTCGCCGTGCATGTGCGAAGCGTCGGCCGCCGGGTCAACCTTGCCGGGCACGCGGCTGCTCTCGAACGCGCGCAGCACGCACACCAGCGCGTCGGCCCGGCGCAGGTACTCCATGACGGCGGTGTTCTGGGAGGCGAGGTCGCTGCGGCCGGGCGCGAGGCCGGGCAGGTCAATCCACTCGATCTGCACGGGCGTGCGCTTCTTGGTCTGGTAGTGCTCGCTCAGCCAGTCGAGACGCGGATCGGGCACCTCGACCATGGCGGCGTTGGGGTGGTCGGCCCGCGCGGGGTTCTCGGCCGAGTTGACCACACCCTGGGAAACGGCATCGAAAAGGCACGTCTTGCCCGAAAACGGCAGGCCGGTTATGACGACATTCACCGGTGAGTTCTCCCTCGCATGGTCATGCAGGCTTGCCGGCCGTGGCCTTCTCGCCGGCGTGGCTGATCTTGTCGAGGATCTGCGAGAACACAGCCAGGTCGTGGTCGGAAATGGCGTTCAGGGCCTTGATGCTGCTGGCGATCTTGGCGCGGCGATAGGCCTCAACGGCTTTGCGGCCCACGGGGGTGATCGAGACGTCGATCTTGCGCTTGTCGTGCGGATTGATGGCGCACAGGACCAGCTTCTCATCGTACCGCTGTTCGAGCGCCTTGATGACTCGCGACATCTGGGCAGGCAGGACGCCCACGTGTTTTCGCAAATCGCCGACCGAGAGGCTGCGCACATTCTCAAGGGCGTCGAGCGCCAGGAACTCGGACTCGGAGAGGTCGTAGCCGCCCTTGAACTTCTCGCGCTGGGCTGCCAGCCACGCGCGCTTCGTCACTTCAAACATCTGGAGCGCCAGACGCCGAATGTTATGCTCGCGGTTTGCCACACACCACCCCATGAAGCGAATCCCACTCCGGAAACGACCGCGCCTGCCGACGACCGACGCCCCTCGTACCTCCGCCCCGTCAGGCCGGCGGCGGCGAGGACGGCGTCGCCGTGGACGCCGGGACCGTCCGTTCGGACTTCGACCCGCGCTGCGGCAGCACGCCCTTCGTCACCCGGTCCCTCATCTGGCGCCCGACCTTGAACTTGACCGTGCACTTCACGGGCACCGCCACGCGCTGGAGCGTGCGGGGATTCTGGGCCATGCGCGGCTTGCGCATCCGAACCTCGAAGACGCCGAAGTCGCGGAACTCCAGGCGATTGTTCTTCGCGAGCTCCACGACCATTTCATCGAAGAACCGCTGGACAATGTCCTTGACCGCCACGCGCTTGATCTTGATGGCGTCGGCGATCCGGTCCGTCAGTTCTTTTTTCGTCACAGTGGCCATGGGCACCCCCTGTTTATAATCCAACAATGATACCTGCGTTCGATGCCCCCGTCTCAAGCGGCCCAACCCTTCGCCCCTCAAACACCGCGGCCCATGCCTCAGGGCCGATGCGCGCGAGCGCGACGAGGATGGGCCATGACAGAACGGCAACTCCTCATGATGATGCGAATTGAGCGAACCTTATGCTAGACCGGCGTTTACGTCTCCGCAAGCAAAAAAAGAGATCATCCTTTTCCGTCCGGTTTGGGCGGCGACGCGGCCGGACGCGCCGACTTCCCCGCGCGCTTGTCGGCCACCACCAGGCCGGGGTCTTCGATCATCACCACCGAATGCGACGGCACGGAATGCGTCAGCCACACGTTGCCGCCGATGGTGCTGCCGCGACCGATCACGGTATCGCCGCCCAGGATCGTCGCCCCGGAGTAAAGCGTGACGTCGTCCTCGATCGTGGGGTGGCGCTTGCGCCCACGGATGAGCTGCCCCTTCTCGTCCTTCGGGAAGCTGAGCGCCCCGAGCGTCACGCCCTGGTAGATCTTCACGCGCTCGCCGATCTCCGTCGTCTCGCCGATCACGACGCCCGTGCCGTGGTCGATGAAGAAGCTGCGGCCGACGCGCGCGCCCGGATGGATGTCGATGCCCGTGGCCGCGTGCGCGATCTCGCTCATGATGCGCGGCAGCAGCGGCACGTTCAGCACCCACAACTCGTGGGCGATGCGGTGGACCGTGATCGCCTCCAGCCCCGGGTACGAGAAGATGATCTCGTCGAAGCTGCGGGCCGCGGGATCGCCGTCGAACGCCGCCTGGACGTCGGCCGCCAGCAGGCTCCGGATCCCGGGAATGCGGCGGAGGAACTCCAGGGCCGTATCGGCCGCCAGGTCCTCGCAATGCCCGCACTCGGTCTGCGTGCGCCGGCACTCGTGCAGGATGCTCAGGTAGATCTGCTCGGCCAGCACGCGATTCAACTGGTAGATGCGGTCGCCGATATGAAACGCGATATTCTGCGGCGTGAAGTTGCGGCGGCCGAAATACCCGGGGTAGAGGACTTCGCGGAGGCCGTCGAGGGTCTCGATGACGGCGTCGCGCGACGGCAGCGGCCGCGACCCCAGGTGATCAATCTTCGAAACCTCGGCATACGTCGAAACGATCGCCGCGATGATCTTCGGCAACTCGTCCTCGCGGCTGGGAAGCACAGCCATGATGTCCGCACTCCTGGAGGTGGCAAACATGCGAATTATAGCCCATGCCCGCCACGAACGCAAACGGGTTGGCGACCGGCCTAGTCTTCCTCTTCCTTCACCTTGGCGGCCGAGTCGATGATTTGTTGCTGGACGTAGGCCGGCACCGCCTCGTAGTGCGAAAACTCCATGGAGTAGGTGCCCTGCCCGCCCGTGATGCTGCGCAGTTGCGTGTTGTACTGGGCCACCTCGGCCAGGGGCACCTGGACCTTGATGGTCTGCACGCCGCCGGTGCCGGCCTCCATGCCCATGATGCGGCCGCGGCGGCTGTTCAGGTCGCCCGTGATGGCGCCAAGGTACTCGTCGGGCACCGTCACCGCCAGGTTGACGTGCGGTTCGAGGATGACCGGCTTGGCCTTCATGACGGCGTCCCTGAAGGCGTTGCGGCCGGCGATCTTGAACGCCACTTCCTTGGAGTCGACCGGGTGGTGTTTGCCGTCGGTCACCGCCGCCAGGACGTCCTGGAACGGGTAACCGGCGATGACGCCGTGCTCGAGGGCCTCGCGGACGCCCTTTTCGATGGCCGGCAGGAACTGCCGCGGAACCGAGCCGCCGAACGTCTCGTCGGCGAACTCGAACCCGCCGCCGCGCTCTTTCGGCTCGACCCGCAGGTACACCTCGCCGAACTGGCCGGCGCCGCCCGTCTGCTTCTTGTGGCGGTAGTGGCCATCGGCCTTGGCGCTGATCGTCTCGCGATACGGAATCTTCGGCGGCTTCGTATCCACCTCGAGCTGGTAGCGCCGCTTCAGCCGCGCCAGCAGCATCATGAGGTGGATGTCGCCCACGCCGCTCACGACCAGTTCGTTGGTCTGGCGGTCGCGGGTGGTCTTGAGCGTCGGGTCCTCTTCGAGGGCCTTGGCCAGCACTTCGGAGATCTTCTGCTCGTCGCCGCGGCTCTTGGGCTGAAGCGCCAGCGAGAACATCGGCACCGGCATCGGCGGCTGCGCCATGACCATCACGTCGGCGCTCGACGACAGGGTGCGGCCGATGCTGAGATCGTCCACCTTCGAGATGCCCACGATGTCGCCCGCCATGGCCGAGGCAACCGTCTGCGTTTCCTTGCCCTGGATGCGAAGGAGCTGGCCGATCTTCGTGTCGCGCCGCTCGTCGCCGATGCGGCCCGCCGAGTCGGCCATGAGCGTGCCGCTGTACACCCGCAGGTACGACACCTTGCCCACGTACGGGTCGGCCACAACCTTGAAGACCTGGGCGCACAGCGGGCCTTTCGGGTCACACGCGAGGGCGACCTCGGGGGCCTCGGCCTCGGTGCCCTTGCGGGCCATGCGCGGCCGGGACTGCCGGGGATTCGGCGTGAACTGGGCAATCATGTCGAGGACCGCCTCGACCCCCAACTCCTTGCGGGCGCTCGTGAAGAAGATCGGCACGACCGTGCCCGACTGAAGGGCCTTCGTAAAGGCGCCCGACATCTCTTCGGGCGAGATCTTCTCTTCCATGAGGAACCGCTCCATCAGCCCCTCATCGACCACCAGGATGGAGTCGATCAGGTCGGCGTGGGCGGCGGCCACGTCCATGAGCGCCTCGGCGCCCTCGGTCTGGGTGAACGCATCGACAACGCCCTTGAACTCCGGGCCCTGGCCCACCGGCACGGACATCAACCGGCACGATGCGCCCAGCGCCTCGCGGATGCGCTCGACAAGCGTTTCGAGGTCCACGTTCTCGGCGTCGGAACGGTTCACGACGATCATGCGGGCCAGGCCCATGTCGGTGGCGGCCTGGAAAAGGCGGCGGCCGTGGATGTCGACGCCCGACGCGGCGTTGAGGACCAGAACCGCCGTATCGGCCGCCCACACCGACCACAAGGCCGCGCCGATGAAGTCGGCGTAGCCGGGGGCGTCGAGCAGGTTGACGTGCGCCCCCTTCCACTTCAGGTTGAGCACCGACGTGAAGATACTGGCCTGGCGGTCCTTCTCCTCGGGCTCGAAATCGCTGACCGTGGTGCCCTCTTCGGGCGTGCCCAGGCGAGTGGTCATCCCGGCCTTGTGGAGCATGGCTTCGGCGAGTTGCGTCTTGCCGGCGCCGCTGTTGCCCACGAGCACCACATTGCGAATCGCTTCGGTCTGGACTTCAGCCATCGTTGCCTCCAAGTCAGTGAATTGGATTGACGTGCCGCGCCAGCGCGGCAGCTAACCAAGCTGATCGCCCGCGGCCGCCAGGGCCGCTTCGAGCATAATTTTCCCTTCGTAAAGCGCCCGGCCGATGATCGCGCCGGCGCACCCGGCCGCCTTCACCTGCTCCACGTCGCCCACCGTCGTCACGCCACCCGAGGCAATGACCGGAAACGGACTCGCCTTCACCAGCTCGGCCGTGGCCTCGACGTTGGGCCCCGCCATCATACCGTCGCGGGCAATGTCCGTATAGATGATGGCGGCCAGCGCCAGATTCCTGACCGACGCCGCCACCTCCGTCGCCGTCCTGGTCGATTCTTCCTGCCACCCCTCGACCGCCACGCGCCCGCCCCGCGCATCGAGCCCCAGCGCCACGCGGCCGGGAAACTTGCCGGCCATCTCGCGGAGCCACGCCGGCTCGCGCACCGCGCGCGTCCCCACGATGACCCGCCGCACACCCATCGCCAGCACGTCGGCCGCGGCGTCGGTCGTCCGGATGCCGCCGCCCACCTCGACCGACATTTTCACAGCCGCGACGATGGCGCGGATCGTGTCGAGGTTCTTCGGCTCGCCGTCGCGGGCGCCGTCGAGATCGACCACGTGCAGCCACTTCGCCCCGGCCGCCTCGAACCTGCGGGCCACCGCCACGGGGTCCTCGTCGAAGACCGTTTCGCGGGCGTAATCGCCCTGCCGCAGTCGGACGCACCGGCCACCGCGAAGATCGATCGCCGGTAGAATGAGCATAAGTCCGCCCGAGAAAGCCCCTACCCCTACAACACCACGTTGCGCGGCGGGTCTCCGCACCCGCCGCGCCCCCGGCGCGGCAAAGACTGCCATTCTTGCGCGGTGGGTACGGAGATCGCACCGCGCAAACGCCCAGGTGGCGTTGTTGTATTACGTCCGCGTCACGAAATTCTCAAGGACAGCCAGGCCCACGGCCTGGCTCTTCTCCGGGTGAAACTGTGTGGCGTAGATGTTGCCCACGGCCACCGCGCTGGCGAACGGCCCGCCGTACTCCGTGCGGCCGACCGTCACGGCCTCATCCAGCGGCTTCGCATAATAGGAATGCGCAAAGTAAAAGTAAACACCTTGCCGCGGCATCCCTTCAAAGAGGGGCGACGGCTTCACGAACTCCACGACGTTCCAGCCCATGTGCGGAACCTTGAGGCCCGAGGCCGTAACGTGCGGCCCGAACTTGACGACCCGTCCGGGGATGAGGCCGAGGCCCTTCACGAGCGGCGCACCGGCCGGGGCGCCCAGCGGCAACTCCTCGCTGTCGTCGAGGAGCACCTGCAGGCCCAGGCAGATGCCGAGCATGGGCCGGCCGCGCGCGCAGAATTCGCGGATCGGCTCCACCAGGTGACGCGCCCGCAGGGCCGCCATGGCGTCGGCAAACGCCCCGACGCCGGGCACCACCAGCCGCTCGGCGGCCGCGACCTTCTCGGGCTTATCGGTCACCTCGGCCTTGCGGCCGATCCGTTCGAACGCCTTCTGGACGCTGCGAAGGTTGCCCATCCCGTAATCGACAATCACAATCACCGGCTTACATACCTCCGTGCGGCTCTCGCCCCCGTGGGAACCCAGCCGCACAACGCCACTTTGCGCGGCGCGTCTCCGGATCAGCCGCGAAAATGCTCAGTCGCTACTTCGCCCCGGCCGCATCGTGCTGCGGATAGACCACGATGACCACCCGCCGGTTCTTGGCGCGCCCGGCCGCGGTATCGCTCGACGCCACGGGCTTGTAGAAGGCGTAGCCGGCGGCGTAGGTCCGCTTGGGGTCGACGCCCTTGGAGAGCAGGTATCGGAGGACCGTCATCGAGCGGTTGCAGGAGAGTTCCCAGTTGTCGTCCCACAGGTTCTGGGTCTTCTTGATCGGCTGGTTGTCGGAATGGCCTTCGACGCGAATACGGTCGCCGGCATAGTCCTTGTTCAGCACCGCCGCGATCTTGTCGAGGACGCGCTTCGAGCTCGACTTGAGGTCGGCCTTGCCGGAGTCGAAGATGATGGACTCAGGCAGGGTGATCGTCGTGGTCTCGCCGATCTGGGCCGTCTCAACGCCCTCGCCGAACTCAGGCTTGACGCGGGTCGGCCGCGCGGGCAGCGTAGACCCTGGGCCACCCGGCCTGCTCATGGCCGCCTGGCGGGCCCGATCGAGGTCCGAGGACAAGGACTGGTTCTGGGCCTTCAGCGTATCGTTCTGGGCCTGGAGGTCCGCGTTCTGGCCCATGGACTGCTCGAGCTGCTTCTGAAGCGCCACGTTGCGCTCCTGAAGCTGCTGCTGGTTACACCCCGTCGCCATCGCGATCGCTCCAACAATCGCAGCCACCACGACCAACCGACTCAAACCATTACCCCGTAGCATCGCGAACTCCTTTCATGGATTCCCGCATCGGGCAGTATCTATTGTCAAGTTGCACGCTCAAACCGCTCGGCCAAGCCACTCGCTGAAAAGGGCCTGGAGTCCCGGCCGAAACCAGTCCACCGCGTAATTCTGCACCAGCATGACCACGCACGCCGCCATGCCGAGGAACGGCCCGTACGGAATCTCGTGGCCCGCTTGCTCCGGCGTTTCTTCCTTGGCCGGCGATTCTTCCTCCGACGGCTCCTCGGCCCCAGCCCCCTCTTCGCGCCGCAGCAGGAGGAAGCTGATGCCAAACGCCACGAGGCCCGCAAGAACGAGGCCCCGCGCCGCCAGGCCCCACGCCGGGCGGGCCTCCAGCGCGGCCGCCAGGAACAGGGCGAAACCCAGCACCGTCGTCACGAACGACGCATACCCGACCTTCGGAGGCGGCGGCTCCTCGGCCTCCTCGCCGGCCTCGGCCTGCGTCTGCTTCCGCTCGCGCCACAACTGCCAGAACCCGAACGGCAGGCCGATGAACGGCGCCACCATGAACACCAGGATCGTCGCCTCCCACCCCAGGCAGGCGCCGATGGCCGCCATGAGGTAGGCATCGCCCACGCCCATCGCCTCGCGGCGGAACGCCAGCGCCCCGAGGAACCGCGTTGCGCTGATCACCCCGACGCCCACCGAGGCGCCCACCAGCGAAAGCACGGCCGCGTCGACCCGCTCCAGGCCCGTGATGTCCGGCAGCCACCGGATCTGATCGTACATGCCGATCTGCTGCACGGCCGGCCAGATGAACGAGCCCACGACGCCCGCCCCGACGGCAAAGTTGGTGATCGCGGTGTAAATCTCTTTGCGGTCGTAGTCAATAACGCCCGACGCCAGCAGCGCCGACACGAGCGCCACGTGGACCAGGTACACGCCCGGATGGTCCGCCCCGCTCCGGATGCCCAGCTTGAAATACGCCAGCCAGTATCCGAACCAGAGCAGGCCCGTGACAAGCTCGACGATCATGTACCGGGCCGAAAACGTCGCCCCGCATCGCCGGCACCGGCCACCCAGCACCAGGTAACTGACGACCGGGATGTTATCGTACCACGCAATCGGCGTCTGGCAAGACACGCACTGCGACGGGGGCCAGACGATGCTCTTCCCCGCCGGCAACCGGCAGATGCAAACGTTCAGAAAGCTGCCGATACACAAGCCCGCGACCAGGAAGAAAATGCCGAACGGCCACGTTGCAAATAGTGTCGTGAGGGTCTCTTCCATTCGCCTGCCTGTCGCCTTGCCGAGCGCGGCCAATCTATCACCCCCCTCGGACCCATGCAAGGCAAAACGGAGCCGCGAGAAATGACAAGCGCGTTGCGGCGACACTGCGTGGGTTCTTACAATCAATCCTCTTGGAAAAAAGTCATCGCAAGCCGCCGATTGCGGACCGGCCGTGTACTTGGGTAATATAGTGGCCCGGGTGACACGGCTTCGCGCCGCTGCGCGGCCGTGCTTCCGCCGACGGCGCACGGCTACCCGGCAGCGCAAGGCCGTGCCACGCAAGCGAAGAGGAATGACCTCATGCCTGTGACCTGGAGCAGCCTGGCCCCCGGGCCGGTATCCACGCCGACGAACTCCCAGCTTGCCGCGGCGCTCGCCGCCGCCATCGGCGCCGATGTGTACGCCGAGTCGCTCGCGGCCGAGGGCGGCGCGGTCGTGGGCCTGGCGCGGCGCGACCTTCAGAAGTCGCTCCTCATCGCGTGGCCCGCGGGCGGGCGTCCGGCCGTCGCCGATATCTTCACCTCGCCGGTCCGGCAAGTCACCCTGCCGGTGCTTGGGGCGATGGAAGTCCTTGAGGCGCCCCGTGCGCCCGAGACCGCCGCGGCCCTCCGCCGCGCCCTCGTCTGGACCGCGCCGCAGCTTGTCGCGGGGCGGCCGTCGATCGGCCTGGGCGACCGGCTGGGCCTTGCCACGCCAGGCCACGTGCTGGCCGTGCGCGGCACGGGGTACGTGCCGATGCTCGCGCAGCAGTCGATGCGCGAGATGACGCGGACGCAGCGCTCGGCCCAGCAGGTCATCGACGACGCCACGTGGGGCGTTTTCCAGACGGGGTTCCGCACCGGCTTCGGCGCCGATGCCGACCACCTGAAAGCCACCGACGCGATCAGCCAGTGCGCCGCCGCCGGGTTCCTCTGCTACACGATCGACCCCGGCGACCACGTCGATAACACCGCCGATGCGGCCGACGAGGTGCTCCTCGAGACGAAGTTCGACGGGCTGCCCTGGACCGCCCTCGAAACCACGCCCGCCGACACCGAGCGGCGCTACGCGAACCTCGGCATCGACCTTGGCGGCGGCCACGCAATCACGTTCGACGCCGGCATCTTGCAGCGGGCGGCCGTCAAGTATGGGCGGGCGGTCGCGCACACGGCGGCGCTCTATCGGCACCTCGCGGCAACGCTGGGGCCGGGCCGCTTCGAGCTTGAGGTCTCGGTCGATGAGACCGACACGCCGACCTCGCCGGCCGAGCACTACTACGTGGCGCAGGAACTCAGGCGGATGGGCGTTGAGTGGGTGAGCCTCGCCCCGCGGTTCGTCGGGCGCTTCGAAAAAGGCGTCGACTACATCGGCGACCTTGCGGCCCTCGAGCGCGACCTGGTGGCCCACCTGGCGATCGCCGAGCGGTTCGGCAACTACAAGATCAGCCTGCACTCGGGCAGCGACAAGTTCAGCGTGTACGAGATGGCGGCGCGGCACGGCGGGCGGCGGATGCACGTCAAGACCGCCGGCACGAGCTACCTTGAGGCCCTGCGTGTGATCGCCCGGTGCGAGCTTGGCCTTTTCCGCGAGATCCTCGACTTCGCCCGCTACTGTTACCCGGCCGACCGGGCGACGTATAATGTTTCGGCGAGTATCGACCGCGTGCCGATCGCGTCGGTCCTGGCCGACAACCTCTTGCCAGGCATGCTGGACCACTTTGACACGCGCGAGGTGCTGCACGTAACGTTCGGCTCGGTCCTGACGGAGGACGGCGGCCGGCGGTTCCGCGGGCGCCTGCTGGGCGCGCTCCAGCGCCACGAGGAGGCGTACGCCGAGGCGCTCCGCAGGCACATCGGCCGGCATTTGGCGGCGTTCCTGAAAAACGTCTAAGGATGAACAGGTGACAGGTGAACAGGTGACCGCGGTTGCTTGACGTACTATTCACCTGCTCAACTGCTCCATTCTCACCTGCTCTAACAAGGAGCCACACATGCAACGACGTGAATTCCTGAAGCTGGCGGCCGTCTCGACGGCGGTGCTGACGGCGAACGTTCGCTGGGCGTGGGGCGCAACCGATACCGTCGCCCCGTCGAACGCGGCCACGATGCCGAAGCGTCCGTTCGGCAAGACGGGCATCTCGCTCTCGATCGTCGGCTTCGGCGGGCTGGTGGCCGCCAAGATCGACCAGGAGGCCACGAATCGCCTGGTGGCCGAGGCGTTCGAGAAAGGCGTGAACTACTACGATGTCGCCCCCGAGTACGGCGACGCCGAGGTCAAGGTAGGCCCCGCCCTCGAGCCATACCGCAAGAAGGTCTTCCTCGCCTGCAAGACCGCCAAGCGGACGGCCGAGGAGGCGCGGGCCGAGTTCGCGCGGTCGCTCGAGCGCCTGAAGACCGACCACTTTGACCTCTACCAGCTCCATCACGTTTACAAGGTCGATAAGGACGTCGAGACCGTCTTCGGCAAGGGCGGCGCGTGGGAGTTCATCCAGGAGGCGAAGAAGGACGGCCGCATCCGGCACGTCGGGTTCTCGGCCCATACCGAGGCGGCGGCGCTGGCGGCGATGGACAAGTTCGAGTTCGACTCGATCATGTTCCCGATCAACTTCTCGTACTGGTACGGCGCCAACTTCGGGCTGGAGGTCGTCGAGAAGGCCAAGGCCCGCGGCATGGCCATCATGGGCATCAAGAGCCTCGCCCGCCAGCGGTGGCCAAAAGGCCCGCGTGAGCCCGGCCCGTTCTCGAAGATGTGGTACGAGCCGATCACCGATCCCGACGAGCAATCGCGCTCGGTGCGGTGGACGCTCAGCCAGGGCGCCACGGCCATCCTGCCGCCGCACAGCGACGTCCTCCACCGCCGCGCGTTCGAGGTGGGCCTGGGGTACACGCCGATCACCGACGCCGAGATCGCCCAACTCAAGGACCTCTCGGGCAAACTGAACATCCTGTTCCAGCCGGGCAAGGAACCGTAAGGACCCCTAGCGCGGCGGCCCAAAGCCCAGGGGCATCGGGCGGAGGGTCGAGCCTTCGCCCGCCGTAGGGCTACGGCCCGCAGGCGGGTCGGGCCAGTCTGAGCGGTTGCGGCTGACGCTGGACGTAAGGACACCCTCGCTTGGGCCATCGAACGACAACAACAATATCCCCCGGCAATGCCCCTCCTCGGCGGGACTTCGTCGGGGGCTTCTGGGGCGCGGCGTTCTGGGCGGCGCTGGCCATCGCCATGACGCTGGCGGCGGTTAAGAGTCTGGGACCGCGGCCGCCGCTGGAGTTTGCCCTGGCCCACCAAGATGACGGCGGCGCCCCCTTCTACAAGGAACAGTTTCTGCCGCTGCCGAAGGACACGCCCCAGGTCCACAGTTCAACGCTGACCGAGTTGCCCGGCGGGAACATCCTGGCGGCTTGGTACGGCGGCACCCACGAACTCGCCACCGATACGGCGCTATACGACGCCACCTTCGACCGCGCGGCGGGTCAATGGGGACCGGCCCGACTCCTGGTGAATCGCGAGCAGACCGCGCGGGAAGTTCACCGCTACATCAAGACCCTAGGCAACCCCACCCTCCTGACCGATCCGCAGGGCCGGACGTGGCTGTTCTACGTAACGACCTCGGTCGGCGGCTGGTCCAGCGGCGCCGTCAACGTCAAGATGACCTGCGATGGCGGACAATCCTGGACGGCGGCGCGGCGGTTGGTTCTGAACCCCATGCTTAACATGACCACCCTGGTGCGGACGCCGGCCTTCGCCTACACCGATGGCTCGATCGCCTTGCCCACCTATCACCAAGGGGTGTCGAAGTTTCCGGAACTCGTGCATCTCGGCCCCTCCGGCGAGGTCCTCGGCAAGGTCCGGATGCAACAGGCCCGGGGCAGCCTCCAGCCTTCCATCGTGGCCACCGGACCGGCGGAGGCCGTCGCCCTTATGCGGAACATGGGCAAGGGCATCACCCTCATGACCACCACTACCGCCGGCGAGGACTGGACCAAACCCGTCCGCCTCAACCTGACCGCGCCCAACTCCTCGCTCATGGCCGTCAGGTTGCCCGACGGCCGCCTGATGCTGGCCTTCAACAATTCCACCAGGCGGATGAATCTCTCCGTGGCGATCTCCTCCGACGGCGGCCGCCAATGGGAAATCGTACATGAGTTCCCCGAGGGCACCGGCGCGTTTTCGTACCCGTGCCTCTTCCTGGCGTCAGACGGCATGCTGCACCTGACCTATTCCTGGAACCGCCTCGGCATCAAGCACATCATGTTCAACCTTGCCTGGCTGAGGGCCAAGCCATGAGGCCCTTCGATTACCACCTGGTCCTGGCGTACGCCAGCCCGATCCTGCTCTTCTCGGCCCTTCTGCTCAGGCTGATGGCGCGAGCGTGCCCCCGCTGGCGGTGGCTCGTGCCCCTGGTGGTTGCAGCGGCCCTGTCGGTGCCTATCTGCGGCCTCTCGCCCATCGAGCACCTCAGGGGGCGGATCGGCGACTTCAGCATCACCACCCTTCTCCTCCTGGGGGCGAGCGCCTGGCAATACCTCTCCGGCCGGCCGGTGCTCGGCTGCAAGGACCACGCGGCCATCTTCGCCTGCACCTCGCTGGCAGGGCTGGTCCTCTATCCCCTGACGCTGGGCATAGGCGGCTGGGACCCTTACGAATTGGGGTACCGGCCGCTGGCGATGCTGGGCATCCTTCTGGTGCTGGCCGCCTGGGGCCGGTGGCGCGGCTACCGCGCCGCCGCCTTCGTCCCCATCATCGTCCTGGCTTGGTGCGCCGGCCTCCTGGAATCGACGAACCTGTGGGACTACCTGCTCGATCCGCTGGTGGCCATCTACGGCGTGGGCTGGCTTGCGACCGCCCTGGTGCGACGGTGATCGGAATCTTTTGTCCCCAAGAACTCCTAAAGCCCTATCCCTGAAATGGTCGCTACGTATAATACAACGCATGAGGCATTATCACCGTAAGATCGCCGTGTCGAAGACCCGCCGTGGCGGGGCGGTCACGCTACTGGCAGGGTTGGTTCTGCTGGCGTGGTCGTCTGCCGTCCGAGGGGCGGACCCTGCCCCTGAGGAAATTTTGCGCGCCTACCAGCCGCAGGGCCACTACGGCGCCCTGACCATTTCCTATCCGTTTGACGGAGCGGTCTTCCCGCCCGAGATCGTGGCGCCCACGTTCCGCTGGAAAGACAGCCAGCCGGCCGCCGATGCGTGGCTGGTCCTGGTCGAGTTCGAGGACGGCCCGGGCCGCCTGACCGCCCCACCACGGCGGGTCTTCGACGTGGCCGCCGCCTCGTCCTGGCAACCGTCGGATTCCGAGTGGCAGGAGATGAAGCGCCGCAGCGTCGAGAAGCCGGCGCACGTTACCATCCTGGGATACCGGAGAGCTGACAGCGACCGCGTGGGTGCAGAGCACCCACCCTACATTTCGGAGCCGGGGAAGATCCTCTCGGCGGGCCGCGTGTCCATCGGCACCTCGCGCGACGAGGTCGGCGCCCCCGTCTTCTACCGCGACGTGCCCCTGCCTTTCATCGACGCCGTCAAGGACCCCTCCCGGATCCAGTGGAGGCTGGGCCCCGTCTCCTCCAAGCAGCAACCGCCGGTGGTCCTGGACAAGCTGCCCGTGTGCGCCAACTGCCACTCCTTCTCGGCCAACGGGAGCTTCATCGGGCTGGACATCGACTATGCCAATGACAAGGGCGCCTACGCCATCGTGCCGATCGCCCCGGAGATGGTCCTCGACAAGAGCAAGATCATGACCTGGTCGGACTTCCGACGAGACGACGGCGAGCCGACGTTCGGTCTCCTCTCGCAGATCTCTCCCGACGGCCGGTACGTGATCAGCACGGTCAAGGATCGCTCGGTCTTCGTCCCCCGGCCGGAACTGGCCTTTTCGCAACTGTTCTTCCCCGTCCAGGGTATCCTGGTCGTCTATGACACTCAGGCGAAGACCTTCCAGCCGCTTTCCGGGGCCGATGACCCGGCGCTGGTGCAAAGTAATCCGTCGTGGAGCGCCGACGGTCGGACCCTCTTCTTCGCCCGGGCCAAGATGAGGCGGCTGCCGAAGATCCCCCGCTCGGTGGAGGTTCTGCTGAGACCCGAGGAGTGCGAGGAGTTTCTCAGCGGCCGCGAGAAGTTCCGGTTCGACCTCTTCCGCATTCCGTTCAACGGCGGCAAGGGCGGCACGCCGGAGCCCCTGGCGGGCGCCTCGGCCAACGAGCGCAGCAACTACTTCCCACGATGCTCGCCCGACGGCAAATGGATCGTCTTCTGCCAGGCCGACAGTTTCATGCTCACGCAGCGCGACAGCGCGCTTTACATCCTGCCGGCCACGGGCGGCGAGGCCCGCCGAATGACCTGCAACCGCTCGTGCATGAACTCCTGGCATAGCTGGTCGCCCAACAGC
>PMZT01000035.1 GCA_003170085.1 Planctomycetia bacterium | reverse complement strand
GGAGACCCACCGCGCAGCGTCAATCACAGCCGCAAGAAAAGAACTCCTGCCGGCACCGAAACAAGCCGAAGATATCCATCGGCCTTGCTGCGCGTCGCCCCCTTGCCTTGCACGAGGTGGCGGCCGAATAATAAGCATAATGTGTTCGGTCGCGTCGGTTGCGCTTGACATCGTGGGGACAAGGGAATATAGTGTGGCGCTTTTCAAGGTCAGAATGGGCATCCCATGACTAAGGGAAACGGCGGAATGCGGGCAAGAGACCTGGAAGTTTTCCGGAGGGTATTGCTAGAGAAACGGCGCCTGATGACCGGCGACGTGACGGCGCTGGAGAACGCGGCTTTGCAGAACAGCCGTCAGGACGCCAGCGGCGACCTCTCGAAGATGCCGCTCGACATGGCCGATATAGGCTCCGATAACTACGAGCAGGAATTCAACCTGGGGCTCATCGAGACCGAACAAGCCACGCTGAATGAGATTGACGAGGCCCTCGAACGCATCGAGAAGAAGAAGTTCGGCTGCTGCATCGAGTGCGGCGGCGAGATTCCCAAGGCCCGTCTCAAAATCAAGCCCCACGCCAAGTACTGCATCGAATGCAAACGCCGCGAAGAGAAGGGTCTGCTGTAACCGACCGCGCCAGCCACAAACGCCTGTGGTTGACCGTCGGCCTCGGCTTTGCCCTGGACGTGGCGAGCAAGTATCTCGCGTGGAGCTTCCTGGAGGGCCCCTACCAGGACGGCGGCCGCCAAGTCTGGCTTATCCAGGATTTCCTCTGCCTCATTGCCAGCAAGAACCCCGGCATCGTCTTCGGCTTCAACTTCTCCGACGGCTTCGGCATCGGCGTTTCCGCCGGGCGGGCGATCACCATCCTCATGACGCTGGCCACATCGGCCCTCATCTTCTACGTCTTCGCCATGGCGCGGGCCCGCCAGAAGTGGATGCACCTCTGGTGCGGCCTGGTCCTGGCCGGGGCGTTCGGCAATCTCTACGACCGCCTGCTGTTCGGATACGTGCGCGACCTTATCCAGATGACCGCCCACATGCAGTTCAGCCGATGGACGCTCAACTGGCCTTACATCTTCAACCTGGCCGACGTGTACCTGGTCGTGGGCGTCGTCGCCGTGGCGCTCGAGTACATTTTCGGTCCGAAGATGGACGCTGAAGCCGAATCGGAGCCCTCGCCCGAGGAGGACTGACGTGGCCACGACCGACCGCGATGAGCGGTTCATCTCCCGGGCGCTCGACCTGGCCGTCCAGGGTCTCGGGCGGGTCGAGCCTAACCCCATGGTCGGCGCCGTCATCGTCCAGGGCGACCGCATCGTCGGCGAAGGCCACCACGCCCGTTTCGGCGGACCGCACGCCGAGGTCGCGGCACTCGAGCAGGCGGGCGCCCTGGCCCGCGGGGCCGAGCTCTTCGTCTCGCTCGAGCCGTGCTGCCATTTCGGAAAAACGCCCCCCTGCACCCAAGCCATCCTTGCGGCCGGCCTCCGCCGCGTTGTGGCGGCCGTGACCGACCCGTTTCCGGAGGTCGCCGGCCACGGGCTTGAAGTCCTCCGGCAGGCAGGCCTCGAAACCACGGTGGGCGTGTGCGAGGAACGGGCGCGGCATCTGAACGCCGCGTTCTTCAAGCGCCTCCGCACGGGGCGGCCGCTCGTGATCGCCAAATGGGCGATGACGCTCGACGGGCGCATTGCCGCGGCCTCGGGCGACAGCCGCTGGATTTCGTCCGAGGAAAGCCGCCGCCGCGTCCACGAAGTCCGACGCGTGTGCGACGCCGTGGTCGTGGGCGCCGGAACCGCCCTGGCCGACAGGCCGTCGCTCACCGTGCGGCACGTCGAGCCGCTGCCCGAGCGCGGCCAACCCGCGCGGGTTATCGTCGACGGGCGGCTGGTCATCGACCCCGCCGAGGAGCCGGCGCGGTCCGCGGGCCAGGTGCCCGTGCTCGTCTATACGACCGCCGCAGCCCTCGCGTCGCAGGCCGATCGCGCAGGCGCCCTCAGGCAGGCCGGCTGCACGCTGGTCGAGGTGCCGCGGGATAGCAGCGGCGTGTCGCTGGCGGCGATGATTGAGGACATGGGCAAGCGCGGCTGGTCGCGGGTCCTGGTCGAAGGCGGCCCGCGACTCTTCGGATCGCTCTTTGCGGCCAACCTGGCCGACCGCGTGATGATCTTCATCAATCCGCGGATCCTGGGCGGCGCCGCGGCGCCAGGGCCGGTGGCCGGCCTGGAAGAACGCACGCCGGCCGAGGCCCTCGCGATGAGCGACATGACGGTCGAGAAGATCGGCCCGGACCTCTTGATCGAAGGACGCCTGGGCGAGTTCTGAGAAACCTTACATGTCTGGCTTTATGTCCAGACACAACGGGCGGCCACGACGAAGACCCGCCGTGGCGGGCAGGGCCGCCCGTACGAGGCGTTCTTCGTCCGGCACAAAAACAGAGTTGGCGCGGAGGATATCTCACCGCCGCGCCATCCCCCCGAATTTGCCGTACGTCAGGCTACCACGTCTTGTGACGGGCCTGCCAGAGCTCCAGCAGGCGCTGGGCCCGCTCGGTATCGCTCATGCTCTCCAGCAGGGCCAGGTCCTGGGCGCTCAGGCTCTGCATGAACGCCCGCAGTTTCTGTGCCCGCGCGCGGAGGAATTCCTGCCGCTTCTCCGGAAGTTCGCGGAAGGCGCCGTACTGCCCGAAAATGCGTTCGCGATCGGCCGGGTCCATCTCGGTCAGACGCCAGTAGCGATCCAGCAGGACGCGGCGCTCGTTCTCCGACACCGACGCCCACCGCAGGACGTTCGCCTGGAGTTCGCGCGGGTCGAGGCTCACGCGCTCGCCCAGGTTCAGCGGGCCCGGCACGACCGCCTTCGACGAGGGACGGATCAGCACGTTCGGCGGGAAGATGCCATCCGTGCCCGGCGACACACCGCCGATGAGAATCCGGGGCTCGAGGATCACGGCCGTGATGCCGCCCACGAGGAACATGGTCAGGCACACGAGCGCAAGGCGCAGGTGCCGCCGCCGGCGGTTGAGAAGCACCAGGAGTTGTTCGCGGCGCGCGTCCACGGCGTCAGACTCCATCCTCGGCGATCGACTTGCCCGACAAACGGTCCATCGCCTCGATGACCGCCATCTCGTCCACGAGATCGGCGTCCTCGAGGAAAGCCACGTTGCGGCAGACCTCGCGTTCGACCGGACTGGCCGGCTCGGCCGTCAGGCCGGTCCAGGTGTAGGCCGCCAGGCCAAGCACAAGGCCCGCGGCAAGACCCGACACCGCAGCCACGATCTGGCGCAGGCGGCGGTCGGGACGCAAACGCTCTTCGAGGGCCTCAAGATCCTTCTCTTCCACGATGCGGGCCATCATCCGCTCGGTGAAGCCGGGGCGGACCGGCGGCGCATGCAGCGTGTCCAGCGTCTCCCATGCCTGCTCGAGCTGCTTGGCGTGCTCGCTGCAGGACTGGCAGTGCTCCAGGTGACGGCGCACGGCCTGCGCGGTCGACGGTTTCAGCTCGCCGTCGAGATACGCCGTCAGCACGCTTCGCACCCAGTGGCACGTCGGAGGCGTCATTGGAATCAACCTCGAATCGAACCCTGCACCTACAGGTCAAACCCAAGGGCAAGCGGCAGGTTCCGGAAAAAAGGATAGAAACGGCCCGAGCGGGCGATGCGGAGAACGTGCGGCGGGAACGACGAAAAGGGATTACGCGATCCGCTGGCGGCCGCGGCCCGTCCTGAGGTACAGCAGCAGCCGGTCCTTCAGGTTGTCGCGGGCACGGGCCAGGAGGCTCTTGACCGCCATCGTGCTGCAGCCGATCGTGCGGGCGATGTCGGCGTAGCTCATCCCCTCGTACTTATTGAGGACCACGGCGATCTGCTGCTTCTCGGGAAGCGTGTGGATCGCTTCCCGCACCTTGGTCCGAAGCTCTTCCTGGTGCATGTGCTCATCGGGCATGCGGCTTTCCGGGTCGGGAATGGCCCGGGGACCTTCGTGAACGTCGGCCATCTGGTCGATCGAGACGTCGTCGCGGCGGCTGGCCCGCGACCGCAAGGCGTTCAGGCTCACGTTGGCCGTGATGCGGAACATCCAGGTCGAGAACTTGGCCGTGGGCTTGTACGTGAGGCGGGCGCGATAGATGCGGAGGAACACTTCCTGGGCCAGGTCTTCGGCGTCGGCCGAATCGCCTATAAATCTGTAGACAAGTCCAATGACCCGCGTGTGGTTGCGTTCGACGAGCTCCTGGAAGGCCAGCTCGTTGCCCTTCTGGAAGGCGAGCATCAGGGAAACATCGTAATCGGTTGCAGCGCTGAGGCTGCCCCCATGTTGCAACGCACCTACCACTGCGGCAATGGCTTTAGCCATGACGTCTCCCGACGGCCCGTTGGGGAGAAAGTCGCCCGCGGTTACTGACCCAAAATAGCCCCATGAGGTCGCTGTAACCTGCCCCGCACCTATTAGTTAATACGCCACAAAACGGGGCTTGTCACGAAAAAAATCGTTTTTTTGAGCTTTTCTGGGCCGAGGGCACTCCCCCTGCCCCCTGGGCATGCCGGCGCACCCCCTGCGAACGGGGCGGCCAACCGGCGGAATCAGGCCATCAGGGCCTCCAGATACCGTTTGGCGGCCGCAATATCGCCCAGGCGGTTCGTGCCGGCCTCACGCTCGATAATCAGCGCCCCCGTGAAACCGCCGGCCTCCAAAGCCGCCACAACGGCCCTGAAATCGACCTTTCCGGTGCCGAGCGGCACCTCGTCGCCCCAGAGCTCGCCAGGTTTGGCCGATGGTAAACCGTCCTTCATGTGGGCGATCGAGACCCGCAGCCCCAGCACCCGTGCCGCCCGAACCGGATCATCCGACGCGTACAGGATGAAATTGGCAGGGTCGTAATTGACGGTCACCCAATCGCGGCCAAGGTCCTTCAGGATGTGCATCAGGACCGCCGCCGACTCCTGCCCCGTTTCGAGGCCCACCGTCAGACCCGCGGCATGGAAGGCATCGGCCATCTGGCCCAGGCGATCCAGGACGGCGGCGTAGTTGGGCGCCCCGGCCTCGGGCAGGAACCCCGCGTGGGAAGTCACGTGGCGTATGCCGAGGGCAGCCATGGCGGCGCCCCACCGGCGACAACGCTCCAGACGCTCGGGCAACGTGGCAGGGTCGACGATGCCGCCCGTGCGGCGGATGCTGGTGATGCTCGTCCAGTCCTCGCCAATGAAACCCACCATGCCGCCGGGGACCGCGAGGCCCGTGCGCTTCAGCGCCTCGCGAATCCTGGCCATCCCCGCTGCATCGATGTCCGACTCCTGCCGGAACGTGAACTGCACGCACCGGAAGCCCATCTGGGCGGCGGTCTCCAATGACTGGACCGTGTCGGGCAGGTTGAGCGACCACAACGTGCAGCCGAGCAGGTGCTTCGCCATGACGGACTCCTTAATACGACAGCGCAGCTTCTCAGGTTTTGCGCGGCGGGTCTCCGTACCCGCCGCGCCGTATGCCAATACGCCCCGCCAACATACGGCGTTTTTGCGCGGTCGCCGCGGCGACCGCGCAAAGTTGCAGGGTGCGCTGCCGGTTACAGCAACGCCTTCAGGTGCTTGAGGCTCAGCGCGGCCTGCTCCACCGTGCCGCACTCGACCGAGAGGACGAGGTCGCGCGGGGCCTTGCGGAGGATCGCGATCACCCGCCGCCAGTCGATGACGCCGTCGCCGCA
>PMZT01000290.1 GCA_003170085.1 Planctomycetia bacterium | reverse complement strand
GCAGAACTCCAAGATCGCCCTTATCGTGGGTGATTACCTCAACAACCAGAAGAATTACGACGAAGCCATGAAATATTACGGCATGGTGGGAGGAGCCGAAACAAACAGCAAGGAGTTTCTCTTCAAATACTCGCAGGCATGCTATAATGCCAAGAATTTCAAAAAGGCCTCTGAAGTGCTTCTCCAGCTTGCGAAGCTGACGCCGCTCAATCCCGAAGTGTTCAGGATGCTGTACGATATTTCCTCAAAAGAGGGCGGCACCAAAAAAGACGCTTCCATGTATCTCAAAAAATACCTCAGCCTCAAGCCGGCCGACGCCGCGGCGCAGAAGAACCTCGGCGACATTCTGTATGAGGAGAAAAACGCGGACGGCGCGCTGGCGGCCTATAACGCCGCGCTCCTTGCAGACCCCGCGGCCAAGGGCTTTTACAAACGGTATGTCGAACTGGTGACCGCAAAGGGCGTGCAGGAGAACATCGTCAAGGCCCTCAAGGGCGCCATCGCCGCGGGCGAGGCCGATGCCGCGATGTATATGACCCTCGGCGCGGTGTACAAGAATGCGGCAAATTACCCCAAGGCAATCGAGATGTACACCAAGGCCCTCCAGCTTGACCCGCGCAGCAACGAGGCCCTCTCCGCTCTTGCGTTCTGCCAGGCAAAGAACGGCAACGTGAAGGAAGCCACCATCACCTACGAACAGGTGGTCGCCCTCAATCCTCAGGACATAAAAGAATACAGGGCGCTTGCCGACCTGTATGCGAAGCAGAATAAAAACGACCAGGCCATGGATATGTACAAGAAATGCCTGGAAAAGAACCCCAACGATTCCAAGACCGCCATGGCTATCGGCGAATTCGAAAACAAGAAAAAGAACTATGACGAGGCCGTGAAATATCTGGGCATGGTTACTGGCGCCGACGCAAAGACCGCCTCCTTCCTGCTTCTGTACGGGCAGGCGTGCTACAAGAGCAAGAATTGCACAAAGGCAACCGATATTTTCAAGGAACTCGCGGTCCTTACGCCCACGAACCCCGAGGTGTTCAAGACCCTCTACGATATCGCGGTGAAGGCCGGCAACACCGCCGACGCCGCCGTGTATCTCAAGAAATACGTGACGCTCAACCCGGCCGACGCTGCCGCGCAGAAAAACCTCGGCGACATGCTGTACGAGCAGAAAGACATGGCCGGCGCCCTCGTTGCCTACCGCGCCGCGCTCAAGGCGGATCCCTCCATCAAGGGGTTTTACAAACGCTATAACGAGCTCGTGATGTCGAAAGGCACGCCCGACGAGGTGGGCAAGGCACTTGCGGGCGCGGTCGCGGCAGGTGAGGCCGATGCCGCGATGTACGCATCGCTCGGCGCGATCTACCAGAAACAGGGATCATATGCCAAGGCAGTCGCGATGTACCAGAAGGCGCTGGCGCTCGATCCGAGAAACGTGACCGTGCTCTCTTCGCTGGCCAAGTGCCAGGCGAGCAACGGCGAGGTCAACGAGGCCGTGATCTCCTATGAACAGTCAATCGCGATGAACCCCGACGCGACCGCGGACTACAAGGCCCTGGGCGACCTGTATACAAAGCAGAACAAGGCATCCCAGGCGCTTTCAATGTATAAGAAGTACCTCGACAAGAACCCGAAGGACGTCTCCGTCGCGAAATCGGTGGGGGAGGCGGCGTTCAATACGAAAAATTACGATGAGGCGGTCAAGTATCTCTCGATGGTACCGAGCGAAGCCGCCAGGACCTTGGATTTCATATTCATCTACGGCCAGTCGTGTTACTATACCAAGGACTATAAAAAGACCATAGAACTATTCGAGCGTTTCCGCGAAATTAATGCGAAGGCCACTGTGAAGCATGCGGGTGCCGTTACGGTGTTAAAGCTGCTCGGCGACGCCTACGATAAAACGGGAAACCAGGCAAAGGCGCTCGAAGTCTATACGGTCTACACGAAGTTCACCAGCGTGCATGATCCCGATGCCTCGCTGCGCAAGGCCCAGCTGACAGAAGCAACGAATCCAGCCGCGGCCGCGAAGATGTACGAGGACAACACAGTCATGTTCCCCAAGGACTATAAAAGTTTCCTCGCCGCGGGCCTGTACTATGCAAAGCAGAAGGCGACGCTCGACAAGGCGCTCGGCCTGCTTAAAAAGTGCGCGGCGCTCGCCGACACCATCCCCGCCATGTGGTTCGAAATGGGGCAGGTGTACGGCAAGCTTTCCAAGGACAAGGAAGAACTCGACGCGTACCGCAAATTCATCCAGCTCGACCCGGAGAACGCGGACGCCGCAGGAAAAATAGGCGAAATCCTGCTTTCCAAACACAAGGTGAACGACGCCATGGTGTTCCTCGAAATGGCCAACGCGCTCAAGGCAAACGAGCCGAAGTTCATGGTGCCGCTTGCCCAGGGATACATCGAGACCGACCGCTCCAAAGAAGCGCTTGATTTGCTGGAAAAGGCTGACCGTCTGAAGCCTGACGACGAGAACATTAAAATGACGCTGTTCGAGTTGTACAAATCCACGGGTCAGGCGAAAAAGGCGCTCGACGTGATGCAGGCGATTGTCCAGAAGAAACGCGATCCCAAGACCCTGCTCAAATACGCCGAGGCGCTGTACCTCTCCGGCGTCTATGCCACGGCCGAGAGCACGATCAAGGACATTACGGCAACTGACCCGGAAAACATCCCCGCGCTCATGCTTTACGGCAAAATCCAGTCTATCCAGGGCAAGTGGGACGATGCGCTCGAAACGTACAAGGAAATATCGTATATCAATCCCAACTTCGCGCCCGCCATGTATGAGCGCGCCGAGGTGTACCTCATGCAGTCGAAACTGCCGTGGGCGAAAACTTTTTACGACCGCGCGCTCAAGGCGGACCCGAATTACGCGCTCGCGGAGCTCGGGCTTGCCAAGATGGCTAAAGTCCAGAAAAACCAGGCCGAATACCAGCTCCATCTGGGCAAAGCGGTAAAGCTCGATCCCAACGACAAGCAGATTCAGGAGGAAGCGGGGACGAAAAAAGGGAAATAAGCAATCGTCCTGCTGTTTTCAGAATGTAATGCCCCTTTTCCTAACGGAAAAGGGGCATTTTTATTTTACTTTTCATACAGCAGCTTTTGCGCGTCACGGATGATGTCCTGAAGCGGCAGTTGATTGGGACACCGTGCAGAGCAGGCACCGCAGGCGGTGCACCGGTCAAGGCGTAGGCCGTCTTCCCATTGTTTTTCCTTGAAGGATTTTTTTGCGTGCGGGATTTTCATGTACTTATAAATATTGTAATAGGAAAGGCATGCGCCCAGGTTAATATTGTTCGGGCACGGCTGGCAGTAGCCGCATGACGTGCAGCGGGGCTCTCTGGCGTCTATGAGCCGGTCTACCTTAGCAAGGATCTGGTCTGCGGATTGTTTGTAGTTGGGCGCCGTGTCCAGTATCCACTTTGCGTAGTCCACCTCGTTTGCTGCGGAAAATCCCGCCAGAATATGGACATTGGGCAGGGCCATGAGGTAGCGGAACGCGAGCTCTTTCAGACGGCCGTTTGCTGCGCAGAACCCGCCCGCCAGCGGGTTCATGGCAATCACGGGAATATTTTTTTTCGCGCAATAGTCAACCGCCGTGAGCCGTGTCAGGTTGATAACGTTAAGCGGAAGCGTCACGGTCTCGAATTTTCCCGTTTCAAGGAACGCGATGATGGTGTCCGGGCCGGCATGTGTCGTAATGCCGAGGTGGTTGAACGCCCCGTTCTTTTTATACTCCATCACGCCGTCGTACCAGCCGCCCGGCTGCATGGCGGCGTCGAACTGCTCCATGGTGTGTGTGGTCCAGAGGTGGTAATAGTCAAGGCTCTGCATGCCGAGCCTGCGAAGCGACTGGTTAAAAACCTGCGCAAGCTGTTCTTTTGTCCGCACGCCAAACCCCTGGGCCGGCACAAAAGGCCCCAGGCCTCTGCCGCCGTCGCCCGGCGCGCATTTCGTGGATACCATCACGCGTTCTCTGTATCCGGGGGCCGACAGGGCCTCGCCGACCCAGGCCTCGGAGTTCTCGGTTTCACTTTTATGGCAATAACACGGCGATGTGTCGATATAATTGAAGCCGTAATCAATGGCTTTATGGATGATTTCAGCAGCGCTTTTGCGGTCGCGGAAGCGCATGGCGCCGATGAGGATTTTACTGAGGGGTATCATTGTTTGTCTTTAAAATAATTCCGGAGGGTTTGATTAGCATTTCCATAATTTACCCCTTCGTTTCCCATTAATTATATTTCTATTTACACAATATCTTGTATCAGTCGCCAAAAACAGCTACAATATATATATGCCAGATACTCGACTTTCAATCCCGGTCTACGACGAAAAAACGATCAAGACCCTCAGCTCCCTCGAGCACATCCGTTTACGCCCCGGAATGTACATCGGCCGCCTTGGCGACGGATCCAATCCCGACGACGGCATCTACGTTTTGCTCAAGGAAGTGATCGACAACTCGATTGACGAATACATCATGGGGTTCGGAAAAAAAATAGAGATTGCCATTGAAGAGGGAATCATCTCGGTGCGCGACTACGGGCGCGGCATCCCGCTCGGCAAGGTGATCGAATGCGTTTCCGTGATCAACACCGGCGCAAAGTACAACGACGACGTGTTCCAGTTTTCGGTGGGGCTGAACGGCGTGGGCACCAAGGCGGTGAACGGCCTGTCATCGCATTTCCGCGTGGCGTCGTTCCGCGACGGCGAATTTTTCGAGGCCACCTTTTCAAAAGGCAAGCAGATTTCCAAGCGCAAGGGCAGCGTGAAAGGGGAGCACAACGGCACGCTCATCGAGTTCACGCCCGACCCCGAGCTTTTCAACGATTTTACTTTCAATTACGAATATGTAGAGCGCAGGCTCTGGAATTACGCCTGCCTCAACACCGGCCTCAAGCTCATCTTCAACAAGCAGACGTTCGAATCGAAAAATGGGCTCCTTGACCTTCTCAAGGAAGAGGTGGGCGACAAGACCGTGTACGACATCGGCCATTACAAGACCAAGTTCCTCGAGTTCGCCTTCACCCACACCGCCACCTACGGAGAGACCTACTTTTCCTTTGTAAACGGACAGCTCACCAGCGACGGCGGCACGCATCTGTCGGCGTTCCGCGAGGGCATCCTCAAGGGCATCAACGAATTCTATAAAAAAGACTTTTCGGGCCTCGACGTGCGCGAAGGGATCGCGGGCGCCATCGCGGTAAAGCTCAAGGCGCCGGTGTTCGAGAGCCAGACCAAGAACAAGCTCGGCAACACCGAAATCCGCGGCTGGGTGATTGCGGAGGTCAAGAGCGGCGTTGTTGATTTCCTGCACAAGAACCCGGAGAGCGCAAAGGCGCTGGAAAGCAAAATCGTCCAGAACGAGCACCTGCGCAAGGAACTCAACGCGGTCAAGAAAGAGGCCAAGGAGGCGGCCAGGCGGATAGAGATAAAGATTCCGTGCCTCAAGGACTGCAAATACCACCTTGGCGACGCGAAGCGCGGCGAAGAATCAACCATATTCCTCACCGAGGGGCAGTCCGCCGCCGGCTCCATCGTGTCGGCGCGGGACGTGCAGACGCAGGCGATTTTCACGCTCAAGGGCAAGCCCGAAAACGTGTTTTCGAGGAACCGCACCGCAATTTATCAGAACGAGGAACTGTACAGCCTGATGATGGCGCTCCGCATCGAGGAGAACATGGAGACCCTGCGGTACAACCGCATCGTGATCGCCACCGACGCGGATGTTGACGGCTTTCACATCCGCTACCTGCTTATGACGTTTTTTCTCACCTACTTCGAAGACCTCGTGATGTCGAACCATCTTTACATACTCGAAACACCGCTGTTCCGGGTGCGCAACAACAAGGAGACGCGCTACTGCTACAGTGAGAAAGAACGCGACACCGCGGTTCATGGGCTTAAAGGCGCCGAGGTCACCCGGTTCAAGGGACTCGGTGAGATCTCCCCGAATGAATTCGGCCAATTCATCGGCGAGGACATACGGCTCGTGGAAGTGAATGTGAAATCCATCAAGAACATTCCGGAAACGCTCGAGTTCTACATGGGAAAGAACACGCCCGAACGCAAAGATTTCATCATGGAAAATCTGGTATAATATGGCCTTCGTCCCCGCCCTGTATAAAAACTATTTCATCGAGTACGCGAGCTACGTCATAAAGGACCGCGCCATTCCCGATATAGAAGACGGGCTCAAGCCGGTGCAGCGCCGCATCCTGCACACCCTGCACGAAATGGACGACGGCAAGTTCCACAAGGTGGCCAACGCCGTTGGCCAGTGCATGAAATACCACCCGCACGGCGACCAGTCCATTTTCTCCGCGCTCGTGGGCCTTGCTAACAAGGACCAGTTCATCGACAAGCAGGGAAATTTCGGCAACATCCTCACCGGCGACGAAGCGTCGGCCATGCGCTATATCGAATGCCGACTCACGCCGCTCGCCAGGGAGACGCTGTTCAACCCGGAGATCACCGAATTCGTGGACTCCTACGACGGCCGGAACAAGGAGCCCGTGGCGCTGCCGGCAAAGGTACCGGTGCTGCTTTCGCAGGGCGCCGAAGGCATCGCGGTGGGCATGGCAACCAAGATCCTGCCGCACAATTTCATCGAACTCCTTCAGGCGCAGATCTCTTATCTCAACAAGGACACATTCTCGCTTAAGCCCGATTTCCCTTCGGGCGGCATGCTTGACATGACGGAATACAATGACGGCAACGGCAAGGTGCGCATCAGGGCGCGCCTCGATGCCAAGGACGACAAGCGCATCGTGGTGCGCGAGATCGCCTTCGGCACCACCACCGAGAGCCTCATCGCGAGCATCGAGGCCGCGGCGCGCAAGAACAAGATCAAGATCGCGGGCATTTCGGATTTCACCTCCGAGCAGGTCGAGATCGAGATCCACCTTGCGCGCGGGGTACACACGCAGGACACGGTGGACGCGCTGTACGCGTTTACCGACTGCGAGGTGTCAACGACGGTCAACCTCCTGGTAATCAAGGACAACAAGCCGGTCACCATGAGCGTGTCCGACGTGCTCAAGTACAATGCCGACCGCACCGTGGAACTGCTGCGCCGCGAGCTGAAAGTCGAAGAAGGCCATCTGCGCGACCGGCTCCATGCCAAGACCCTGGAACAGATTTTCATCGAGAACCGTGTGTATAAGCGTATCGAAGACAAGAAAACGCAGGAGGGCGTTGTCAAGGCCGTTATTGACGGGTTGGAACCGTTTGCGAAGGACATCAAGCGCGAGGTGACCGCTAACGATGTCGAGACCCTGCTCAAGATCCCCATACGCCGCATTTCGGCCTACGACATCAACAAGGCCCAGCATGAGATGGACGAGATCAAGACCAGGCTCAAGGAAATCAAGCATTCCCTCGACAACATCATTGACTACGCCGTTGGGTTCATGCAGGATCTCATCCTTAAATATAGCAAGCAGTACCCGCGGCGCACCGAGGTCGTGTCGTTTGAAAAAGTTGACGTGCGGGAAGTAGCCCAGCGCAACCTCAAACTCCGCTACGACCGCGACAACGGCTACCTCGGCTACGAGGTGAACGGCACAGCGCTGTTCGACGTGTCGCTCTACGACCGCATTCTCGTGATCCGCAAGAACGGCATGTATTCGGTGATCAACGCGCCCGACAAGATGTTCGTGGACAAGGGTATGCTGCTTTGCGGCTTTATCGACAAGGACGTCGTGTATTCGCTCGTCTATAAGAGCCCCGAAAACCAGTTCCCCTATATCAAACGCTGCAGGATCGAACAATTCATCATGCAGAAGGCCTACCTCCTCGCGCCGGAAGGCAGCACGGTGCAGATGTTCACCACCGAGCCCGAGGGCGCCATCGAGGTGGAATACAAGCCCAAGCCGTATCTGCGCGTGCTCGAGGAGAAGTTCAACCTCGGCGACTACCTGATCAAGGGCGTCAAGGCGCAGGGGGTGAGGCTATCGAACAAGGAAGCGAAAACAGTGAAGCTGCAATCGGTGCTAAAGCTTTCCAATTAAAATACCTGTAGATAAAATTCTGGTGGGGGAAGTATCCCCCTCGCTCCACTTCGTTTCGCTACCCCCTCCTGGGTGTCCCCGAGGTACCATCCGATTCAAGATTCATCCTTTATTGACAAGGGGCACCCGCGGACATTTTTAATATTCTGATCCCTGAACAAGTTTTCTCTTTTCCATCACATCATGAATGAATGCGATTGATTTCAATTTCTCCGCGCTCCATAACGGCGCCACAAGCCCGTTTTTTATTGTTGAATCCGCCATAATCCTGTGAATACATTGGTCCGGCCTCACCTGCGTCAGAAAATCGCACAGCATATCCGCATATTCTTCAAGCGATAATGGTTTGACTTTTTCTTCTTTGTACCATTCATGCGCTTTTGTTCCCGCGATAATCATAAGCTGGTGGATTTTTATACCTGTGACTGGGAGCGAGGCGAGAAGCCTGGCGGTTTCCATTGTCTGCGTTCGCGTTTCAAACGGCAGGCCGATCATAACATGGGCAACGATTTCGATTTTTCTTTGGGAAAGCTCTGTTATGGCATTGACGAACGCCTTAACATCGAGGCCGCGATAGTTGAGCCGGAGCGTTTCATCGTTGCCGCTCTGCAAACCGATTTCCACGGACATATATGTTCTCTTTGACACATCTTCGAGATAGTCGTAGGTTTCTAGGGTGAAACAGTCGGGCCTTGTACCCACTGCGAGCCCGATGACTTTAGGAAACTCGATGATTGGTTCATAAATGCTTTTAAGGAGCTTTGTGTCGCCGTAGGTGTTTGAAAACGGCTGCAGGTAGGCGATGAACGCTTCGTGCCTGTTTCTGTCCGTTTCGATCGCCTGTTTCAGTTGGCCGAGTACCGGGGCCATTGATCCCGCCACAGGGGAGAAACTGCGGTTGTCGCAGAACGAACATCCTTCGGCGCTTATTGTCCCGTCGCGGTTGGGGCAGGAGAAACCCGCGTTAAGCGGAATTTTAAGGACGGGCTTCCCAAAGCGCTTTTTAAGATAGGAACGATATGAGTTGTATCGGATCATAGATGCTTTTTTTGATGAGGTGATATAACAATGGGTTTACGGGTCGAAGAGGCGGTTTTTAGCCCTCGTCAACTCATAAACCCATCACCGTTTAACCTTTAATCCTGCTTACTTCGCATCGGCCTTTTTCTTGGCCTCTTTGCGCAGGTCAAGGGCTTCGCCCGTGTCTTTACCTATTTTGTCAAAATCGGAGCCCACATCCACGGATTTTGTGTCGAGGCGCTTTGTTTCAGTTTTTGGGTCTTTGCGCAGCTCGCTTTTCATCTGCTGCATCTGATCTTCGTTCTGCTGGGACGCTTTTTCGCGGTTCAGCTTGGCGTCCGCTTTTCCGGTTGAGACGGTTTCGCCGCCTTCGAGCTTGTCTATCCGCTTCTGGACCTCTTCCTTCTTCATCGCATCATTAAGATAAATGAGATACTTTTTCCAAGTGGCCAGTGCGACGTCCTTTTTACCCATTTCCTCCTGAAGAAGGGCGAGGTTTTCATAAAAGACCTGCGAATTTTCATCGAGCTTCACGGAAGTCTCGTATTCCTTGAGCGCCTCCGCCTGCTTGTTCTCTTTTTTCCACAGGATGTTGCCGAGCTGCCAGCGGGCGTCCGCGTTTTTCGGGTCATTGGCGATTGCCTCCTGGCAATATTTTTTTGCACCCGCAATATTGCCTTTTTCGGTGAGGCAGCGCGCAACGCCGCTGTAGGCCGCCCCGCGGCTGGCATCGGTCTTGATCGCGGCCTCATAGTGGGCGATTGCCTTATCAAACGCGCCCGCGTTCTCATACATCGCGGCGAGGTTCATGCGTGCCTCAACATTGCTCGGATTAAGCTCCACCGAGTGTGCAACGGCACTGGCAGCTTCTTTATTCCTTCCGAGTTTCTCATAGGCAAAACCTATGTTGGACCAGCATTCCGCGTTTCTGGAATCAAGCTTTATCGCTTTGTTGTATTCCGCTACCGCCTTGTCGTACCGCTCCGCCTGAAGGTATGCAAACGCGAGATTTGCCTGCGCTTCGAAATTCCTTGGCTCCTTGGCCAGGACCTGCTTGTAAGCGGAAGCGGCCTCCGTAAACGCGCCGTTCCTCAGCAGGTTATTGCCCGATGACATGAGCTCTTCAACGGAATTCTGGCTTTGCGCCGGCACGACAAGGAAAAGCGTGGCATAGAGAACCGACATAATGAAGATGAAGGTCGCTTTTTTCATAAAGACTCTCCCGTTTTAGGAAAAGAGGTATAAAGGTATATTCCTATTTAATAGTTTAAAATAGCAATGTAGGACGCTGCTATCAAGTTTTATCTTAAATTATCTGTTTTTAACATTCCCGGTTCTGAGAACGGGGTATCAATAAACTATATTAAAAAGCTAACCAGGATTTTACTGATTAAATCGGGATTATCACGATTTAACTATTAAAAAGGATTTTTATGGGCGGCATAAAGCGGCAATCCAAAAACGATATCTACAGCAATCCCCTGCTTGAGCGCTATGCAAGCAAGGAAATGTCGCATGTGTTTTCCCCGGATTTCAAATTCAGCACGTGGAGAAAGCTGTGGGTCGCTCTTGCCGAATGCGAAAGTGAACTCGGTCTCCCTATAACGCGGGAGCAGGTGAACGAGATGAAGGAGCACCTCACCGACATCGACTACGGCGCGGCCCGGAACTATGAGGCGACAACCCGCCACGATGTGATGGCCCACATTCTTGCATACGGCGACCGCTGCCCTGCGGCAAAGCCCATCATCCACCTTGGCGCCACAAGCGCGTTTGTGGGCGACAACACCGACCTTATCCAGATGAAAGGGGCGGCAATCATCCTGCTGAGGCGGCTTTCGGCCGTGATTTTTGCGCTCAAAAAATTCGCGCTCAAGAACAAGGACCTTGCCACGCTCGGATTCACGCATTTCCAGCCCGCCCAGCTCACCACCGTGGGGAAGCGCGCGAGCCTGTGGCTGTACGAGATGGTCATGGACTATACGGCGCTCGAACAGTACTGCGCGTCGTTGCCGTTCCTTGGCGTCAAGGGCACCACCGGCACGCAGGCGAGCTACATGAGCCTGTTCGAGGGCGATGCGGCCAAGGTGAAGAAGCTTGATATAATGGTGGCGAAGAAAATGGGGTTCGACATGACGGTGCCGGTGTCGGGCCAGACCTATTCGCGCAAGATCGACGCGTCGGCGCTGGCAATCGTGTCCGGCATCGCGCAGTCGTTCCATAAAATCTCAAACGATATCAGGCTCCTCATGCATCTGCGGGAAATCGAGGAGCCGTTCGAGAGCGGCCAGGTGGGCTCGTCGGCCATGGCCTACAAGCGCAACCCCATGCGCTGCGAGCGGGCCACCGGCCTGGCGCGGTACCTGATGGACGTGGCCGTCTCGCCGCTGCACACCGCGGCCGAGCAGTGGCTGGAGCGGACGCTGGACGACTCGTCCAACAAGCGGATCGCCCTGCCCGAGGCGTTCCTGGCGGCCGACAGCATCCTGAAGATCATCCTGAACGTGGCCGGCGGGCTGGTGGTGTACGAGGGCGCGGTCGCCGCCCACGTGGCGGCCGAACTGCCCTTCATGGCCACCGAGGAAATCCTGATGGCCGGGGTGCAGGCCGGCGGCGACCGCCAGGACCTGCACGAGCGGATCCGCCATCACAGCCATGATGCGGCGCGCCGGGTGAAGAGGGAGGGTGGGACGAATGACCTGCTCGACCTCCTGGAGGCCGACCCGGCGTTCGCGAAGGTCAACATTGCCGCCGAGCTTGCCCCCGCGCGCTTCATCGGCCGCGCGCCCGAGCAGGTCGATGAGTTCCTGGCCGAGCACGTCCGCCCGATCCTCCGCGCCCATCGCGGCCGCATTGCGGCGGAGGCGAAAATCAACGTGTAGGCGGTAACGCCTTAGCCCCCGGCACCGCCGGGGGATAAATGCGGAGGATCCCATGGCCCTGACGCGCCGCGGATTCGTCAAGTGGACGTGCGCCGGTGCCGGCGCCGCGCTGCTCCCGTCGTGTCAAGGACCCGCCGTGGCGGGGAGGCACCTTGCAGCCGCCGAGACGCCGGCGGCGAGCGGCCCGGCGGACGGCAAGCCCAACTTCATCATCATCTATATGGATGACATGGGCTACGGCGACGTCGGGCCGTTCGGGTCGAAGAAGAACCGCACGCCGAACCTCGAACGCATGGCCGCCGAGGGCACGCGCCTGACGAGCTTCTACGCGGCGCCCCTGTGCACGGCCTCGCGCACCACGCTTATGACCGGCTGCTACGCCAAGCGGTGCAGCATGCCGTCGGTGCTCTTCCCGGTGAGCCCGGTGGGCCTCAGCCGGCGTGAGAAGATCATTCCCGAGCTTCTCAAGCCGCAGGGCTACGCCACGATGTGCGTGGGCAAATGGCACCTGGGCGACCAGCCGGAGTTCCTGCCGACGCGCCGCGGCTTCGACCATTACCTGGGCCTGCCGTACTCGAACGACATGGGGCCGGCCGAGAAGCCCCCCGGCCCGAAGGCCGCCGCGAAGAAGGCCGAGAATGCCAACCCGGCCCCCAAGCGCCCGCCGCTGCCGCTCCTCCGCGATGAAAAGGTTGTGCAGGAGGTCGCGCCGCGCGACCAGGACCGCCTGGTCGAGATCTACACCGACGAGGCCCTCAAGTTCATCCGCGCCAACAAGGACCGCCCGTTCTTCCTCTACCTGGCGCACACGGCCGTGCACAACCCGTATCACCCGGGCGATGCGTTCAAGGGCAAGTCCTTCAACGGCGTTTACGGCGACTGGGTTGAGGAGGCCGACTGGAGCGCGGGCAAGGTCCTCGACGCGGTGCGCGAACTGGGCCTGGCCGAGCGCACGCTCGTGATCTTCGCCTCCGACAACGGGGCCACCAAGACGGGCGACAACACCCCGCTGCGCGGCTTCAAGGGATCCACGTGGGAGGGCGGCCTGCGCGAACCCGTGATCGCGTGGTGGCCCGGTCGCGTGCCGGCCGGCCGCGCGTGCGACGAGATCACCTCGACGATGGACGTGCTGCCGACGCTGGTGGGCCTGGCCGGCGGCCAGGTGCCCGCCGACCGTGCGATCGACGGCCGCGATATCCGGCCCCTGCTCTTCGGCGAGCCCGGCGCCAAGAGCCCGCACGAGGCGTTCTACTATTTCGCCGGCGGCACCGGTCCGCTCGAGGCCGTGCGCAGCGGCTCGTGGAAGTACCGGCTGAAGCCGGAAACGGCGCTCTACCACCTCGACAAAGACATCGGCGAGAC
Source organism: Planctomycetia bacterium (assembly GCA_003170085.1). Taxonomy (GTDB): domain Bacteria; phylum Planctomycetota; class Phycisphaerae; order FEN-1346; family FEN-1346; genus FEN-1346. The sequence continues at coordinate 25,180 of PMZT01000290.1, read as the reverse complement.
GACCGACGTGGCGGCCGCAAACCCCGAGGTCGTCAAACGCATGCAGGAACTCATCGACAAGATGGACAAGGACCTGGGCGTGACCGGGAGCGGCCCCGGCGTCCGCGAACACGACACGGCGGCGAAGCCCAGGCCGCTTACGCTCTCGGGCGAGATGCCGGTGGTGGACTAAGGAGCAAGGCATGAACATTACCCGCCGCGAGTTCGCAAGGTCCCTCTGTGCCGCAGGCGCCGCTGCTGCCGCCCTGGGCCGGTATGCCTTCGCCGGCGAGAGTCCGGCCCCCGCGCCCGCCGCCAGGCGGCCCAACGTCATCTTCCTCCTGACCGACGATCAGCGCGGCGACACGATCGCGGCCCTCGGCAACCCCGTCATCCAGACGCCGAACCTCGATACCCTTGTCAAGAGCGGCTTCACCTTCCGCCGCGCGTATTGCCTCGGCGGGTACACGGGGGCGGTGTGCCTGCCCGCGCGGCAGATGATCCTGAGGGGCCGCACGTATTTCTCGCCGCGCTTCAAGGAGTGGCAGGAACAGAACTTTCCCAAGTCGATGGCCGACGCCGGGTACTCCACGTTCTTCCTCGGCAAGGCGGGCAACAACGATGGGCCGGTGCTCAAAGTCTTCAAGTCCGAGAACTTCGACGATCGCCGCGGACCCGTTGCAGTCCCCGGCCAGGTCATGGCCGACGGCGTCATCGCGTTCCTGCAAGACTGGAAGAAGCAGCGCGACGCGGGCACCGCCCCGCCGTTCTTCATGCACCTGGCCCCGCCGCACCCGCACGATCCGCGGAGCGCGCCCCAGGAGATCCTCGACAAATACGACGTGGCGAAGATGCCGCTGCTGCCCAACTACCTGCCCTTCCACCCGTTCAATAACGGTGAACTCTTCGTCCGCGACGAGAAACTCGCCCCCTGGCCGCGTACCGAGGACGAGATCCGCCGCCAACTCCGCGACTACTATGCCGACATCACGTGCCTCGACGCGCAGTTCGGCCGCATCCTCCAGACCCTCAGGGAAATCGGCGAACTCGACAACACGATCCTCATCTGGACCGGCGACCAGGGCGTTTCCATCGGCAGCCACGGTCTCCTGGGGAAGCAGAACCTGTACGAGGAAGCGATGAACGTGCCCGTCATCTTCTGCGGCCCCGGTATTCCGCAGGGCAAGGCATCCGACGCCTTCGCGTATCACTTCGACATCTATCCAACCGTTTGTGAACTCACCGGCGCCAAGCCTCCCGAGGCGATCGACGGCCGCAGCCTGGTGCCCGTCATGCAGGGGAAAGTCCAGGCGGTGCGCGACGCGATCTTCCTGGCCTACCGCGACGTCCAGCGGTCCGTCCGGCGCGGCCAGTGGAAGCTCATCCGCTACCCCGAGGTCAACAAGACCCAACTCTTCGACCTTGCCGCCGACCCGTTCGAGATGAAGGACCTTGCCGCCGACCCCGCCCAGGCCGACCGGATCAAGGAGCTGATGGCCCTCTTGGCCGAAGAGCAGAAACGCTACGGCGACACATTGCCGCTGACCGTTGCCAGCCCGCAGCCGGCGGAGGTGAACCTCGAGTTCTTCAATAAGCCCGAGACGCTGCCGAAGAAGGCGAAGGCCAAGGGCAAGGCGAAGGGCAACGAGTAAACGGAGAGAAACCATGCCGACTCAAACACGTCGCGATTTTCTGAGGCTATGCGGCGCTGGCGCCGGGGCCCTGGCGCTCGGGCAGGGCCTGCGCGCAGCGGAAACGCCGCTGCGCCCGCTGAACTTCCTCTGGCTGATCGGCGACGATGCCGGCCCGGCGCTCGGCTGCTACGGGACGAAAGAGGTCTGGTCGCCCCACCTCGACCAGTTGGCCGCCGAGGGCGTCCGCTACACGCACTTCTACACGACGGCGCCGGTGTGCTCGCCCAGCCGCTCGGCGTTCATGACGGGCATGTACCAGACGACGATCGGCGCGCACAACCACCGCTCGCACCGCGGCGACGGGTTCCGGTTGCCCGACGGCGTACGCGTGCTGACCGAATGGTTCCGCGACGCCGGCTACTATACGGCCAACATCACGACCATGCCCGAGGGCGTGGCCTGGCGCGGCACGGGCAAGACCGACTGGAACTTCGAGCCGCCCGCAAAGCCGTTCGATACCAACCAGTGGAGCGACCTCAAGGCCCACCAGCCCTTCTTCGCCCAGATCAACTACATCGAACCGCACCGCACCTTCAAGGCGCCGAAACGGGCCGATCCGGCCAAGGTCGATATACCGCCGTACTACCCCGACCATCCTGTGACCCGCGCCGACATGGCGGCCTACCTCGACAGCATGACGGCCCTCGATGGCAAGGTAGGCGAGGCCCTCGCGCAGCTCGAGAAGGACGGCCTCGCTGACACCACCGTCATCATCTTCTTCGGCGACAACGGCGAACCGCACGTGCGCGGCAAGCAGTTCGTTTACGAGGAAGGGCTGATCGTGCCGCTCATCATCCGGTGGCCGAAAGGGCTGACGCCGCCGGCGGGATTCAAACCCGGCACGGTCGACGAGCGGCTGCTCATGGCCATCGACCTGGCGCCCACGATGCTCGACCTGGCCGGTGCGAAGGTTCCCGAGAAGATGGAGGGCCGCGTGTTTCTGGGCGCCCGCGCCGGCCCGCCGCGCCAGTACACCTTCGGCGCCCGCGACCGCTGCGACGAAACGGTCTTCCGCCTTCGCACGGTGCGCGACAACCGCTACCGCCACATCCGCAACTTCACGCCGGACCGGCCCTTCCTGCAGAAGAACGATTACAAGGAGAGGCAGTACCCGGTCTGGAACCTCCTGAAGGAGCTTCACGATCAGGGCAAGCTGACGCCCGCCCAGGAAGTGCTGTGCGCGCCGACCATGCCGGAAGAGGAGTTGTACGACCTGCAGGAAGATCCGCACGAGATCAGGAACCTTGCTAAGTTGCCCGAACATGAGGCCACGCTGAAGCGCCTCCGTGCGGCGCTCGAGAAGTGGATCGAGGAGACGAACGACCAGGGTAAGACCCTCGAACCGCCCGACGTTGCCGCGAACAAGGGCGGCACCGGCCGTGATGCGCCCGTCAAGCAAGGCAAGAAGGGCAAGGCAAAGAACAACGAGTAGATACCGGCGCCGCTGCCGCTTGTGGGTGCCATGCTTTCGCTGTCGAAGATCCGCCGTGGCGGACGAAAGCATGCCTTAAGGACCGGACAGCAATCGTTCGAACGTCGAACGACCATGCTTTCGCAAAGGCGCGAAAGCCTGGCACCCCGCGAAGCAGCCGGATCGGAGAGAACAGGAAGGGAAACTCATGCCGCTGACTCGTCGTGATCTCGCGAAGGGTGTAGCCGCCGCCGCAGGGGCTGCGCTCATTGGCCCGGCCGCTTTCGCCGCCGAGACTCGCGTCGGAGACCCGCCGGGGCGGGCCGACCCCTTGCAGGACTCCCTCCCGCCGCTCAAGGGCGGAAAGGCGCCGCAGAACCTCGATGAACTCTGGGGCGGATACGACCCGGCCAAGGAGCCGCTTGAGATCGAAGCGTGCAAGGAGTGGGAGCAGGACGGCATCGTCCTCCGCGTGGTGCGGTATCGCGTGGGCGTCTTCAAGGGCGCGCGGTCGACGATGGCGGCGATCTACGGATTTCCCAAGGGCGGCGGCAAGCTGCCCGCACTCGTGGAGGTCCACGGCGGTGGCCAGCACGCCAGTGCAAGAGCGGTCATTGAAGATGCGCGGCACGGCTACGCCTGCCTCTCGATCAACTGGGGCGGCAACCCGATGGATACCGGTCAGGTCAAGTACGACGGGCCGAACACCGATTGGGGCAGGCTCGATTGCACTCACCCGCCGCAGCGAACGCCCAAGAATCACTTCGTCGGGGGTGCGTCGTCGTTCGCCCCGGACGAATTCACGCTCGACCCCGTCGAGTCGCCCCGCAACAGCAACTGGTTCATCGTGCTCGTCGGCGTCCGGCGGGCAATCACGTTTTTTGCGCAGCAGCCGGAGACCGATCCGGCGCGGATCGGCGTCCACGGCCACTCGATGGGCGGCAAGCTCACGACCGACGTCTCCGGCATCGACCGGCGGATCAAGGCGTCCGCGCCGTCGTGCGGCGGCGCGGGCGTCGTCCTCGAAAGCCAGGCCGACGTGCCCGGTGCGCAAAAAACCACGCCGGCCCCGCTCGACCTGGCCTGCGTGGCCGACAACGCGTACCTCGACCGCATCGCGTGCCCGATCCTGTACCTCGGCCCCACCAACGACTTCAACGGGCATCTCGATAACATGATGTACACGTGGCGGAACCTGCCGGCCGGGCAGGTGCGTTTCAGCATCACGCCGCACATGAACCACCGGCACGGGCCGGAGTTCGAGGTCTGCCGGTATCTCTGGTTCGACCAGCACCTGAAGGGCACGTTCGCGATGCCGGCGACGCCGCGGATCGAACTCGCCCTGAAGACGCCCGACGGCGTGCCCGCGGTGACCGTGACGCCCGACGCCGCGCGGCCGGTCAAGGGCGTGGACCTCTACTACGCGATCGACCCGCAGATCACAACCCGGTTCTGGCGCGACGCGGGGGCCAGGCGCGAGGGCGAGAAGTGGTCCGCCCTCTGCCCGGTCATGAGCACCCAGCAACCGCTCTTTGTCCTCGCCAACGTTCTCTACGAGCTGCCCGAATCGTACCGCGCGCTCGACAAGATCGACACGTTTGCGATCAGTTCGAGGATGCTGTGGGCGGGCGCGGCCGAGCTTGCCGCCGCGGGCGTCAAGGCGACCGACCGGCCCGAGCTTATGATCGACGACGGCGCGCGCGGCTGGCACGACTGGTACGTGCTCAACTGGGACCATCCGCCGCTCTGGACCGCGTGTACCCGCAAACTGAAGGACCCTAAATGGCGCGGGCCGGACGGCGCGCGGCTGGCGGTGGACATCAAGTCCACGAAAGAAAACACGCTGGTCTTCACGTTTCAAGTAAATGAATGGGGAGCGTTCTCCAACGGCCCGGCCACGGCCTGGGTGGCGGAGAAGAAACTGAAGGCGTCCGACGATTGGCAGACCGTTGAGGTCGGCCTTGAAGACCTGCTGCCGGCCGCCGAGAAGAAGGAAAAGAAGGGCAAGAAAGACGAGCCGCCCAGGAACTGGCAACAGGTTGCGGAGTTCAGCATGAGCCCGAGCGGCGCAGCCGTCAAGGACGGGCAAGAGGTCAAGCTCGGCGGCAAACCGTGGCAAGGCCCACGCGAATTTCGTAACCTGCGGTGGATACCGAGCGCGAAGACTTAACCGCGCCAAAAAAGGATTTCACCGCAGAGGCCGCGGAGAACGCAGAGAACAACAGAAACGACTTACTGATTGGGGAAAAACGGAAAAAGCGGACGGATATAGTTTTCTTTATTCTCCGCCTCTGTCTTTCTCCGCGTGCTCCGCGGTGAATGAAACGGCCGAAAACGTCGGAAACCGCCCAACACAGACGGGGCCGTGACCGTTGATACGGGGGGGATCATAGGAGACCACTTATGCGTCGCAAGCTGAACCGCCGGGAATTCCTGAAGGCCGCGGGCGCCGGGGCCGTGACCGCCGGCGTGATGGGCGCCGCCGGTCCACGCCATCTTGTCGCAGACCCGCCGGGGCGGGCCGAGGAGGCCGCGCCCGCGCCAGAGACCCGCGGTGGCGGGCCGGACAAGCGCCGGCCCAACATCGTCTTCGTCTTTCCCGACCAGCATCGCAACTGCTCCTGGCCGGGCGGCGGCGACCCGCAGGTCAAGGCGCCGAACCTTGAAGCCCTGGCCCGCGAGGGCGCCGTCTTCACGCACTGCATCAGCAACCACCCGCTCTGCTCGCCCTACCGGGCCAGCCTCCTGACCGGCCGATACCAGCAGGCCCACACGGTCAGCGGGAACGTGGGCGCCAACGGCAGCGGACTACCCCTCACGGAGGTCACCCTCGCCGATGTCCTGAAGAAGGCCGGTTACGCGACCGGCTACGTCGGCAAGTGGCACCTGTATGCGGGGTGGGAATCGGGGAAGATCGTGCCGCCCGGGCCGCACCGCCACGGGTTCGACTACTGGCGGGTCTGTTACAACTACCGCAACCGCTACGCCACGCGGTACTACGATGACGCCGGGAAGGAAATCACGATCGACGGCTACGCGCCCAAGGGGCAGATGGACCTCGTGCTGGAGTTCGTCGAGAAGAATGCAGCCAAGCCGTTCTGTGTCTTTCTGTCGTGGCATCCGCCGCACCCGCCGTACAAGGAGGCCCCGAAACGGTTCGCCGAGCTGTACCCGGCCGACCAGATCAAGCTCCGGCCGAACGTGCCCAAGGCGGACGAGGTCCGGCGGGTGCGCGAGAACCAAGTGGAGTACTTCGCCCACATCTCGGCGATGGACGAAGAGGTCGGGCGCCTGATGAAGAAACTCGCCGAGTTGCACATTGCCGACCACACCATCGTCTGTTACTCGAGCGACCACGGGGATATGCTCGGCTCCTTCGACCGATGGGGCAAGAATGTGCCGTGGGACGAGGCGATCAACGTGCCCTTCATCATCCGCTGGCCCGGCGTCATTCCGGCCGGCCGGCGCCTGGACACGCTCTTCTCGACCGTCGACATCACGCCCACGCTGCTCGGCTTGGCGGGTGAGGCGGTCTTGCCCCAGATGCAGGGGGCGGACCTCTCGGCCATTCTCAAGGGCAAGGACGCCCCCGGACCCGAGTCGGCCTTCATCATGTCCGGCCCCGGCGCCACGGAAGGCGAAGAGGAAGAAGGCGGCAACGGCACCGAGAAGGGAAAGGGGCAGGACAAACGCGCTGCCAAGAAAGGCGGCGGCAAGTGGCGCGGGCTTCGCACGCCGCGCTACACCTACGCCAAGGCCCAAGAGGGAAACGGCTTGAAGCCGTGGCTCCTTTACGATAATGAGAAGGATCCGCACCAGATGGACAACCTGGTTGAGGACCCCGCCCACGCGGACACGCGCAAGGAACTCGACGCGAAGCTCCACGCATGGCTGAAGCGCGTCGGCGAGGCATGACCGTGTTGCCTGAAAAGAGGTTGTGCAACGTGAACGCGAGGACCCGACGCGATTTCCTGAAGGTCGCCGCCACGGGCGCGGCGCTGGCGCTACCGGGTTGTTTCCGGGCGGAGGAGAAGGCCGCTACGCCCCCGCAGCCCGCGCCTCAGCCGGTGTCGCAGCCTGTGCCGAAACCTGCGACTACCCCGGCCGGCGGCCCGAAGCCCACCGTCTGGATGGGACCGTCGGCGTACGACGGCGGCAAGTGTTTTCGCGCGCTCTTCGAGCACCCGGACGAGTGGAAGCAAACGCGGTCCGTGATCGACGTCCTTTGCTACACGGACCTCAACCTGAAAAAGCAGTTCACCGACGATGAGCTCCGCGCCTGGCTGCCGAAACTCCAGGAATGGGGCGTCAAGCTGGGCATGGAGGTGGGCGCCGTCAAGCCGTGGGGCACCACGGGCGAGAAGACCTTCAACATCGAGCGCCCCCTGTGGGAACGCGTCGAGCGCCTGGGCGGCGTGATCCACGCCATTGCCCTGGATGAGCCGCTCTGCTGCGCGCGCAAGGAGATCCACCAGACCGACGACTACGCGGTGCGGGAGACGGCCGCCTACATCGCGCTCGTGCGTAAGAACTACCCGCGGGTTCTGATCGGCGACATCGAGCCGTATCCATTCATCCCGTATGCCGACCAGGTGGCGTGGATCGAGGCCCTGGAGAAGCGGCTGGCCGAGATAGGCGTCCGCGGCCTCGACTTCTACCGGCTCGACGTGAACTGGGCCGAGTTCGTCGTGTTCGACCGCGGCACGTGGCCCGAGGTGAAGAAGCTGGAACGGTTCTGCCGCGGCCACAAGCTCCCCTTCAGCCTGATCTACTGGGCCTCGGGTTACCCCGCCATGCAGAAGCGCGGGCTGGCCGACGATTCGACGTGGTACGTGGCGGTCATGCAGCAGGGTTACGACTACCTGCTCGCGCAGGGGGCGCCCGACCAGTTCGTCATCGAGAGCTGGGTCAGCGGCCCCGAGCACACCTTGCCCGAGACGGGCGAGTTCACGTTCACGCGCTCGGTGCTCGATTTCGTGCGGAAGTTCGTCAAGCGGGGCTAACGGGGGTGCCAGGCCGTTCGGTTTCGCCGCAGAGAACAACGGCAACGGATTCACCGCAGAGGCCGCGGAGAACGCAGAGAAAAGAAGCAACGACGGAAGGATTGGTAAAAAATGGAAAAAGCCACAACAACTCAAGCCGTTTTTTTGCCCTCTTTTCTCTTTGTCTTTCTCTGCGTTCTTGCGTTGAATCCGTTTGTTTTTCCGTTTTTCCCCAATCCGTAAGTCGTTTCTGTTTTTCTCTGCGGTCTCTGCGTGCTCCGCGGTGAAGTCTTGGCGTTGTAGCACAAGGGCGTGCTGTTCAGGAGGGCAAGCCGATGCTGAATCGTCGCGGTTTCCTGAAACTGGCCGGCCTGGGCGCGGCGGCCGCCGCGGTGCCGTCGTGGGCCCGCGGGGTGGCGGGCGAGACCATGTTTTCCGAGCGGCGCGAAAGCATGGCACCCAAGCCCAACTTCCTCGTCATCGTGATGGATGACATGGGCTACTCCGACCCCGGATGCTACGGCGGCCCCGTCGCCACGCCCCACATCGACGGCCTTGCCGCCGGCGGCATCCGGTTCACGCAGTGCTACTCCACGGCCCGCTGCTGGCCGTCGCGGGCCTGCATCCTGACTGGCTATTATGCCCAGCAGGTGCGGCGCGACGCCCTACCCGCCACGGCGGGCATGCCCGGCCTGGCCGGCGGCACGGGCGGCAAGCGCCCCGCGTGGGCGCGGCTGCTGCCGGAGATGCTGAGGCCCCTCGGCTACCGCTCGTACCATTCCGGCAAGTGGCACGTCGATGGCAAACCCGTGGCGGGCGGCTTCGATCTCGCGTTTGAGTACAGCGACACCGACCATCACTTCCTCTCCGCCAAGAGAATGGCCGAGATCGACCCGCCGCTCGAGCCCGTCAAGTCCGCCGAGGGCTACTACGCCAGCACGGCCATCGCCGACTTTGCCATCCGCTGCCTGCGGGACCACGCGAAGAATTTCGCGGACCGCCCGTTCTTCCAGTATCTTGCGTTCACGGAGCCGCACTTTCCCATTCAGGCGCCGCAGGAGGATATCGATCGTTATCGCGACCGCTTCCTCAAGGGGTGGGACGAGCTCCGCCGCGAAAAGCACAAGCGCATGACCGACATGGGCCTCATTAACTGTCCGCTGTCGAAGCCCGATCCGAAAAGCCTGCCTAACTGGAACCTGAAGCCCGAGGAGATGAAGACGCGAATCGGGCCGGGCGAGGTGCCCCAGGCGGTGCCGTGGGACACGCTGACCGACGAGCAAAAACGCTTCCAGGCCACCAAGATGGCCATCCACGCCGCGATGATCGACCGCGTCGACCGCGAAATCGGCCGCGTGCTGGACCAGCTCCGGGCGATGAACGCCTTCGAGAACACGGTCATCCTCTTCGTCTCCGACAACGGCGCCAGCGCCGAGCAGATGATCCGCGGCGACGGCCACGACCCGGCGGCGCCGCTCGGCTCGGCGAAGACGTACGCTTGCTTAGGGCCGGGCTGGTCCACCGCCTCCAACACGCCCTTCCGCCTGCACAAAGTCTGGGTGCACGAGGGCGGCATCTCGTCGCCGCTGATCGTCCACTGGCCCACGGGCATCCCGGCCCGGGGCGAGTTGCGCCGCGACGTATGTCATTTCATTGATTTTGTGCCGACGCTCCTCGAACTCGCCGGCGGGCACCGGCCGGAAACGTGGGAAGGCAAGCCCGTTCCGCCGCCGCCCGGCATGAGCCTTGTGCCGGCCTTCGCGCGCGACGGCGCCGTGGCGCACGAGTACCTGTGGTGGTGCCACTCGGGCAACCGCGCCATCCGCGTGGGCGACTGGAAGGTTGTGGCCGAGGGCGCCCAGGGACCGTGGGAACTCTACGACCTGCGGACCGACCGCGCGGAGTCCACCAATCTCGCGGAGAAACACCCCGAGAAGGTCCGCGAACTGTCGGACCGCTGGACTCGCGCCGCCGAGGAGATTCGCCGCGTGGCCACGTCCGACGACGCCGCAGATCACGGCACAGATGCAAGTGTCAGGATATCTGAAAGCCCATGATACCGTGTCCGGGCCATCCTCGGATCGGGCAACTCGGCAAAATAGCGCCGCAGGCCCCGCGGGGCGCGAGCCTCCATGTCGTCGCTCCTTCCACCAACAGGTTGGGTTGTTGGCGAGGCCTTACCGGTTGTTCGAGGCGGCACACTACCACGACACGACGCCGGGCGCAATTCTAGAGCAATTCACGCGTGCCCGTAGCCCTATGCGCGGCGGCCGCACAGTGTCAGCTACAGCCGCGCGTGAAAGGCTCTAACTTTGCCCGAACGCGCCAGAAATTTTGCCTCACAAAACATTTAGATGTGATTGCCCTGCTACCGCATTGCGATCGACGGATACAACGGGGCCTCGGGCCAGTTCACGCTGAACCTGGCGTAAGGCGAAACTATTTCGCCAGCCCGCCGCGCAGGAGATCCAGCGCCGGCAGGGCGTTGCCGTCACGGTCGAAGAGCGCGAGGCTGGCGCCGTGGCCGTCGAACCCCTTGACGGCGATCCACTCGGGGGCCCACCAGAGGATGCCGCAGCCCAGGCCCTCGGGCGTCTCGCGGACCGTCTTGACAAGATCGGCCAGGAACTGCCGCTGCCCCTCGGGCGTCAGCGGATACTTATCTCGAACTTTATTATCCGGCCCCTGCCACTTGTCCCACTTCGGGTCGCCGGCCGTCCACGGGTACGCGGTCTCGACGACCACGATGGGCTTGCCGTACCGCGCGGCCGTGGCAACGAGGTTCTCACGCAGATTGTCGAGCGTGCCGTGCCACACGGGGTAGTAGCTCAGGCCGATCAGGTCGAACTCGGCCCCCTGTTCCTTCACGTGATCGAAGAACCACTGCGTGGCGGCGCGGCGGCCGCCCGTATCGGCGTGCAGCATGGTGCGGAGGGGCGGCCCCGAGCCGGCCGCCTCGCGCACGCCGCGGAGGCCTGCCTTGATCAGCCGCCCCAGGCGCACCCACGACTCCGGCGTCTTGTCGGTCTTGCCGTCGGGCCAGAGCATGCCGGGCGTGATCTCGTTGCCCACCTGCACGATGTCGGGCCGCGCGCCACCGGCGGCCATCGCCTTGATCGAGTCGCGCGTGTACTCAAAGACCGCCCGCTCGAGGTCGTCCATCGGCAGGTCCTTCCACGCGGCGGGCTTGGGCTGATGGCCGGGATCGGCCCACGTGTCGGAGTAATGGAAGTCGAGGAGCAGCAGGAACCCCGCGTCCTTGATCCGCTTGCCGAGCTTGGTGGTGTACGCGAGGTCGTTGCACACGGCCCCCACGCCGTTGGGGGTGTGAAAGAGGCGGAGGCGCATGCACGTGGCGCCGCGGCAACGAAAGATCTCAAGCAGGTCGCGCGGCGCGCCGCCGTCGCGGTACACGCCGCCGTGCTCCTCGATCTTCGCCGCAAGGGAGATGTCGCCGCCGGCGAGGAACGGAAGGTCGCCCGCCTTCGCCGCGGCCTGGGGCCCCTCGCCCGCCATAAGATTGTCGGCAAGCAGCGCCGCTGCAAGTAGCGCGAGGACGGCCACAAGGGCTGCGATCGTGCGGCCGCCTGCGGGACAGGTCTGAAGTCGTCTCATTGTGAAAAGCATGGCTCTCCCCTTTTGTACGACAGCACAGCTTTCAAGGTCTTGCGCGGCGGGTGCGGAGACCCGCCGCGCAAATGGCAAAGTTGCGCTGTCGCATTTGACAGGCTGCGCGTCAGGCCTTGAGGCCCGTCAGATCGATCTCGAGGCGTTTGTTCTCCTTGAGAAGTTCGTCCATCGTAAGGCGCGTCCGCCGGGCGGCGGCCTCGCGCCCGAGGATGCACGTCAGGGCGCCGTCGACCGCGCGCTGGACGGTCGGGTTCTCGAAACGGCCCTCGGTCACGTTCTGGTAGAACGCGGCGATGTTGCGGACCGCGCCGGCCTCGTAGAGATTCTCGACGGCGCCGCCGCCGTAGTGCTTCGGCCCGCCGCGCAGGTATGCCTTGCCCCAGTAATTGACGAGGGCGTTGGCCTTCTGGCCGAAGATGCGGCAACTGAGTTCGCCGTCGGTGTTGTCGGCCAGACCCTGTCCGAGGTGGTTGTGGACGAACCCGTCGGCGTAGTCGAAGACGACCGAGCAGACGTCGCGGGCGTCGCCGTGCGGGTCGGCCCGGCCGATGCGCGAGGCGCCCATCGCGGCGATCGGCCGCCGGCCCAGCACCCAGAGCGCGGCGTCGATGGCGTGGATGTCGAAGTTGCCGATGTAGTCGGCCCCGAGGGCGACGTCGTTGACCCAGATGAGGTGCTGAAGGCGGCTCTCGATCGTGGCCGTCTTGGGCGGATCGGCGAAGCCGCCGCAGATGCCCACGGTGGTCACCTGCTCGATCGGCCCCAGGCCGCCGTCGCGGATGCGTTGGGCGACCTCGATGTTGATCGGATCGGTGGGCATCTGGTAATCGACGAGGAAGCACCGCTGCTTCTCGGTCGAGCGCTTGCCGGCGGCGCCGATCGCCAGGCACCCCGGCACGTCAACCGCAACGGGCTTAGCCATGTACACGTGAAGGCCAGCCTCGGCCACGGCCACGGCCTGCTGCGCAAGGAAGTACGGCGGGGTTTCGCATAGGACGGCCTCGACGCCGCTGGCGATCAGCTTCTGGCAGCCCGAAAGGCCCGAGAACCGGCGCGAGGGGTCGACGCCGAGGGCCTCGCCGGCGGCGCCGGCCACCTGCGGGAAGTAGTCGGCCACGGCGTGGAACTCGTAGCCGCCGTGTTTCTTGAAGAGCCTGGCGATCCAGCTTCCCCGCCCGCCGGCGCCAATGAGGCCCACCTTGATCTTGCGCGTGATCGCGGGCGGCGCGGCCGCCGGTGCCGGCGCTTCGGCAGCGCGGGCCGGTGCGGCGCCCAGGAGCGAGGCCGCGGTCGCGGCGGCGATCGCGCCTCCGACGAACTTGCGGCGGCTCAGCGGGACCTCGGCGGCGGATTCAGAGGACGACGGGCAACCAGGCTTCATGGAAGCTCTCCTCTCGAAGGAACGGGTGTCCGACCCATTGAACCCCGCGCAGCCGCGACACGGCCGGCGGCAGAACCTTCATTATAGCGGTTGCCGGCCGCGGCAGCGCCGTGGACCTTTACCGGATTCGCGCCGTGGGAGGCTCGTAGTTCGCCTGTTCGGCCAGCGCCAGAGGGCTGCCGAGAAGCAGCGCGAGCAGAGACCGCAGCGCCGTAAGGTGGCGCGTGATTTCACTTCTCCTTTTTCGGCAGCGGGGCATCGGCGGGCGGAACGGGCTTGCCGTCAAAGGTGTCCGGCTCCATCAACTCCACGCGGACGCCATCCGGGCCGAAGAGGTTGAGTTGCCGCTTGTGGTTCTTGCCGGTCATGAGTTCGAGGGGCTTGCCGTAGGCGGCGAACGCGATTGCGGATTGCGGAATGCGGATTGCGAATTAGAAAAAGCGACGTGCGGGTGCCGTTTCAATCCGCAATTCGCAATTCGAAATCCGCAATTGAACGAGGCGTCTGGCATTTCTCACTTGTCAACCGCACCACGTACTTCTTGTTCATGCCGGTCTCCTTTGTCGCTTGAGGCATCCTCGGTGCCTCATGGGAGATCGGCTTATCCGACCCACTCACGCCATCACGTGCGAAGGACTACCGGCGCGGCGGCCCGAAGCCCATGGGCTTCGGTCGGACCGTCTGATCCGGCCAGTCCGAGCGGTCGCGACTGACGCTGGAAGTGTCGTCCGTGGCGACATCAGCCTGGCCGCGCTCGGACCGATTACCGGCAAACCGGCAGTCCACGAGCACCGCCCGGCTGCGGGATTCGTTCGACATCGCGCCGCCCCCTGTTCCGGCGAGGTTGTCGGAAAAAGTGCAGGCGTCCAGCCCCAGGATGCCGTTGTCGAAATTCGAGAGGGCGCCGCCGCGCATCGTCGCCTTGTTTCCGGCAAACGTGCAGTTCTTCAGCACGGCAATCGTGTTCTCCAGTTGGGAGGCGCGGCTGATGGTGGCCAGCGCGCCGCCGTGGCACTCCGAGCGGTTGCCGGTAAAGCGGCAGTCGGTCATGCGCGGGCGCGACCCGTAGTCGAGATAGACCGCGCCGCCCCGCCACCGGGCCGTGTTGCCCTGAAACTCGCACCCGGTCAGGACGGACCTGACGCCGACGCGATCCACCATCGCGCCGCCATAGTCGGCGGCATTCTCCACGAACCGGCAGTGGATGAACTCCGGCGCGCCGCGGTCGTAGTTGTAGACCGCGCCGCCTTCGCGGGCCCGGTTGTGCGTGAACGTGCAGTTGCGGACGACCGGCGAGACGCCGGTGGCCGCGCCCATCGGCCCCACCTGGGCGGCCCGGCGGTAGTTGATCATCCCGGCGCCCTTGGCGTCGTACGTCCGACCGTCGGCGTTTCCGTCGCAAACCACGAACCCGTCCAGCACCGCGCCATCCGCGCCGATCACGACGTGATAGGCATTATCGGAAGCGTCGCCCGCGCGGCCGACGTCCCCGCTGAGGATCGTCGCATTGGCCTGCCAATCGCGCTCGGACCGCTGCGTTTCGCGGCCGCGGAAGCCGCCGTACACTTCAACGCCGTCGTGCAACTGGAAGGCCGCTGCCCGCCCCGGCGAGTCTGCGACACGGTCCGCGCCGGTCGCGGGCTTGTACGTACCGGCGGCGACCCACACTTCCGCCCGCCGGCCCGAAGCGGCGGCGAGGGCCTCCTCGAGAGACCGGTAGGCCCGCGCCCACGAAGTTCCGTCCCACGGCCCCTGCGCGTTGCCGGCGTTAACGTAGAGGATCGCCGGCGGGGTGCCCGCCGGGGTACGCGCCGCGACGGGGGATTTCGTTTCGGGAGCGGGCCGGGAGTCCATGCCCGGCGCCGGACGCGTGTCGGCCCGCTTCACCAGATCCTCAGGCGCGGCAGCCGTGTACCCGATGTTCTTGCACGGCGAGTCCGGGCGCAACTGGTAATCGCCCTTGTCCGGATCGACGAATTTCGGATCGCTTTCGAAGTTGCCCTGGCCTGGATACCCGCCCTGGATACAGGAACCGGTCACCTGCGGATCGTTGTCGTGCCAGTTGAAGATCTCCGCCGGCCCGTGCTCGCATCGGTTGTCCCAAAGGATGCAGCCGAACACCACCGGGCTGTTGGCCGGGCCGGTCCCCTGGTAAAGGGCAGCGCCTTCCTCCTCGGCCACGTTGCGCGTGAAGGTGCAATGCACGATCAGCGGCGCCGAGCCGCCGTCGTTGCCCATCGCCCCGGCCTCAAGGGCGCAGTTCCGGGCGAACAGGCAGTTGACCAGCGTGGGCGAACAACCGAAATCATTGTAGACGGCGCCGCCTTTGGCGTCGCAGGAGTTGTCAACGAACGCGCAGCCGCGGAAAGTGGGGCTGGTGCCCAGGTCGTTGGCGACCGCCCCACCCCGGCCCTTGGCATTGTTACCAACGAACCGGCAATCGACCACGAGCGGCGCGGGTGCGGCGGCATCGCGCCGCGGCGGAAAACTCCGGCTGGCCATGTTGTACATCGCCCCGCCCTTGCCGGCGGAGTTGTCCTTGAAGGTGCAGTTGCGCACGGTCGGGGCGCACTGAAAGTTCAACATCCCGGCCCCGGACCCGGGGCTTGCGCCGGCCAGAATCGTCTCGGGCGTAATGTGAATCGGCGGCCCCTGGCCGGGCGGCCCTTGCCGAGCCTGCCCGCCGCCCTCCCGGCCCATCCCGGCCGGCCTTCCCGCATCCAGCCCATATCCGCCCGTGATCACGAATCCGTCCAGCACCGCGCCGTCGGCGCCGGTCACGACGTGATAGGAATTGTCCGTCGCCACGCCCTGCTGGCCGATGTCGCCCGACAGAACCGTCGGATTCCGCTGCCAGTCGCGCTCATCGCGTTGGCGTTCGGTTCCCCCAAACCCACCGTAGAGGGCGACGCCGCTGCGCAGTTGAATCGATATGTTGCGATCGCTGCCGCTGGTGGGCTTGTAAACGCCCTGGGCCACCCAGACCTCGCCGCCGCCCTGATTCGCCGCGGCATCGATGCCGGTCTGGACCGCCTGGAAGGCCGTCGCCCAACTCTTGCCGTCCGGCTTCGCGGTGCTGCCCGCGGCACTGACGTGGACACGGGCACTGCCCGCAGTTGGCGCAGGTGCTTGCCCGGCCGCCGCCGGCACCTGCCCGGTCGCCGGGGACACTTCCAGGAGGTCGTGGGCAACGATGACTTCTCCCTTGTAGCCCTCGCCGATGGCGCGGATCGTGGCCTGCTCGTCGACCTCGCCCGGGGCAATGTGCGTCAGCACCAGTCGTTTGGCGCCGGACTTCTGGGCCATGGCGATGATTTCCTGCAAGCTCGAGTGCGCCTTCAGGGCATCGGCACGGCCTCGCCCCTCGGCGGCCCCGGCGAGCGGACCGCCGCCCTTCGCAGGCTCACCCTTTCTGACGATGGCGCCGCCGGAATCGATCACCAGTACATCCGCGCCGCGGGCCAGATCGACCAGGCTTTCCGAGTAGAAAAGGTCCCCGGAGATGACGATTGACAGGCCGTCGGCATCGAAGCGATAGGCCACGGTGTGGATCGTGTGGTTCACCCGGGCCGTGGTCACCTTGAGCCCGCCCAAGTCGAAGCTCTCGCCGCCCTGGATTTCGCGGATCGAAGCCGGGGCGAAGTCCTCCGGAGTCCGGCCGCTGCGCTGAAGGCGATAGCGGATGTCCTCGGCGTAGAAATCCGTGATGAAATCCACGAGGGCCTTGGTCCGGGGCGGCCCGACGATCTCCGGCTTCCCGCCGGCCAGGCGCGTGCCCATGAACAGCGGGATGAACTCCTCATTGTGATCCAGGTGATGGTGGGTCAGGAGGAGGGCGTCGATCTGCCTCGGCGTGATGCCCGCCTCGTGCAGCTTGGCCTGGGTGCCGTTGCCCATATCTACAAGGAAGTACCGTCGCTGGTACTGGATCATCGCGGACGGGCCGGACCGCTCAGGATCGTACCGGGGCGAACCGGTCCCCACGGTGATGACCGTGAACTTGCCGCCGGGCTGAAAGCGGGCAGCCAGACCGGCGTCTTGCGGGCGCCCGCCGCCGGAAGACCCGGGCGCGAGCTGCCCGGCGGGGCTTCCCGTCGCGCCCACGCGGGCGTCGCGTGCCTTGAGTTCTTCCGGCGTGATGAACCCGTCATGGTCGGTATCGATCTGGTCCCAGCGTTGCCGCATCCGCTCCGGGGCTTCTTCGCGGCTGATCCGCCCGTCTCCATCGCGGTCGAACATGCGGATCAAGTCTTCCGGCGTCGCCGACGGGCGAGACGGCGTCTCGGCCGCTAACGCAACTGTCGCCAGAAGTAACGCCACGACGCCCAGGGTGAGAGCCGTCCATCGTTTCATTTGGTATTCCCTGTATGTCTGTAGCGTACATGGCACGATTAAGCCCACAAGCTCACGGCGCAAGTGAGGGTTTCTCGGGCCGGTCAGGTTCTTTCAGTCGGGGCATTCCGTGGTTCAGACGCCGGCGGCGCGCCAGCGTCTTTGTCTTGAGTTTCCGGCGACGGTTCAAGATGCATTCCTGCCGGCCGCAGTATACACCGTCCGTCGTGACGTTGCCAAGGGTTCACAACCCCACCGGTCGCAGGTTCACATCTCGGGCGCGCCGTGGCCCTTTTTGCCGGAGTCACACCCCTTCTCAGGAAGCACGGCCACCCAACAGCGCCCGCCAGGGCGGGTAACAGAGGCCGTGCCACCCGGCACCCGTAAGTAAGCGGCACTTTCCCCCGAAGAAAACAGTTGCAAGCCGCGCCGCGGCGGCGAAGATACCACGCGAATAGGACAGCGCTACTCCCAAGGTCTTGCGCGGCGGGTGCGGAGACCCGCCGCGCAAATCGTCGTTGGGCGCAAATGGCCATTGAGCGCTGTCATGCGAATCCACCGCGCCGCGACGGGGCCGTAAGCGACAAGCCCCACGCCCGCCGCGGCGGATCTTCGACATGCGTGGGGATCAGATCCCCCGGCGATGCCGGGGGCTTGCGCGACTGACGCAAAGGAGCCGCATACCCATGCCTTCGCTGCCGCTCGCCTTCATGGTGTACGGCCTCACGACGGCCGACATCACCACAATCGTCCTCTACTTCGGCGGCATGCTCTTCATCGGGTACTGGTCGATGAAGCACGTCCACAACCAGGAGGGCTACTTCCTGGGCAACCGGCAGTTCGGGAAGCTGATCCAGACGTTTGCCGCGTTCGGCCAGGCCACGTCGGCCAGCGCCGTGGTCACCATCACGACCACGGTGGCGAAGAACGGGGCCTCGGGCATCTGGATGAACATCGCCGGCGGCCTCTTCAACATGCCGGTCTTCTGGATGACCTCGGTGTGGTATCGGCGGATGCGGCTGCTCACGCTGGCCGACTTTTTCGAGGAGCGCTACGGCTCGAAATCCATGGCCGGCTTTTTCGCCGTGATCCAGGCCCTGTTCTTCATGATGACCGCGGCCATGGGCCTCGTGGCCATGTCGAAAACGGTGGCGGCCATCAGCTTCAAACCGGCGGTGGAACTGACCGTCACCGAGAAGGCGCAGTACGACATGGCCAGGGAGCTCCAGACCCTCGAGCAGAAGGACTACAAGTCGCTGACCCCCGCGCAGCAGGACCGCATCAAGGAGATCCGCAAGGCGAACCCGCGCAAAGAGTTCTCCTATATCGACGAGAACGTGCTGATCGTGGTCGTGGCGGCCGTCACGCTCCTCTATACGGTGGCCGGGGGGCTGGAGGCCGCGTTCATCACCGACCTCATCCAGGGCTGCTTCATCATCATCCTGACGTTCATCCTGATTCCGTTCGCCATGATGCAAGTGAACGCGGCGAACGGGACGACGGGCTTCTGGGGCGTCTTCCAGACGATGCACGCGAAGCTGCCGGAGTCGTTCTTCGAGCTCTGGGGCTCGCCCAAGCTGATCGACTTCACGTGGTACTGGATCGCCGCCTTCAGCGTCCTGGGCGTGCTGAACGTGGCCGTCCAGGCCAACCAGCTCACGAGCACCGGGTCGGCCAAGGACGAGCACACCGCCCGCTACGGGTTCGTCACCGGCATCTTCATGAAGCGGTACGCGATGATCATCATGGGGTTCGTGGCCCTGATGTGCCTGGTGATTTACGGCGACTCGATCCGCGACGCCGATTACATCTGGGGCTACGCCACGCGCGACCTGCTGGGCCCCGTGGGGCTGGGGCTGGTGGGCCTCATGATCGCGTGCCTGATGGCGGCACTCATGTCAATGGCCTCGATGCTCATGCTGACCACCGCCGCCATCCTCACCGGCAGCGTTTACCGGCCGCTCGTGCCGGGCCGGTCGGAGCGCCACTACGTGTGGGTGGGCCGCGTGTTCAGCACGTTCTATCTGGTCGTGGCCGTGCTGATCGCCGCCAAGTTCACCAACATCTTCGACCTCCTGAAGTTCCAGGCTACGTTCAACTGCATCCTGGCGGCCGCCTTCTGGCTGGGCATCCTGTGGCGACGGACCAACCGCATCGGCGCCTGGGCCTCGATGATCATCACGTTCGTCATCACGCTCGTCCTGCCCTTCGGCCTGCCGCTGATCCCCGGCATGACCACGCAGGAGTACCTCCTCAAGACCACCAACCCCGAGCCGGTGACCCATGTCTATACGGCCCGCGAGATGGACGTGACGGACCGCGAGAAGCAGATCGCCCGGTGGGACGACCTGAGCGCGCGCCGCCAGGCCAAGGGCGAGCGGCCGCAGCCCCTCGAGGTGGGCCAGAAGTTCGAGAAGACCTACCCCTTGCCGCAGAAGGCGGTCTTCTGGAGCGAGGGCCTTACCCTGAAGGAAGGCGTCTTGCAGGGCAAGGGATACCTCTACGGGGAATTGGTCGTGCTGGATAAACTGGGGTGGGACCTCACGAAGAACCCGTCGGCGCTGAACGAGACGCTCACGTTCATCCTCAGGATTTTGCTGCCGATGATCGTGATCATTCTGGTCTCGCTGATCGCCCGGCCGGAGGACCCGCGCCGGCTGGCCATGTTCTACGGGCGCATGAAGACGCCCGTCCGCGGCTCGCACGAAGACGATGCCCGCGAGATGGCGCTGACGATCGCCGACCCGCGCCGCTTCGACCACACGAAACTCTTCCCGCGGTCGAACTGGGAGTTCCAGAAGTGGGACCGCGACGACTGGGTCGGCATCGCGGGAACGCTCATCGGCGTCGCGGGGTGCGTGGCGCTCCTCTGGCTGATCGTGACCGTGGGCGGGTAAGACTACCAACAACTACGGCTTCTCCGGCGCGGGTTCCGCCGGCTTGGCCATCGGCCACTGCCCGGACGGCGGTGGCGTGGCAGCAGGGCCTGACGGCTCGGGCGACGGCGTCGAGGGCGTGGAACCCGGCGCCGCGGGCGCGGCCGGTGCCGCAGGCGCAGCGGGCGGCTCATCCGGCGTCGCCGGACGCGGGCCGTTCAAAAGCGGCGCGGTCCCGGTCGACGTCAGCGGCGACTTTTTCTTCTTCGACGACGACTTGGCGGCACCCGCCGTGGCGGGCACCTTGGGCGTACTCGGCCTCTCCGTGATCTTCGGCTTCAGGCCCAGGACCGAGAGCATCCAGTCGTTGTACCGGTTCACGAGGCCCTGCGTCGCAACGATGTCCTCGCGATACCTCACGCTGCCGTTGAAGACGTATTCGCCGCCCGCCGTTCCGGCCACCGGCTCCATCGTGACCTTGAACGTGAGGTGGCAGCGCTGATCGTCCCGGAACTGGGTGATTCGCTGTTCCACCTGGCCGGCGGTGCCCTGCCACAGGAAGTCGTGCTCGCGATGGCGGACCCACCGGTAGATGGGCACGTTGTCTTCCTTGAGCCATCCGAACGTGGGCCGTTGCGGCAACTCGAAGAAGACGTACTCGAAGTCGGGGTCGGCGTATCCCACGGGCGCCGCCGTGCGGTGATAGAGAATGAGCTGAACCTTGTCGCCGCGGGCCAGTTGGTAGATCGCCATGTCGTAGTTGACGACCTCTTCGGGGCCGCCGGCAACATATTGGAGAGACGCCCGGGGCTTCGCGCAGCCGGCCGCCAGTGAGAGGGCGGCGAGGGCCAGGATTCCCGTGATTATTCTGGATGGACTCATCAGGCGTCCTTTCGTCGAATGGCCTCTGGGCCGGTGCCGCGCCCGTCGCCCGGCCCGCGCAAGATGCCTGCACCCCGCCCAAGCGGGTCCAGCCAGCCACCCGATAGGCCCTATAATCACCGCTTCGGCGGCGAGGTCAAGTGCAAATCTCGCCAATCCGTATTCCTCTCCGGATAAAGGGTGGCACGGCCTCGTCGAAGACCCGCCGTGGCGGGCGCCTTTGCGTGGCCGTGCTTGCCTACGTAAGGCGCACGGCCACCCAACATCGNNACATCGGGAGGCCGTGCCACCCGTCATTTGTAACGCTGCGTTATGGGAAAGCGCGGGAAAGCGTTGACCGCCCCCCGCCGGACCATTACGATGGCGTACCAGTCGAACCCGGCGGGCGGCCACAACGAAGTCCCGCCGTGGCGGGTGGGGTCGCCCCTGCGTAGCGAGATCGTCCGCCGCGCGCAATCGTAGGGGCACCCCCATGTGGGTGCCCTGGAGCAGCCACAAAAGCTGACACGGGCAGGTCACGGGGAACACCGCATGACCGAGCCGAGCAAGAACATGATGCAGGTACGATGTCCCTGCGGCCACACGATGCCGGTGTCGCGGCAGTTCCTCGGCGGGCCGGTGACCTGCTACGCCTGCGGCGAAACGTTCACGGTCGCGGCCCCGTCGGCAGGCAGCACCTCGGTGCCATCGAACGTGCCGCCGGAGCCCCCCGCCTCACCGCCCGCACCCGCGACGCCCGCGTCATCGCCACCCGCGCCGGTGCCGCCGCAGGTCGTGTACGTGGTCCAGGGGCCGCAGGTGCTCCGCGACATCGATGCGGTTGAGCGGTCGTCGCACCCGGCGGCGCCGCGGACGATGCACGTCACGCACGGATCGCCGGTCCCGAGCGCCGAGCGGACGATCTGGGAAGGCCGTCCGGCCCTGGCGTATCACCTGCCGGGGATGCTCTGGACGATCGCCTGGCTCGCCTTCTGGCTGGCGGTGGCGGCCAACGGGTCGCGCCTCCTCGCGTGGATCCAGACGGAGGCCCACGCCGCCCTGCCCGACGCCGGAGAGATCGTGCCGCCCCCGTGGATCAACTCGTGGTATCTTACGCTGTTCTTCCTGGCGATTGCCGCGTGGGCGGCGCTGCGGCTGAGCGGCCGCATCATGGCCTACTTCAACGCCTACTACTGTTTCACGACGCAGCGGATACGGCTGCGCCAGGGCGTGCTCGACCGGGCTCTGCATCAGATGGAGCTGTACCGGGTCAAGGATTTCGCGATTGTCGAGCCGTTCTGGGGCCGCGTTTTCAATTACGCGCACGTGCGGATCGTTTCGAGCGACCGGCTGGCCCATGACGTGATCCTCGTGGCCGTGCCCGGTGGGGCCGCCATGATGGAGAAGATTCGCGAGGCCGCCCAGTGGTCGCGCTCCGAAACGGGCGTGACGACGATACACGAATAGCACGACAGCGCTGCTTCTCAGGTTTTGCGCGGCGGGTGCGGAGACCCGCCGCGCAAATGGTAATCCGGCAAAATGGCAATCAAGCGATTCCATCACAACGAGCCATAAGGAGCTGAACATGCCTAAAAAGATCGCGATGATCGGTGCCGGAAGCGTCGTGTTCACGAAGACCCTTCTGTCGGACATGATGGCCACGCCGTGCCTTCAGGACTCGGAGTGGGTCCTCATGGACCTCGCCGAGCCGAAGCTGCGCCGGATGGAGACCTTCGCCAACCGGATGCTCAAGGAGAACCGCCTGCCCGGCAAGGTCTGGGCCACCCTCGACCGGCGCGAGGCCATCAGGGGCGCCGACTTCGTCATCATCACGATCCAGGTGGGCGGCTTCGACGCCTACGCCGTCGATTACGAGGTGCCGCTGAAGTACGGCGTGGACCAGTGCATCGGCGACTCGCTCGGACCCGGCGGCGTGTTCCGCGGGCTTCGCACCGTGCCGGTCCTGGTGGACATCGCCAGGGACATGAAACGGTACGCCCACCCCGGCGCCGTCATGCTCCAGTACGCCAACCCGATGGCGGGCAACTGCCTGGCCCTCGGCAAGGTGACCGACATCCCGTTCGTCGGCCTCTGCCACGGCGTTCAGACCACGCTCGACCTCATCGCCGGCTACGTGGGCGTGCCGAAGGAAGAGATCACGTACACGTGCGGCGGCATCAATCACATGGACTGGTTCCTGACGCTCACGCACAAGGGCCGCGACCTTTACCCGATCCTCCGCCGCGTCTTCGAGAAACCCGAGTATTACAAGAACGAGAAGGTGCGCGGCGAGGTTTTTAGGCAGTTCGGCTACTTCATGACCGAATCGACGGGGCACCTCTCGGAGTACCTCCCGTGGTTCCGCAAGAACCAAAAGGCGCTGGACCTGTACTGCGACGAGCCGTCGTTCGGCGGCGAGAGCGGCGCGTACTACAAATACTCCAAGGCCCTTGCCAAAAAGTACGCCAAGCACGATCCGCTGGAGTACGAGGACCCCGTCATCCGGTCGCGCAGCGTGGAGTACTGCTCCTACATTCTGGAGGCGATCGTCACGGGCAAGGCGTTCCGCCTCATGGGCAACGTGCCCAACCGCGGGTACATCACGAACCTGCCCGAGGGCTGCTGCGTGGAGGTGCCCACGTTCGTCGACACGACCGGCCTGCACCCGACGCGCCTGGGGGCACTGCCCTCGCAGCTTGCCGCCTGCTGCATGACGAACGTAAATGTCCAGATTCTTGCCGCCGAGGCCGGCCTGGCGGGCGACCCCGAGGCCGTGGTCCACGCGGTGGCGCTGGACCCGCTGACGTCGGCGGTCCTCACGCTGAACGAAATCCGCCGGATGTGCAGCGAGATGCTCGAGCGCGAGCGCCCGTGGCTGCCGCAGTTCAAGGGCAGAAAGATCACACCGCGGCCGACGATCAAGATTCCGAAGAACTGCAAGCCCGTGGCCGTGCCGCTCGACCCCGCGCTGGCGATCAACAAACGCTTTGGCGACCTGATTTCGCGGAAGACGGATTGACGGTGCCGGTGAAGGGCGTAGGACGACAGCGCAACTTGCGAATTTGCGCGGTGGGTCTCCCGACCCACCGCGCGACAATGCCGTATATTCGAGCAGTTCAGTGGCAGCCGGCGCGGCGGGTCGGGAGACCCGCCGCGCAAAACCCGGGAAGCCGCACTGTCGTACCAAGATAACTTCGACTTAGGGGTACACGCATGAAACGTCGCCCGTTGCGCTCGCAGGATCGAACGTTGAACGTCGCCGGCATTGCGCTGATAGCTCTCGTGTCCGCGGCGCTCGCATGGGGGCCCGGTGCGCCCTCGGCCCTGGCGGCGGGCGCCGGCGATGCGGCCAGGGAGTACACCTTCACGTTCGCCCCGCGGCCCGAGGAAACGAGTTCCTACACCTTCAAGGCCGAGGACAACCTTTTCGCCGACCTCACCGTGGCGCCGCTCGACATCGCGCCCGACCGCTACACCATGACCGTCACGTTCAACCAGATTCAGGGGCCGGGCTGGGGCCCCGTGGCCGACACCACGAAGGACCTGCGGCACGACTTCCCGCAGCAGTTCATCGGCAAGAAGATCCTGGTCGTCACGGGCAAGAAGCTGCCGGGCGAGGTCATGGGCGAGGCGCCGCTCCTGGACGCCCCGTACATCAAGGATGCCGTGGACGCCTCGGACCCCAAGTACCACGACTACCCGCCGGGGTTCTGGTTCAAGACGCTCGTGGCCTTCCGCGCGAAGGAAGAGGTGCGGACCGCCATGAGCTTCCTCGGCCCCGACCTCCTGCCGAAGAAGCCCGTGCGCGTGGGTGACTCGTGGGCCGCCACGCTGCCGGCCCCGTTCGTCCTGTCGCTGTACGTGCCGCTGGATTTCACGTTCACATTGAAGAGCGTGGATGCTTCCGGCATGGCCACGATCGCGTTCACGGTCTCCTGCCAGCGGGAGCGCCGCGGCATCTCGAAGGAACTCCTGGCCTCATCCACGGCCAAAGGCGAGGGCGTGATCGTTTACGACATGACGGCCGGCCGCCC
>PMZT01000020.1:1232-25661 GCA_003170085.1 Planctomycetia bacterium | reverse complement strand
GGACGGCCGGCGCCTTGCCTGGCGCCGCAGGCGTCGTAGACGCCTCGGGCGCCGGGGGAACCACGGGGGCGGCTGGGGCCGGTGCGGCGGGAGCTGGCGCGGCTGGAGACGGGGCGGCTGGGGCAGGGGCGGCCGGCGCTGGCGCGACGGGGGCCGGTGCAGCAAGCGCTGGCGCAGCCGGCGCCGCGGGGGCCGGCGCCGCGGGAGACTCAGCCCATAGACTCGCCGCCGCCAGCATTGCGGCAAGGCCCGTCGCCGACACCCGTATCCAACCGAACAACCTCATGGTATCCCCCGTGGCACGCATCCCGTGTTATATGGACAAGAATGGAACCCATTCCATCGTACCCCACCGGCAGGGCCTGTCAACACGAAAACGCACCGGCACACTATTCGTTTGACGCTCGCCTGCCCTTTCTGTTCGCGCGATTCCGGTTAAGGTGACTGGCAGAGTCTGCCGGACGAGGCACGGAGTCTGGAACACCTGTGCCGATTCCCGCCAAGTCCTGGGCTGCGCGGCGTCCGGCCTGCCCCCTGCGAGCCCCCTGCCACCTGCCGCCGACATCACGGAAACCCTGCGAATTCCGCCGCCTTCGTCCGAGATTCTCATGGGGGAAGCGCCACAGGCGCTCTGTGCGGGGCTCCGCAAGAGCTTTATAATGGCGAGGTCGGACTTGAGGCGGCAGACCCATGATACGCTCGCTCAGACATCGAAATTTCAGGCTGTTCTTCTTCGGCCAAGGCGTCTCGCTCATCGGCACGTGGATGCAGGGCGTGGCGGTGGGCTGGCTCGTGTACCGGCTGACGGGCTCGGCCTGGGACCTCGGCACCGTCGGCTTCGCCGGCCAGATCCTGACCTTCGTGGTAGCCCCGGTGGCGGGCGTCCTGGCCGACCGATGGAACCGGCACCGGCTGGTCCTGTGTGCGCCGGTGCTGGCTACGCTTCAGGCGCTGGCCCTGGCGGTGCTGACACTGGGCGGCATCATCGAGGTCTGGCACATCATCCTGCTGGCCCTGGCCGGCGGGCTGATACGCGGCTTCGAGATTCCCACGCGGCAGTCGTTCGTGGTCGAGATGCTCGACGACCGCCGCGACCTCCCCAACGCCATCGCCCTGAACTCGTTCCTGGTGAACGGTTCCCGCCTGATCGGGCCGCTCCTGGCCGGGGCACTCATCTACTGGACCGGCGAGGGGATCTGCTTCCTCCTGAACGCCCTCAGCTACCTTGCGGTGATCTGGGCCTTGCTGGCGATGCGTCTGAAACCGTATGCGCCCCACCCGCCCCGGAACAACATGCTGGATGGGCTGAAGGAAGGGTTCCTGTACGCGGCCCGGTCGGCGTCGATAAGGCCGGTGCTGCTGCTGCTGTGCATCGTGAGCTTGGCGGGCGTGCCGTACGCGGTGCTGATGCCGATGTTCGCGGTCAAGGTCCTCGGCGGCGATGCCACCACCAACGGCATCCTGCTGGGGGCGGTCGGGGTCGGCGCGATCCTGGGGGCGATCTTCCTGGCCTCGCGCCGGACGGTGGTGGGCCTGGGGCGGATCATCGGCCTGGCGGCGGGGGCCTTTGGCGCGGGCCTCGCGGCGTTCTCATTCTCGGATCACCTGTGGCTCAGCCTGCCGCTCCTGGCGTGGGTCGGCTGCGCGATGATGATGCAGATGGCCTCGAGCAACACCGTTCTTCAGACGGTCGTGGATGAGGACAAGCGCGGCCGCGTGATGAGCTTCTACACGATGGCGTTCATGGGGATGGGCCCGTTCGGCAGCCTGCTGGCGGGGAGCCTGGCCGAGAGATGCGGCGCTCCCGTCACGGTCCTGGCCGGCGGAATCGCGTGCGTGGCCGCCGCGCTGCTCTTCGCGGCCTCGCTCAGGCGGCTGGATAAGACGGTCGCGGCGTCTGGGCCGTGGCCGGGCGTCATGGCCGATCTTTCGGCCGAGGAACCCGCGTCGCCGCTGCCCCCGCCGCCCCACAACGGCCATTCGTGATTGCGTACCGGCCCGGTGGCGGGCGAAGATGGGATGTGTGGAATATCTTGGCCCGGGGTCCGTCTAACTTGGTGACAACCCAATCCAAAGGAAAGCCGAATAAGGGCTTGATTACGAACGGCGAATGCGGTACAGTTCCGCTCTTTCGCTAGTGGGTCGAGGGAGTGGAGAACGCGCCATGTACGCCATTATTGAAGATAGCGGCACGCAGTTTCGCGTGGAGAAGGGCCAGACGCTCGATATCGACTGCCGGGATGCCACGGCAGGTCAAAGCGTTACGTTTGACCGGGTGCTCCTGGTCGCGGACGAGAACGGCGTCCGGATCGGCAAGCCGCTCGTTGCGGGGGCCAAGGTAACGGCCGAAGTCATCGGCGATTCCCACGGACCGAAGGTGGAGATCGTCAAGGTCCGCCGTCGCAAAAATTCGCGCCGGCACACGGGCCATCGGCAGGATTACCTGAGAGTCCTCGTGACGGCCATCGACGCCTAAGTCTCTTGCTTGCTCGGCGCCGTGGTATATAATCCTTTTGTGTGAAGGCACCCCGATCGGGGGCACAGAGAAGGAGCACGTCATGCGCGCACGGGCTGGCAGTCGGACACTCCTCGCCTGGGTCGGTCTCGCGTTCCTCGCCGGATGGATCCTGTGCGGTCCCGCTGTTGCCGCCGAAAAGGCTGCGCCTCCCGCCAAGGCCGGTGCCGACGGGGCCTCCCCCGCCGCCGGCAAGTCCGATGAGGGCGGCGGCAGCAAGATCGAGAAGACCATTACGCTCATCCAAGACCGGCTGATGCAACTCCAGAACGAGGAGTTCCAGGTCAGCATGGAGGCCCTGAAGATTCAGCAGGCCGGGCAGCAGGGCGTCGATAGCCCGGACAAGGCCCGCGATGAACTTGCCAAAGGCAATACCAAGCCCGAGTACCGCGCCTACAAGCAGGCCCTGATAACGGCGGCGTCGAAGTGGCAGAACTTCGACGCGCGTTTCGCGCCGCTGGCCTCCCAGGTGAAGGGCCTTGAGCGCGAACGCGAGAAGGCCCCGGCCGACGTCCAGGCGAAGATCGACGACGTCACCAAGAAGGTCATGGATAAGCACCGCTCGCTCCTCGAGCGGATCGCCGACCTGTACGAGAGGTGCGCCGAGTACAGGGGCGCGCTCCAGACGTACCAGATGATCCTCAAGGATGTGCCCCAGAACAAACTCGCCGCCGAACGGCCCCTGCGCGAAAAGATCGCCGGCTGCTACAAGGGCATGGGCGACTTCAAGACCGCCTTCGCCTCATACAAGGCCATCTTCGATGGGATACCCGAGAAGGATCGCATGAAGGACAAGAAGATCGGCACGGCGATGGTCGATTGCCTTGAGAAGATGAACGACCTCAAGGATGCACTTGACCTCTGCAAGGCACTGCTGGCCGCCACCCCAGGCGACAAGGACCTCACGAACAAGGTCGCCGAAATTGAGAAGAAGGGCGGCGGCACTGCCACCAAGGGCAGCTCCGGCAACACCACGGGCACCGGGGCCAAGAAGTAGTAACCGATAGGGCGGGTGCCCTTCCTGAGACGCAAATTGGCATAGGTAAGCCCTCGCGGGCTGTCCCTGCCACACCACCGTGCGTACGGGTCCGCATCCGTTGCCGCGTCTTTCGGCCTGCGGTGTCTCGCTAGTCCTTCCGACGCCGCGAACTACTACGCCCTCTGCCGACTTCTGCCGCACGGTCAGAACGCCTCACGATGCCGCCCTTGCGAGTCGCTTGCCCTTCACCCCCATCAGGTTGGGCGGAGGACCTGTGCACCTCCAAACTGCCTAACATGCCCGGCGCACAAAACCACGCGGCAGGCCAAAAGGCCCGCCGCGCAAGAGTCCGTTCACGGCCGCAAAGCCGCGATCAATCCTATCGCCAATACTACAACCCTCGCTCTTCGCGGCGGCGGCGGAGGCCCTCGAGATCGAAACGGGCGGCGGCGATCTTGATGTCCTCGCCCACCTTGCTGGCGCGTAACTCGACCTTGCGGCCGGTCTTG
This sequence comes from Planctomycetia bacterium, assembly GCA_003170085.1. Classification (GTDB taxonomy): domain Bacteria; phylum Planctomycetota; class Phycisphaerae; order FEN-1346; family FEN-1346; genus FEN-1346. The sequence continues at coordinate 21,658 of PMZT01000020.1, read as the reverse complement.
TGCGCCCATTGGCGGGTGACCTCGACATAGTCGGTCAGGCGGCGCCGGCACTCGCGGGCCGCGTGGCGGCCCCACAGCTTGATGGCCAGGCTGAACCAGTCGAACTTGAAGAGCCGGCGCAGAGCCGGCCCGAGCGAGTAGAAGCTGCAAAACGCCCGCAGCGTCTCGACCTGGAGTTCCAGCGTGCTCATGTTCTTCGGCTCGAAGACGACGTGGTGCGCGTCGTACAGGCTCCAATCGCGCGAGAGCAACCGCCCTTCCTCCTGAAGCTGCTCGAACAGCGGCGTCCCCGGCAGCGGCGTCAGAATCATGAATTGGCACGACTCGATGTGATTCTTGCGGGCGAAACTCACGGTCTGGCGGAACGACTGGCTCGTGTCGTGGTCGCCGCCGAAAATGAACATGCCGTGGATGCGGATGCGGTGGTCGTGGAACGTGCGGATGGCGGCCTCCATCTGCTCGACCGACTGACGCTTGTTGTAGTGCTTCAGGACCTCCGGGCTGACCGATTCCAACCCCGTATAGACGTAGTAGCAACCCGACTGCGACATGAGGTCCATGAGCTCGGGGTCAGCCGCGGCGTCGCAGCGGACCTGCGCGCTCCACTTGATGTTCAGCCGCTCGTGGATCATGGCGCGCATGAGCTCTTTGGCCCGCGGACGGTTGGCCGTGAAGTTGTCGTCGTAGAAGAAGACGTAGCGGTTGCGGTACGACCGTAGCTCGGCCATGACGGTCTCGGTGCTGCGGAAACGATAGTCGCGGCCGAACATCTTGGTCACCGAGCAGAACGTGCAGTTGAACGGGCAGCCGCGCGACGTCTGAACCGGAACCGTGTTGCCGGCGCCGCGGCTGAGGTCGTAGCCGTGGACCAGCGAGAAGTCCGGCGCGGGCAGCGCCTCGAAATTCGGGCACTTCTCCTGGCTCGGGTTATGCACCACGCGGTCGCCCGCGCGATACGAGAGCGACGGAAACGTCTCGAGGCCCTGGCGCGTCTCGAGGGCACGGACGAAGTCGACGATGAGGTCGTCGGCTTCGCCGCGTATCACGTAGTCGCAATGCTGGAGCGCCTCGTCGGGCAGAAACGTGACGTGCGGCCCGCCCATGACCACGGGGATTCCGGCCCGCTGCGCGGCCCGCGCAAACTCGTAGGCGCGCGGGGCCGTCGAGGTGATCGTGGAGAGGCCGATGAGATCGGCCGCGAAAAACGCGTCAAAATCGACCGGCGCGACTTCCTCGGCGTAGATCTTGACGTCGTAACCGGCCCGCTTCAGTTGCGTGCCCAGCATCGTAAGGCCCAAGCGCGGCAGCTTCCAGCGGCTGAACACGTGACGCTGGGGCGACTTCGGCTCAATCAGGACGATTTTCTTCACGATGCATGCCTCCGCCCTCTGATCACCCGGCCACGCGCCCGCAACTACGGGTACGCGCCACAACGCCGCGAAGCCCAACAGGGGCTCACCGGGGAGACCTGTGAGGCATCCCTCCGCACGGATCCAGACACCCGCCGCAGCGCACCGGCGGGCGAAAAGGCTACCACTACTATTATGCCACAGCTACTTGTCCACAATCAAGGCCTGAGCAGCGTGACCGATGTTTTGCGCCTCATCGGACACGCGCACGGCCACGCGATGAGGGCCGGGGCTCAACTTATGGAGGGTAAACCGGAACTCTTTGGCGCGACCGTCAAAGATTCCGTCGGTGGGCACTATCGGATGCCAGTCGGTGGCCGAATCGATCGTGTAGGCGGCGTCGGCGAGCCGGCTGGTCGCGTCGTGCGCCGCAAACTTGACCTCGACCTCGCCGCCCGCGCGCCCCTGCACCTCGATCTTATCGACGACGGGCGCCGTGTTATCCACGAGAATCGGATCGCTGATCTTCGACGCCTCGAGGGCCGTCTCGGCCGGGTTCTCGGCCCGGTCGCTGGCCACCACCCTGATCTCGTACCAGCCGTCGGCCACGGTGGAGGTATCCCACGCGTACTGGTTCTGCGACAGGTCCTTGTCGAGCGGGATCCAGTTCGGCTCGCCTCGGCCGTGGAAGTACACGTCGTAGCGCAGCGCATCGCCGTCGGGATCGACCGCCTGCCACTGGATGATCCGGATAGGCTGAGGCCCCTCGGGCGGCGGCAGTTGCGCCGGCATGGGCGGCGCCGGGGCCATCCCGGGCGTCCGCGGGCGCGGCTTCAGCGACTGGCGGAACCGCTCCATCGCCTGCGACCGGGCCTGCTGATCCTGCGTCGGCATTTCGCTGATCGAAACGACCTTCGGCGGCTCGTTCACGCGCGCGTAGGCCGCCTTGTACTCTTCCAGCACGGGCGTCACCGCGTCGCCCCGGCCGCGCATCGTCACGCGGAACTGGACGTAGCGGGCCGAGGGGCTCTCGATCTTCATCGGCGACCGGCTCGAAGGCTTTGACCACTCGGACCACATGCCCTTGTCGGCGTCGCGGACGTTGCCCGAGCGCGTGGAGAGGACGATCTCGGTGCCGTCGGGCGTCTGGCTGCGCCACTCGACCGAGCCCCAGCGGGCTGATCCGACCGCATCGAACACCTGGCTCGTGTACGTGCCCTCCTTGGCGTAGCCCTTGGAGAGGGCATAGATGCGGCCCGGCCCCGCGCAGCCGGCCAGGACGCGACCCTCGCGCGTGACCAGGAGCGACATGACCTGCTTCGGGTCGACGCCGGCGATGCACGCCTCTTCATCGTCGCCGCGGCAGCCGAGCTCGTAGACATGGGCGCTCTTGCCCGTGCCCACGAGGAGGCGGCCGTCGGTCACCGCCAGCGAGAGGATCATCGTATCATGGCCGTCGAAAATACGAGAGACGATGCCGTCGGGCGCCACCTTGTAGACGCCGGCGGCGCCGCCCCCGCCCGACGGGCGCTTGGGTGCGGAGCCCTGCGATGACTGCTGCACGGCGACCTGGAGCTTATCGGCCATCGTGGCCGCGGCCAGCGGCAACGGCTTGTCCGCCGAAGCCATTGCGGCGGCGGACGCCGGGCCGGACTTGGCGCCCTCGTTCGGTTTCGACTCGGATTTTTCCTGCGACGGCGCGGCGTTGCCGTTCGCCTCGTTTTTCGGCATGCCCGGCGATGACGGCGGCGGCGCGGGCATGACCCGGAGGGTCGTGTCGGCGGGCATTTCGGCCCCGCCGCCACGGCCGCCCGTGCCGCTCGACGTGGCCACGTAGAGGTTCCCCGCCGGGTCGAGCGTGAGCGCGGTCACCTCGGCCTCGTCGGCATCGTAAAGGACGAACGTTTTCTTATCGGCATAGCGATAGACGATAGCGGGCCCGTTGGTGCCGGCGTAGAGCGTCCCGTCCGGCGCCATCGTCAGGCACAGAATATGATTGGCCTCGGAGGCAATGAGCACTTCGCTCTTCTTGTCGGGCGTGATGCGGAGGAGCTTGCCCTTCTCGCCGCCCGTGGCGGCCGCCAGGGCGCCGTCCTTCATCACGGCGAGATCCCACACGTACTTGACGTCGGTGGTCTCGAAGAAGACCTCGACCTTGGGATCGCCCTTGGCCTGCGGCGTGACGCGCCAGATCATGGCCTTGGTGCCGCCCGAGCCGACGTAAAGCTCGCCGTTCTTACCGACGGCGATCGAGAAGAGGAACTTCTCAGGCAGCGTGGCGAAGCGCGTGACCTTGCCGTCCTTGAGGCGATAGATGTGCCCCGCCCCGCCCGTCACGGCGTAGATCGTGCCGTCGGGCGCCTCGGCCAGGCGGGCCACGTAGTCCACGCCATCGGTGGCCTCGAGGAGGTTCTCGACCGCGCGGCCGAGCCTGAGCGTGCCGAGGCTGGTCCAGACGATGCCCTCGGCATGGCCCTGGGCGAACTGGGCCTCGTTGGTCTCCATGAAAATCTGCGTCTTGGCGCCGGCGACCATCGGAAAAGCCGCCAACACCACGCCCGCGACCACCGCCGCACAGATTGAAACCACTCTCATATCGGGTCTCCACTCGTCCACGACCGCAGCCCGTCAGGGCTGGGGCGCGTGCCGGTCCACGGTCACCGTGATGTCTCCGGAGCCATGCAATTCGTACGGCATCACCTGCTTCGAGACGCGCGGCAGGGCGACGCCCGACACCTGCTGCCGAGCCGAATCGGAGAGGATCGTCTTCATCGTCGGCGGAAGGTTCGGCAGTTCCTCGCGGCCGATGGAGACGCCGGCGCCGGGCGCCTCGAGCCGCATGAACAACTGGTCGCGGCGCTCGTTACGCCGCAGGACCGTCAGCATGCTGTCGACGTCCTCGGGGCGGAAACGGGCCGGCACCTCGCGCATCTCGGCCCGCACGGCCTCGTCGGCGCCGCACAGCGTCAGCCGGAACGACCCCTCCGGGTAATCGGCGGGAATCGGCACCTCTACCTGGATCCAGCGCGGCTCGGCCCGGAACGGGCGAATCCTGATGTCGACCGGCACCTTCTGGCCGGGGCGCACGGTGTTGCGCAGCGGGCGGACTTCCAGGATTTCCGCCAGGCGCGACGACGGCTCGATCTGAATCTCGGCCTCGACCGACTCGATGTCCAGATTCTGAAACGGGTTCTCCACCATGAGGCCCACCACCCCGCGAATCTGGCCTTCCAGGTACATGTCGGCGTCGGGGCCGACCGCCATGTTCTCACGCACGATCGCGTCGTGACCCACCGGCTTGATGGCGAGGCGATAGAGGATCGTGTGATCGCGCGGCAACTCGGATTGGGCCGTCAGGCTGTCGCCGACCACCATCGAGGCGAGCATCGGCAACAACCGGCGATGGCGCACCACCTCCATGTGGAACGTCCGCTCGACGCCCGCGCCGGGGCCGGCAATCTTGACGGTCACCGGCACCATGGGGGCCCGCTCTTTCGTGAGTCGGCCGAAGATGGCCGTCTGCTCGTCCCACACGAGGCGGCCGATCTCATGCACCGGCGCCCCTATCCGGAACGAGTTTAGCAGCGACGGAATGACGACCTGGGCCACGCCCGACATCAGCGGCAGATCCGCCTCGCCCTGCCCGAACATGGCGTGGCCAAAGGCGTAGAGGCGGTCGCCGAGGACCTCGGTAATCGTTCCCATGCTTGTGATGTTTATGTCGCCGCGCACCAGGGGGATGGCCAACGGTGCGCCCGGCTCCATGCGTGCGGCCGGCAGCCGCTTCAGATCGACGCCGCCGCCCTGCATGGGCACAAGGCCCATCGGCGCCATGCACTGCCGCAGACGCTCCAGGCCGCGCGGCGTCATGCCGCTGACCATCACCGGCGTCTGGACGGGCCGCAGGTCAACCGTGTCGCGGCCGAGCAGCGCGGGCGGAACGTCTCCGATGCCGATCGCCGCCACCGGCACGGCAAACGCCTGTGTGGCTGCGGCATCGCCGCCGGTAAGGGGGGCGCCAAGGACAGCCAGTCGCGATTCAACGTCGGCGATCTCGGAGGTCGTTCCTGCCTGTGCCGCGGCCGGTTTCACGGTGCGAGTCCACGGCTTTTCATCGCTCACGCGGAGCATCTGCTCGATGGGCTGGACGCCGCAGATCGGCGCCTTGCCCCACTGAAAGGCGTACGCCACGGCCCCGATGAGCCGGCCGTTGATGAACAGCGGGCTACCGCTCATGCCGGCGATGATGCCGGTCTCTTCGAGGTTCGCGCCGCTGCAGCGGACGACGATCAGGTCGCGCTTCGGCCCGGCATTCTTCAGGACCGCGAGCACCTTGAACTGGAACTCGACGATGGACGAGCCTTCCAGGGTCGTCTTGCCGATGCCGGTCATGCCCGGCTCGACCTCGGCCAGCGGCATGTGCCGCTTGGCATCGAACCCCTGGGCTCCCGCGCTGCCGGCGGCCGCCACGAGAAACAGTATCGCCAGTGCGATAACGTATGAACGCATGCTAAGAGATCCTCTTTCAGCAATCCAGGGACCACGCCGTGTGGAGGGCGCCTATTGCCACGCTATTGTAATCGGGGATGGGCGAAAGTCCAGCGCCGCCCTACGCCGTCTTCTCCGTTCCGTTACGAAGTTGAACCCCTTCCAGAGCCAACAGGTACCGCTTCAGGTCCAGGCCGCCGCCGTATCCGCCCAGTCCCCCGCCGGTGGCCAGAACGCGATGGCACGGGATGACCAGCGGCACGGGGTTCGTGGCCATCGCCTGGCCGACGGCCCGAGCGCCGCGCGGGCTCCCCGACCGCCGGGCCAGTTCGGCGTAGCTCACCGTGCGACCGTACGGTATCCGCAGGGCTGCGCGAAGCACCCGGCGGCGAAACGGCGGCACGTCTTCCAGGTCCACCGGCACGGTGAACCTGCGGCGCCGGCCGTCGAGGTATTCGCGGACCTCGCGTTCGCCCCGAAGGGCAATGGCCTCGGCCCGGGCGGTCTCCTGCGGCGCGTCGGCGGGCGCCAGGCGATCGGCAAGGACGTCGCCGGGCGCATCCTCGTCGGCCGGCGGCATCTTCTCGCCCGGAAGGACGAGCCGCGCCAGGCCGCGCGCCGTGGCCGCCAACGCCATCCAGCCCACCGGCGTCTCGAAAACCCGCATGGAAACCGTAACCCACTTAGCCTTTGACCTGCGTTTCATGCGGCGCGACCTCCCGACGCAGGTAAATCGGATTCGTGTAGACCCACGGCCGGCCCGCATGACGTGCCTCGACGCGATAGGCGCCCGGCCGGTCGGCCCGGTACTCGAGCGTCGTCGCCTCGGCCTCCGCCACGGGCTTGCCGTCGCACAGCAGCCTTAGCCCGGCGGTCACGGGCGAACGTACGCGCAGCACCGCGGGGCCGCGCCACGGGCGCTCCTCGCCCATCTGGAGAAGCTCGCCGCCGGTCTCCGCCTCGAAGCGGAAACCCCGCGCATCGGCCCACAGGTCGAGCGCGATGAACGCGCGGCCGGCCGAGAGCGCCTCGCGCAGCACCGCCGCGTCGGTGGGGCGGCCGGACCACTCCTCCGAGAGCACGTGCGTCCGGAGCGTCCGGAACCCGACCTCGTACGTCAGGACGCGCGCCCCGATGACCGGAATGACGATGGCGTGGTTGTCGAGCGTGCCGATGGCCGCGAACCGCCGCACGGCCGTGACGCGGTCCCAATGGGCCATCGTCTCCGGATGCGGGCCGCGAATGAACCGCTGCCACGTGCGGACGAACGACGGGATGCGCCATGGCGTCAGGCCGTCGCAGATGTCATGCATGAAGGACCAGAGCTCCACGCCCGCGAAACCGGGCACGTCCCAGTCGTGCAACTCGCCGGCCTTCAACGAGATCCCCATGATGTGGGCCGGATGGGCGTGGGCCACGAACGCCGAGGCGCCCTGGTTCTGGAGGTCGAACAGCACGCGCCGCAGGGGTTTCCAGCGCAGGCCGGTCACGTCCTTGGCGCCCAGGACAACCACGTGGCTCCGATGCTGGCAGGTCACCTCGATGCCGGTCACCAGCAGCACGTCATCGCGCCAGCCTTGCCAGCCGTCTTCGCGGGGGCGCAGCGTGTCGTGATCGGTCAGGACAACGAAGTCGAGGTCCGCTTTTCGCGCCGCCGCGGTAATCTCGCGAAGGGTGCCGCTGCCGTCGCTATAGCAGGAATGGATGTGAATCGCACCGACGTATTCAAGCATCGGCCTCCTGGGCCTCCATCTCGTCGCGCATGTGCGTGGGCGAAACCGACGTCCGCTGCATCAGGTATAATACGCCGCCGGGCAGGCTGGAGAACATGGACGTCAGCCGGTAGGCGAGAATAATCGCCAGCGCCATGGTGGCGGCATCGGCAACCGACATGGGGTCGCCGCCACCCAGCACTTGCGGGCCAAAGAGCGCCTGCGTCAGCGTTTCGGCCACACCGAAGCCGCCCGGCACCGGAATGAGCGACCACCCGATCCAGATCACGGGCATGTTCAGGAAGTAGTGGTCCCACGAGGCCCGGCTGCCCACCGCGACCGCTCCCCACCACACCGCCATCACCGAAAAGATCTGGGCAATCCAACTCAACCCCATGGCCACAAGAATCTTGGTCTTGTGGAAACGGTAGATGAAGAGCGCCTTATCGACCCGGGCCACCGTCGCCCGCAAGGGGAGTTTTTCCAGCAGGCGGTCGACCCACAAGAGACGGCGCAACCGGCGGCTGTAGAAAACGGTGATGCCGGCGACCACCACGATAAGAAACGCGCCCACCACCACCTGGGCGATGCGAACCCGCTCGTCGTGCAGGCTGACCGCCACGGCCGCGGCCCCCAGCATGCACATCGCGATCAGTCCGATGAGTCGATCGAGGAAGACCACCGTAACGGCCTCGGCCTTCTGATGCGTCTGCTTGGCGATGTAGTAGGCCTTGATCAGGTCGCCGCCCGTGGCGCCTGGCATCCAGTTGCTGAAGAACCAGCCCACGTAAGTCAGGCGCAGGCTCTCGAGGAACGTGATGCGTATGCCCTGAACGCTGAGCAGCAACTGCCAGCGGATGGCCCCCACGGGCGCCTGGGCCAGCATCGCCAGCACTGCCGCCAGGCTCCAGCCCCAGTTCTGGGCCAGTCCCCGGATCATCGACAGGATTCCCTGGAGGCGCACCGCGCCGTCCGGCCCGAAGGCGTCCAGCGGAATCAGCCGCTCGCCGCCCTGCGGCGACTCCGACGTCGGCTGCGTCCGAACCACAACCCCTTCGGCCGTCTCGCGGACGACGGGCAGCGGACGCTCGCCCTGCGCCGGCCGCACTGCGTCGCGCAGGTTAATCTGGCTGACCACGTAGGCGATCAGGCCGGCGGCCACGCCCAGCCGTAGGAGAAACCAGGCAACACGTTTGATCTTACCTTGCATGCGGCCTTTCGCATTCGCGCCGGCGCTCACTTTGCGCGGTCGCCGCGGCGACCGCGCTAGCGTGTGCTAACATTGCAGCCAGGGACTCCCCGGCTGCGCGTCGAGCATCTCGACGAACGCCTCGACGCGCGTACGGCCCTGGCCATCGAGCGGCCCGGGCCTGTCAAATTCCAGGGTTAATATCGGCATTTTCAGGGCCTCGCGAAGCAATCTATCCTGAATGTGCCGGAAGCAGAAACTTTGCACGTAATGCACCAGGCCGTCGAGCCGCCGCTCGCGAATCGCCCGCCGGATGTCCTCGATCCGCCCGTTCACGTCGTACGGGTACGTATAGTCCAGGTACTGCTGCACGAGGCTGCGCGGCCCGGCGCCCAGCGCGGGCATGCTGAACTGCCGCTGAAACTCGTTGAAGACCACCCGCGCGCCAAGGCTGTCGAGGAACCCGTACAGGCCCCCGCAAATGGGCGGAATGCCGATGTAGCCGATCCGGTGCTGCGCCCGCTGCGGCTGCCGGACACGCGCCTCGGCCAGGAACGCATCGGCCGCGCGCGCGTAGGAGTCCGGGTCGCCGCCGAAGTCGCTCGAGCCGATGAGCCACAGGTGGTTCTCCTCGCCCGTGACCCTCCCTTCCTGCCAGGTAAGGCGGTCGATTTCCGCGAGCGTCCGCCGCAAGGGCTCAAGACGCCGGCGCTCCCGCTCCGCGGCATTAAGCGTCGTTCCCAACCTTGCTGCAAGCGCCGCAAGAGCCGCCGCAAGCGTCGCGGAATCCTTCGGGAACGGATAGTTGAAGTCAATGACCTCAACGCCCTCCGACGCGAGGACCTCCATGAGCGCGTGCGTGTTCGAGCAATCGCCCTGGGCGACGCCGATAACCCGCTGCACGCCCAGCCGACGGGCCGTCGTGTAGATGCCCTTGATCCAGGCGCACGAGTTCAGCGGGAAGCCGCGATGCTCGGCCTCGGTCACAAGGGCCGACGGGCCGACGCCCGCCGCAGGGCTACGGCCCGCAGGCGGGTCGGGCGACGTGATGAACACGTTGTTGAGATCGAGCGGCCGCGCCCCCGCCGCCAGCAGAATCTCCACCGGAACGGTGGCGGTCAGGCCGATCGTGTTGGGGTCAATCGGACGCAACACACACTCCTCGCGATTGCGAATTGCGAATTGCGGATTGAAACGGCACCCGCACGTCGCTCTTGTAAATCCGCAATCCGCAATCCGCAATTGGATTAGTCTCAATTCCCCCGCAACGGCCACTCAAAGTCTATCGGACGTGACGTGTGATTGCAACCGCGCGACGGTGGAGACAGGGTGCCATGCTTTCGCGCCGGGTGTCATACTTTCGCGCCGGGTGCCATGCTTTCGCGNNCGTGAAGTCTCTGCCCCGTAACTAACGCATTAGCACTTTCACCAGTTTGCGCTTGGCACGCGGCGCCGCGGTGTCTACCCTAGATGGAAGGGGAGATGGACGTTGGAAATCCCAGGAGAGAGAAGGGAATCACCATGAAGAAGGCGTTTGTCGCACTGGTCATTGGATTCGTTGCCGTGGGGATGCTCATGCCGGGGAGCGCCTCGGCCCAGGTCGCGCCGCCCGGCGCCATGTTCCGATCGGACCCGGCCCACACGGGCACCTACCTGTCGCCGCCGATTCCGGTCATCAAGGCGCAGCTCTGGCGGTTCCAGACGAAGGACCGGATCCTTTCGTCGCCGGCCGTCGCCGACGGCATCGTCTACTTCGGTTCGGACGACGAGCAACTCTATGCGGTGGAGATCGCGACAGGCCGCCCCCTCTGGACCTTCAAGGCCAAGAAGGCATTCGTCGCCTCGCCGGCGATTGACAACGGCACCGTGTACATCGGCAACAAGGACGGATACCTGTATGCGGTGGACGCCCGCAGCGGCATCGAGCGGTGGCGCTTCAAGACCGACGACGACATCTACTCATCGCCGACCGTCATGGGGGGCATCGTCTATTTCGGCAGCGATGACAAGTACCTCTACGCCGTCGACTCGAGGGCCGGCGTCGAGAAGTGGCATCTGAAGGCGAAGAAGGGCATCCGCACGTCGCCTGCCGTCGATGGCGGCCTGGTCTTCGTGGGCGACCAGGGCGGCAACTTCTATGCGGCCGATGCCTTCACCGGCGCGGAGCGTTGGTGGTTCAAGGCGCCGGACGACTTCGTTGAGTCATCGCCCGCCGTCTCGCAGGGCGTGGTTTACGTCGGCGATCACGGCAAGGACCTTTTTGCCCTGAACGCCGCCACCGGCAAGCAGCAAGGCCTCTTCAAAACCGACAAGACGATCCGGACGTCGCCCGCCATCGCCGGCGACCTCCTGTACCTGGGGGCCGACGACGGCAACCTTTACGCGATCGACGTGAAGGCCGGGCAGATCCGGTGGCGGTTCCACGCCGAGAAGGATATCCGGTCGTCGCCCGCGGTCGCCGGCGGCATGGTCTATTTCGGCTGCGAAGACGACCATCTCTATGCCCTGGACGCCGCGACGGGGACGCTACGGTGGAAGTTCCGGACGGGCAAGTACATCCAGGCGTCGCCCTGCGTAGCCAACGGCGTCGTGTTTGCTGCAAGCGCCGACGGCGCGGTCTACGCCATCTCGGGTCTGGAACCGGGAGCGCCGCCAGTGGCGCCCGCGGCCCCGGTGCCGCAGCCGCCTGAGACGGTGCCTCCGCCGCCGCCCGTGCCACCGCCGGTGTCGACAACGGTTCCTCCGGTGCCGATCACGCCGTTGCCCTCGACGGGCAAGTAGCGGCAAGCCCCTATGGCACGCCCGCCCTCGGGCGTGCTGGCACAGCCCCGGCGCGCCGGGACTGTGCCACAAGGGGATAACAATATCTCCCGTCGAAGACCCGCCGCGGAGGGGCAATGCCGGGGGCTTGCGCGGGAGTGCGCTGGGGAGGGATCCCATGACCGGGCTGCATCATAAGGGTGCTTCGAACCCCGAACGGCACCTGGCCGCCAGCGTCGAAGCCTATTTCCTGCCGGCCGATGACTGCGATGCGTCCGTCGTGTCGACGCTCTCGATGGCCGCCGCGGCGCGGGAGATCGCGGCCCACGGCCTCGGCATCGAGATCTGGCCATTCGAGGGCAGCCGCGCACCTTTCACCGCAGCGGCGCTTGCCGAACTGGCCGAGGTGTGCAAGCGTGCGCCCCTCGCCACGATGCACTCGGGCCTTGAGGAGTGGAAACCCGAGGCCCTGCGCCGCGAGATCGATCTTGCCGCCCGCCTTGGTGTGGAGATCCTGGTGGTCCACTGCGGCACGCTCGGCCTGATTGGCCGTGAGGGCGATTGGCCCGCCATTCGCGACCTTGCGGCACGAGCCCGCGACGGCGGGTTCCTCCTGGCCCTTGAGAACAGCGGCAAGATCGGCATCGCGCCGCTCCGGCGGGCACTGGAGGTTCTGGGCGACGGCCCGGCGGCCACGGGCGTGGGCTTCTGCATCGACATCGGCCATGCACACCGCGGACACGTGCTGGATGGCGTTCCGCCCGTGCAGTACCTGGACGAGTTCGGCCGCGGTATCGTCGAGCTTCACCTTCACGACAACTTCGGCACCGACGACCTGCACCTCGTGCCGGGCGAAGGCTCGCTCGACTGGGAATCCGTGCTGCCGGCAATGGACGCCCTTCCGCCGCGCACCGTCTTCTGCCTGGAACTCAAGGGGACCGGCCACCCGCTGGAGCTCATCCGCCGGTCGCGGACGTTTATCGTCAAGGGCCTCGAAACAGCCCGCGGTCGCCGCGGCGACCACCACGGGCACCCCAAGACTCACGGGGCCGGATCGCATTTGGGAAAGGGATGACATGAATGCACGCTTAGGCTGCCTGTTCACGCTGGCGGGCCTCGCGCTCGTCGTCGCCGGCTGCGCCGAGAACCCGCCAATCCGGGCGTACCAAACGATACCGAGCCTCGACCTGGCGATGCGCACGGCCGACGTGGCGGTTGTCGGCACTGTCGAGGATACCGAGGACCTGGAGCACTATCCCGCCGGCAGCATCTGGTCCAACGCGCTCGGCAAGATCGGACAGGATTGCGTCGTCATGGTCCGCGTGTCGCTGCGGGTGCAGCAGGTCCTGAAAGGGCCGGCCGACCTCAAGACGCCGCTCACGTTCTATTTTTACGGCCCGTGTTTCCACGCAGAGCCGGGCGTGCTGCTGGGAAGCATGTTGCCGCCGGTCCTCACGAAAGACCGCCGGCTGAAGGTCTTCCTCCAAAACCAGGGCGGCCAGTACTGGCTTATCGCGCACGCGCGGATGTCGCCCGAGTCGGAGGCCCCGGCAGGCCCTCCTGTCCCACCGCAGATGTAGGGTGCGTGCTTGCACGCACGCGGATTGCATTGAAATGGTGCGTGCCAGCACGCACCCTACACCTACACCCTGCCGCTTACTTTCCGTTGACATGCCGCCCGCCAAGTCTGATAGTGGTGGCGCCAAGGCCGATGCGATCCTGGGCATCGCCGGCCCGCGCCTTGGGCACCACGTTCGGGAAAGATCCGATGAAACCTCGACCCGCTGCAATCACACGCTGGACGCTCGCCGCTGCGCTCACCCTGCTGTTGGCCGTGGGCAGTTGCTCGAAGCCCGCGCCGCGGCCCACGGCCGAAGCGCCAAAGGCCCCTGGCCCGCCCGTTTCCCTCAAGAACGAGATGCGGATGCCGTGGACGCCCCCCGCGCCCGCAGTACCCGCAGCCGACGGCTCGCGCGACCTGGCACCGTCGATCGTCGAGGCGGCCGGCGCCCCGGCGGACGTTCTCACCGTCCGCACCGACTCCGGCACTCCCGCGGCGGCCGGCGAGGCGCCGCTCGTTCGGGTCGAGGTGATCGCCCCCGGCGGCCGCGCTGTCGCCGAGAAGGACGCCCCGCGCGGCCAGACCGCGAGCCTTCAGACCTCCGCATGGCCCGACGGGCCATATGAGGTCCGCTGCACCACGACCGCGCCCAACGGCCGGCGGTTGGTCAAGCACCTGGCTTGGTTCAAGGGCGACTCGCTGGCGGCGGTGCGACGGCTCATCGAGGCCGCGGCCAAGGCTGACATGGCAACGCCCGACGGCATCGTCCTGGCGATGCTCGCCGATATGGTCCACGACCGTCTCGGCCCGAACCTGGAGAAGGCCGGCCCGGAGCCGTGGCGGCGGGTTCACTCGGCCCTCATGGAGTTCGAGGAACTCCGGCTCATGCACGCGGGCGAGCCGGGCGGCGTGCGGCCGTATGGCTTTGTCCGCATGGCGTGGCGCGACGACGTAGACGATTCGCCGCAACTCTGCCGCGTCTACTTCCCGCCCGACTACACGCCGGCACGCAAGTGGCCGATGGTCATCAGCCTGCACGGATACCATCCGGACAATCCGCCTTACGTGCGGTGGTGGGGCGTGGACCAGCGGCACAGCGGCCTGGCCGACCGCGGCGGCGCGATCGTTCTCGAGCCGCACGGCCGCGGCAACACCTCGTACATGGGCCTCGGCGACCAGGACGTGCGGCGGTGCCTGGCGATGGCCCGGCAGCAGTTCTCGGTCGACGAGAATCGCGTGTACCTGATGGGTTACTCGATGGGCGGCGGCGGAACGTGGCACGTCGCCACGCGCCACCCCGAGCTTTTTGCGGCCGCAGGCCCGATCTACGGCGGATGGGATTACCACGTCACGCTGGACGCGGCGGAGTTGGCGGCGCTGACGCCGCGGCAGAAGTTCCTGCGCGAGCGGGCCGGCTCGTTCGCCCTGGCCGACGCGCTCCTCACGACGCCGGTCTTCGTCAACCACGGCGACGCCGACGTCCTGGTCGACGTGAATCACTCGCGCTATGCCGTCCTGATGCTCGAGCGATGGGGCTACGACGTGCGATACTGGGAGCATCCCGGCCTCGGGCACGGGGCGCTCGGGTGCGAGAAGGTGCTCCTCGACTGGTTCCTGGGGCACACGCGCGACTGCTGCCCGGCCCACGTGCGCGTGCGCGCGGGATGGCTCAAGGACGCCGCGGCCCACTGGGTGCGGGTGGAGCAGCGTGCGGACCCGTGGGCGTTCATCGTGGCCGATGCCGAACTCATCGGGCCGAACACGGTCCGCCTGGGCACCGAGAACGCCTTGGAGGTCACCTTGACGCCGCGCGCCGTGCAGCCGTCCGGCGGCGGAGCGCTCATCGACCCATCCAAGCCGCTCACGGTCCTCTGGAACGGCAAGGCAATCACGCAGCCCTTCTCAAAAGACGGCCGCGTAACGGTGCGCGACGCGGCCTACGTGCCGGGCACGAGTGCGAAGAAGCCGTCGCTCGAAGGACCGATCGCCGACGCCACGTGCACGCCGTTTGCCATCGTCACGGGCACGATCTCCACTGACCCGCTCATGCGGCGCCTTTGCGAGCGGGAGGCCCGCCGCATGGCGTCGGAATGGGAAACGTGGCAGTACCGGCGGCCGCGCGTCTTCAAGGATACCGAGATGGCCGAGGCCGACGTGGCGAAGTACTCGTGCCTCCTCGTGGGCGGCCCCGATGCCAACGCCGTAACGCGGAGCCTGGCGGCGCGGCTACCGCTGGCGATCGCCCCCGGCGAAGTCGCGCTGGCCGGCCACGCCCTCGCGGCTCCCGATGCGGCCGTCCGCGCGATCTTTCCGAACCCGCTGAATCCCGATCGGTACGTCGTGGTCACGGCGGCCACGTCGGCCAAGGGGATGTTCTTCGCGCCGCTCCTCGCGGAGGACGTGGATTTCGCGGTGGACGACGGCCGCCTGGCCGAACCCGAGACCGGCCGCACGGAAGACAAGATCCGCCTGGCCTGCGGCTATTTCGACAACGCATGGAAGTGGAACGATGCGTACGCCGAACGGGGCGACCCGGTGCTCCGCGAGACGTGCCCGGTGCGCAAAGTGCCGGAAGTCCTCGCGGCGAAGGACGCGCCGGGCAGCCGCCTCGACTTGGGCAACCTCCTTGAGAATTTCGCCGAGGGCAGTTTCGTCCGCATGGGCCGCGACACGAACTGGGAAGGCAAGCCCCTCGCGCTCGGCGGCCGGACGTATCGGCACGGCATCGCCGTCCGCACCGAGCACAAGCCCTGCGCCGCCGAGTACGACCTGGCCGGCGCCGGCTGGCAGCGGCTGCGCAGCACGATCGGCATCGAGATCAAGGACCCCGCGAAGCTGGAGCCGAAGCACAAGGAGAACACGCGGGTCGTCTTCATCGTCAAGGGCGACGGGCAGGTCCTTTTCCGGTCGGAACCGTTCCGGTGGGACTCGCCGCCGCAGGACCTCGACGTGGACGTGGGCGGCATCAAGACGCTGCGCATCGAGGTGATGAACGAGGCCCAGTGGTTCTGCGCCGCCACGAGCGTCGACTGGGCCGACCTGCACCTGGAACGGTAACCGCTTTCCCTTGAATTCCGCGGCGCTTTTGGGCATCCTAGAACCCGGCAATCGTCATCAGGAACAAGGAGCGCGACCGTGGCCAAGGCAAAGAAGTTGATGGAAGACCTCTCGGCGAAGCCGGGCACCGTGACCTTCGGCGTGTTCGCCACCGGCGACCCGCGTATTGACGAGGATTCGCGTAAGCGTGCCGCCAACATCGTCGGCATCATTGCCGACGTGATCGCCCGGCACGTCCGGATGCCCGACGGCCGTCCGGTCGAGGTCGTCTGGACGCCCGTCCTCGTGGACGGTGAGAAACAGGCCGACGTCGTGGCCCGCCAGTTCAAGGCCGCCGGCGTCCAGGCGATCGTGTGCGCCCCGGATACGTGGGCTTTCCCGCAGCTCTCGTGCATCAGCCTGCTGAGCCATTTCCCGGCCGACATCCCGCTCAACATCACCTGCGGCAACTCGGGGCCGAAGCCCGGCGTCGTGTACGCGCACGCCCTGAACGGGGCCTTGGCGCAAATGGGCCGCATGGCGGCGCTGAACGTGGGCACGTGGCCCGACACCGGCCAGAAACCCGAACCGACGCCGGCCACGGCCGAGGCCCTCATCGACTGGTGCTACGCGGCGCTCACGTACGCGGGCCTCAAGGGCCGGCGCGTGGTGGTGTTCGGCCACGATTCGATGGGCATGGAGACGGCCCTGGCGCACATCCTGCCCACGCGGCGGACGTTCGGCCTCGAAATCACGCGGCTCGATATGAAGCTGCTGGCCGACATGCTCAATAAGAAAGCCTACGACGCCAAGGAACTCAAGCGCTTGCGGCAGTGGATCGACAAGCACGTGGGCAGCCGCCTGGACCTGAGCCAGCCCGATGCCGACGAGAAGTTCGACAAGGGCCTGGCCATGTACCTCATCATGCGGAACCTCCTCACGGAACTGGGCGCCGTGGGCGGCGGCTTCATGAACCAGCTTGAATGGGGCAGCGACCGGCGCGGGCTGCCGCTGCCCATTTGCGACGTGGCCGAGTCGCTCCTCAACGCCTCGTTCGATCACCGCGGCAAGAAGCCGCCCATGCCCTTCGCCACCGAGGCCGACATGCAGGGCCTCCTGACGATGCTCTTCATGACATGGCTCTCGGGCGGCAACCCGCCGCTCTTCATGGATTTCCGCAAGGTGTGGGAGCCGTGGGAGATTCGCGGGCTGGCCGAGACGCTGGGCGTCCCGTTCGCGCCGGAAGACCTCTGGGCCGAGCGCGGGTTCGTCGACGGCGACAACTCAGGCTCGGCGGCGCTCGACTGGGCGGGCATGCCCGGCGATTCGGTCGAGGAGATCATGAAGCGCGTCCGCATGCCGGGCGCGGAGCTGTACTACTTCCCCGGCGGCGGCAACAGCGTCACGTTCATCTCCCCCGGCGGCATCCATGGCGTGGCCGGCCGCATGGCGTACAGCGAGGTCTCGGGCCTCTTCAGCATGATCTGGGACGAGGCCCAGACGATCGATCTGCCGGAGAAGCTGGCGACGGCCGTCGCGAACACCTCCAACGTCACGTGGCCGCACACCTGGGTCACGCCGAAGCACGCGAACATGGTCGAGTACAAGCAGTACGCCCCGGCGAACCATTTCCATATGATCTGGGGCCTGAAGCCCGCGCGGCTGCAACACTGGATGGACCTGGCGAACGTGCTCTCGGTCGCGCCGTGGCAAGCGCAGCCTGCGTTCACCCCTGGCGTCGACCGTCCGCTGCCGCTGATGTACCTGCTGAACGGCGGCGAGAACGCCTACAAGCTCAGCCGCGCGAGGCGGTAACGCCGACTCCCTCGCCGAAGCATCACGGGTCGCCCGAGCGCGGCGCGGTTCCTCGCGTGAAAAAGAAGCGGCGGCCGAGCATAGCCCGGCCGCCGCGCTTCATTCGCCGCAAACATCGCCTATTTCAGTTCCTCGTCGAAGCAGATCACGACCTTGCCCACCTGGCCTTTGTCGGCCAGATCGTACGCCAGCGCGGCCTTCTCCAGCGGCAGGCGGTGCGTGGCGGTGATCTCGGGATGCAGGCCCCAGCGATCGAGCCGCTCCACCAGTTCCTCCATGTGCTTGAGCGACGTCACCCATGACCCGTACAGCGTGATCTGCGGGTGGATAAGGACCGGCGACACGTCGAACTCGACCTTGCTGCCTTCGCCCACGAACGCGCAGCGGCCCCACTGCCGCGTGCCCTGGAGGGCCAGGAGCCGTGCCTGCGGGGCGCCAGAGCAGTCGACCGAGGCCTCGCAGCCTTTGCCCTGCGTCAGGTCCTTGATCTTCGCGAGGGCCTTGTCGTCGGCCTTGATCGCGTGATCGACCAGCTTCAGGTCCATGGCGATCTTCAGCCGGCCGTCGGAGATGTCGGTGCCGATGATCGTGGTGGCGCCCAGCGCGCGGCCGAGCATCGCCGCCGCAAGGCCCACCGGGCCGAGACCCGTGATCAGGAGCCGGTCCTGGCCGCTGACCTTGATGCGCGTCAGCGCCTCGTAGCTCGTGCCGAAGCCGCAGGCGCACAGCGCCCCGTCGGTGTACGTCAGGCTGTCGGGCAGCAGGACGCAGGT
Organism: Planctomycetia bacterium; assembly: GCA_003170085.1. Classification (GTDB taxonomy): domain Bacteria; phylum Planctomycetota; class Phycisphaerae; order FEN-1346; family FEN-1346; genus FEN-1346. Next base: position 2,975 of record PMZT01000020.1, on the reverse strand, counting down.
GTTCTCTTCGGCCAGCAGGTACGGTGCGTGGCCGCCGTTCCGCTGCCAGCCGTACGCCGCGCGGAGCGGGCTCGTGCACGAGATCATGTAGCCGTGTTTGCAGTCGTCGCAGCAGCCGCAGCCGGAGATGTGATACAGGACGACGCGGTCGCCGGCCTTGTAGCGTTTGCAGTTCGGGCCGACCTTGACGATCTGGCCGCAAGGCTCGTGGCCCGCGATCATGCCGGCCTGGTAGCCCTCGGGGCCTTTGCCGGTGTGCTGGCGGTAGATGGCGCGGATGTCGCTGCCGCAGATCGACGACGCCTTCGTCCGGATGAGCACCTGCCCCGGACCGGGTTCCGGCACGTTGAACTCGCGGATTTCAACGGTGCTGTTACCCGGAAGGATGACGCCCTTCATCTTCGCCGGGATAGCGCTAGCGGTTTCTTTCTTCTCGGCCATGGCGATCTCCGTTCTGGTTTGTTCGAGGCAGCCGGCGTCCGACTGTGGCGCCAATTTAGCGGTTTTGCCGGTGGGGTCAACGATTTTCGGCTTCCGGAGAACGCCCGTGAACTGTCTCGGCCTGAAGGCAACCGACGGGGCTGCGGCCTGCGTTATACGCCCCCCGCGGAGGCGGGAATGATGACTGATGCCGCCCCCCTGCCCGGCGGCCCATACAGGCCATTCTGAAGGCTCAGGCGGCCCTTTGGGGGTTCAGGCGGCCCTCTTTGCGGCGCGCAGCAAGGCCGAGAACGCCTAGGGCAAGCAGGGTGAGCGTAGCGGGGTCGGGGACCGCGCCGCCGCTGGAAGAGAGTCCCGCATCCTGGGCCGGCGACAGCGTCGGGGTGCCATTCAACAGCATCTCGGCCAGCAACTGCTGGGCCGTGCCGCCCTCGCCCAGCAGGCCGGCCACGGTATCGATTACGTTGTAATCGGCCCCATCTATTTTACCGTCGAAGTTCAGGTCGCCGTTCTGCCAACCCGTCAGGCCCAAGCCAGCGCCGGTGTCGATGGCATTGTAGTCGGCCCCATCCACCTTGCCGTCCAGGTTGAGGTCGGCCAGCCACGTATAGGCAACCAAGACGCAATTGGCCCCCAAAGTCACCCCCCGGAAGCTGCTGAGGATGGGAACGCCCTCATAGTTGTTGTCATAGACGGCCAAGCCGTGGAGAAGGGTCGGATCGGCCGCCGCGGTACTGGAGGTGATACCCACCTTGCCATCCCAACAGCCGCCGTCAAAGGAGGCCGCAACCCACTGCGTGATCTGAGCCACGGGGCTTGCGCCGCTGTAATTGATGATCAGCGTGTTGTCCGCCAGGTCAAGGCGCGAGTGGACAGGGTCCAGGGTCAAACTATCCGTAATCAGGGTCCTCGTGCCGGCCGAAACCATTTGCACGACGCCGGAGCCGGTGATGTTCAGGCCCGCCAGATTCTGCGAGGCTCCAAGGGAGGCCGCTGCGCCGTTAACGTTGATCATCAAATTGCGGTTGCCCGAGGTACCGCCCGCATCGCTGTTCAGGTTCAGCGTGCCCCCGTTGACGTTCAGCACCGTGCCAACGCCATAGGACTGCGTCCCGGCCAGCGTAAGGGCGTTCGGGCCGGTCTTCGTCAGGTGCCCCGAGAGCATCGTGAGGCCGCCGTTCAGGGCTGCACTCGCGCTGGAGGTGTTGATGGTGGCGCCCACGGTGGACAAGCCCGTCAGGGTCGAGGCGCCGCTCACGGCCAGGCCGTAGCCGTTCGAGCCGGCCACCGTCAGCGTATAGT
>PMZT01000020.1:0-1200 GCA_003170085.1 Planctomycetia bacterium | reverse complement strand
CCCACGGTAAGGTCATTGTTGAACGTCGTGGCGGCGGGACGGTTCAGCTCGAGCGTTCCGCCGTTCAAGGTCACGGCGCCGGACCCTCCACCCAGCGCAGCGGAGTGGGTCGCACGGAGTGTGCCCTGGTTGATGATCAGCCCCCCCGAAAACGAGTTTGAGGCCGAAAGCACCACGGTGCCCTGCCCGTTCTTGGTCACGCTGTAAGAGCCCAGGCCGGGGTTGCTGATGGCGCCTGAGATCCTGAACTCGGTGTTGGGGCTCTGATTGGCGTTGACGAGGAGCGGGGCGTACAGGTACACGGGCGCCTTGATCTCGTGCACGGCATTGCCATAGGTGGCGTCGACCTCGATGACCGCGCTACTGCCCGTGCTGAACGACAGGCCGCTCGTCAGGCCGCTCGTCAAGTAGGGAGTAATCGTATAGGCGCTGGAGCTATTGAAGACCAGGGTGCCCAGTATTTCGCCGGAAGAGCCCACTTGGACCGTCTGGGCCGACGGATTCGTGTTGCCGAAGTTGGCCCAGTTGCCGTTCGCATTGGCCACGGTGCCGGAGGCCCAGTTCGACGCGGATGCCCATTGCAGGGTGCCGCTGCCCGTCGCCGTCCACGTACACGGGTGCAGATACCCGTTGATCCAGCCGGCGTACGTGCTCACGCGGATGGCCATCTCGTAGTCGGCCGGATGCCCGTCGGGGTTGAGATCTCCTACCGGATTGCCCTGGTACCAGGACTGGCCCGAGTGCTCGACGTAGGCGCTCAGGCCCACGAGTCGCCAGTTGCCGTTGCCGGTGGTATCCACGAACCACCCGCCGCCGGAGTCCCACTGCGCAATGGCGGCCTCGTAGTCCTTGTGATTGGCCGCGGTGTAGTTGTCGAAATACGCCACAATGACATCCGACACGTAGTTGGTGTCCTTGGGCGTCACCCCCCTGTAGGTGCTCTCGATCAGGTTATAGCCCCATCGCTGGGTCGTATTCGACGAACCCGCCCAGCCGTACCCGTTGGGGACCTGCTGTGAATCGTCGCGGCCCTTGCCGAATCCGCTGAGGACAGCGGTCTTGTTCACTTCGGAAGTCCCGGTGTACGGCGCCACGTAGTGCTGCAGGTTGGCCGGTGTGCCGTCCGACCAGTTGAGAATCTGGATCACGCGAATATCGGCCGAGGCATTAGTGTAATAGGTGCCCGTCTTGAACTCGGTC
>PMZT01000259.1 GCA_003170085.1 Planctomycetia bacterium | reverse complement strand
ATCGTCGCCACCGACCGCATCAGTGCCTACGACGTCATCATGCCCACGCCCATCCCCGACAAGGGCCGGCTGCTGACGGGCCTGAGCCTGTGGTGGTTCGACTTCCTCAAGGGCATTACGCCCAACCATCTCGTCACGGCCGACGTCGGTCGGATGGGCCCCGTGGCGCAGGCCCACGCCGCCGAGCTCACCGGCCGCTCGATGCTCTGCCGCAAGGCCAACGTCTTCCAGGTCGAGTGCGTCGTTCGCGGATACCTCGCGGGCAGCGGCTGGCGCGAGTACCAGAAGGCGCAAACGGTCTGCGGCATCCCGCTGCCGGCGGGGCTGAAGCAGTGCGACCGGCTGCCGGAACCGATCTTCACGCCCTCGACGAAGGCCGCGACGGGCCACGATGAGAACATTTCGTTCGAGCAGTCGGCCGGAATCCTCGGCCCGGACGTGGCCCGGACGCTCCGCGACCGCAGCATCGCGGTCTACCAGAAGGCGGCCGAGTACGCCCGCGGCCGCGGCATCCTCATCGCCGACACGAAGTTCGAGTGGGGCGAGGCCGACGGCCGGATCATCCTCGTCGACGAGGTCCTGACGCCCGACTCGTCGCGCTTCTGGCCGGCCGACACGTACGAGCCGGGGCACGATCAGCCGAGCTTCGATAAGCAGTTTCTTAGGAACTGGCTCGACACGCTCGACTGGAACAAGACGCCGCCGGGGCCGGTGCTGCCCGACGACATCGTTGCGAAGACCCGCGCCAAGTACGTCGAGGCCTATGAGCGCCTGACGGGCAGGAAGTTCGCATAGCACAAACGTCGCGCTGGTGCCCGCGCCGGGGCGGACGCCCGTGCACACCAGGCCGAACCCTTTCGCCAAGCGAGAATCTCATGGCCAAACTGATCGTACGTACGGCAGGCGAGTCGCATGGCCCGGCCGTCGTCGCCTTCATCGAGGGGATGCCCGCCGGCGTGCCGGTCGACGCGGCCCGGATCGACGCCGACCTCGCGCGTCGCCAGGGCGGCTACGGTCGCGGCGGGCGGCAGAAGATCGAGAAGGACCGCGTTGAGATCCTCGCGGGCGTGCGGCACGGGCACACGATCCCCGGGCCGGTTGTCCTGATGGTTCGCAACCGCGATGCGCGGCTGGAGGAGTGCCCCGAGATCGCGCGGCCGCGGCCCGGCCACGCCGACCTTGCCGGAGCGATGAAGTTCCTCGAGCCCGACATGCGCAACATCCTCGAGCGAGCCAGCGCCCGCGAAACCGCCGGGCGCGTGGCGGCGGGCGGCCTGGCCAAGGCGCTCCTCGCGCAGTTCGGCATTGACGTCCTGGCCTACGTGACGCGCATCGGCGAGGTTGCCGCCAACGTGCCGGAAGACCCGGCCGAGTGCCGCAGGCGCCGCGACGTGAGCGAGCTTTACACGACCGATCCGCGGGCCGAGGCGGCGATGAAGGCCGCGATCGACGAGGCGGCGGCCGCGGGCGACACGCTCGGCGGCCTCATCGAGTGCGTCGCCACGGGCCTCATGCCGGGCCTCGGCAGCCACGTCCAGTGGACCGAGAAGCTCGACGGGCGGCTGGCGCAGGCGGTCATGAGTATCCAGGCGATCAAGGCGGTCGAGTTCGGCCTGGGCTTCAGAGTCGCCGAGCGGCCGGGCAGCCAGGTGCATGATCCGATCGGATACGACCCGAAGGCGCGGAGTGCCGCGAACCTGGGCTACGTGCGGCCGACGAACAACGCCGGCGGCATCGAGGGCGGCATGACGAACGGCCAGCCGCTGGTGCTGCGCGCGGCGATGAAGCCGATCGCCACGCTCAAGCAGCCGCTGGCCTCGATCAACCTGCGCTCGAAAGAGGCCGAGGAGGCAACGTACGAGCGGAGCGACGTGTGCGCCGTGCCGGCGGCAAGCGTGGTCGTCGAGGCGGCAGTGGCCGCGGAACTGGCCTCGGCGCTCGTCGAGAAGTTCGGAGGCGATTCGCTCCGCCAGATGAAGGCCGCCTATGAAGCGTGGCGCCAAGCGGCCCTTGAGCTTTGAATAGACCCCTATGCCCTTACGCAAGAAACACGTCCGCCGCATCGTGGTCATCGCCCTCATGCTCGGCGTTTTCCTGCCGCTCGTCGGGCTGGCCGCGTACGCCGTGAGCCTGCGGAGCGGGGCGTATGGCCGGGCCGTTGCAGCCGGGCTCGAGTCGCGCCTCCGCTGCACGGCCACCGTAACGGGCGCGCGGCCGACGGGCCCCTCCACTGCCGCCGCCGACGCCGTCGAGCTGACCTGGCAGGCCGACCAGGGGCGGCTCACGCTTCGCCTCGAAGGCCTCAAGGCTGAATCGAACGCCTATGGCTGGTACGTGCGGGCTGCGCGCGGCTCGCTCAGCCACACGGGGCACGGACCCGCGGAGACCCTGGCTGCCCTCAACCAGCGCCTGGTCCAGCGGCCGAGCTCAACGCAGCTCGTGTCGCTCGTCGTGGACCGGCTGGAGCTCAGGCTTGACATGGGCAACCGCTCGGCGAAGACCGAGGTCCGGGCCGCGGTGCAGTCGAACGCCACGGCGTACGCCGTCACCTTCTTCGATCCGGCCGCGTTCGAGGCCGCGGCGCGCACGACGGCCGGCGAGGTGAAGACGCACCCCCTGGCCACCCTTCGCCTGAACCCGACGTCGGAGCGCGGCGTTTTTGAGAGCCTCCAGGCCGATGCGCGGCAGGTGCCGCTGGCGTGTACCGTCGCGGGGACACCGGCATCGCATGGCGATCTCTCGATGGATGTGGCCGCCGCCTGGGATCCGTCGGCCGCCCCGTCGCGTCCCGCAACGATCCAGGTCGTCCTGCATTTCGCCGACATGGCCGCGTGGACGAAGGCGGTGCCGGGCGGGCCGATCACGGGCAAGGGCGACTTGGCGCTGGCCTGCACGCGGTCGGCGCGCGGCCCGGCGGAATGGCTGGTGGGCGTCGAGGCGAAGGGCGGACGCCTGGCGCCCGAGACGCTCGCGTGGCTCTCCGGCCTTGGCGCCGGCCTCAGGACGGCGAAGCTCGGCGGCGCCGCCCCACTCGATTACGACCTCATCGCCGTGACCTGCCGCGCGACCGGCGACCGCGCCCGCTTCGAGGGCCGGCCCGATTCGACGGGCGGCATTCCGCTCGTGACGACGAGGCTCCTGGGCGTCGAGTTGCCGCTCCTGTGGGCCTCGCCGCGGTCCTTCAGCACCAGCGAGGTCCGGCCGGCGCTCGAGCAGGCCCTGGGCCTTGAGGCAGCGGCTTCCCCACCGACAAGTGCCGTTCCCGCCGCGAAGAAGCAGGCGCCGTAGGTACAGGTTGCCTTTCCGATCCCGGCGCGGGGTACGTGTTTAGCGTGGCTCTCCTGGTGTGTGCCACGGCGGGCCTCGCCCCGCCGTGCGGTGCGCCAGCGCCCATTCGCACGGCCGGACAAGGCCGGCCGTGGCACGCAGATGAAGATCGCGTTAATGGATTTCAACGCATAATCTGGCAGTTGGGCAATGCTTGCTGCAACCGCTGTACGCCCTCGTTGCTAACCTTGGTGTTCACCAAGTTCAGCAATCGAAGATTGGTCAAGCCTGCGAGGTGCTTCAGCCCCGCGTCGGTAATCGGGCTACCATAGAGAGAAAGCTCCACGAGTCGAGTCCATTTTCCGAGTTGTGCCAGCCCTTCGTCGCTCACATCGGAGCAGCGGACGAAGAATAGCGACTGGAGATGGCTCAACCCGTCGAGGTGTATCAGCCCCGCGTCGGTCACCTTGCTGCCCGCCAGCAATAGGAAGTGGAGTTGTAGACCTCGGAGATGTGTTAGTCCATTGTTGGTCACCCTGGCAGGCAGATACAGTGTATGAAGTCGAGTCAACTCTTTGAGGTGTACCAGCCCAGCATCGCTCACCTGCGTGTCGTCCATTACCAACATTTCAAGGTTCGTAAGTCCGTTGACGTGGATCATCCCCGCATCGGTCACCTTGGATTTGCGGAGAGACAGATATCGAAGGTGGGTCAGTCTTTTGAGGTGGACCAATGCCGCATCGGTCGCCTCGGTGTTTCCCAGGTCCACAGAACATCCAGTACTATGTTGCCAAAGATGGACTTTGCCCCCCAGTTCTTCGATGTCAACGATTGCTCTTGCCTCCTCTGGGGTCACCCTTGCTGTACACCCCGAGGCGACAACGGTGACTGTGAGTAACAGCATCAACATCACGGTTCGGCTCACAGGGACTTCTCCGATGGCAAAGGGGAAATTCGTTTCACGAAGAGCGCATTAGCATACGCAATATAAACGCTCTCTTGCGGGATTTCAACCGACATTTCCCATTTTTGTCGTGACCCATTTGACTCTCCGCTGACGACCATCGTCAGCAGTTTCCATGATTCCACCTTGCCCTTCGGGGTCCGACAATCAGGGTTTCGGTGTTCTGATCCCTTGTCTGGCTGGCCGGGCAGTATCGAAGCCCGCGTCCTTGTGCTCGGGAAAACGCGTTTCCCCCATCGGGGACTGACCGCCTTCGCCGTCCCCTTGCGTTTCGTGTGATCTCGGCAGCGAACCTGTTCATCTGAACACTAAGGACGGAGGCCTGAGTCTCCGAATCCGTTCGAGGATCGCCCGGAACAGCCCACGCGGGACAGCACCTCCGCCATCTGAAAGACAACGTAACGAGCCGTCGAGACCACCTTCGCACCTATCTTGATCAACTTCTCCCGTAAGGTTGTCAGCGACCAGTGCTTCACGCCCGTGGGCAATGCCGCAAAAGGGCGACCATCGTATGCTGAGTGTTCTTCCCTGTGCGCCAGTCATGGAGTTTTCCCTCTGCCATGACGGTCAGACCGAGTGCCTCATCGAGTTTCCGATAGGTCAAGAGCCCCGCATCCGACGTGACCTTCGAGCCGTGAAATTCCAGCTTCAAACGACGCTCAAACTCGACCCGCAACGCTTCACCCATTGCCCTCTCCCCGCAATTGGAGCCGAAATCCTGGAATAGGGGTATTCGGCGCGGGTAAACTCGCTGGCGCAAGAAGAACCTCAACTTCTATCTGGGAAATCCGGATTAATGTTGATTTGCAGTACCAGATTACCAGTTGCGCGGCGGGTCTCCGTACCTGCCGCGCCGAGCGCGGGAGCGTCGGGTCCTCTGCGACCGACCCTCTCTCTCTCGCCGGCCGTACCCCACAAAAACGCGGGCGGCCCGCACCGAAAGCGCAGGCCGCCCGTTCGATTACATTGTCGCGAGGCTTACGCCCTCGCGATCCTAAAGCGCGTCATCTTCATTGCGACAGGAAGATCTCGACGCGGCGATTCTTCGCCTTGCCCTCGGCGGTCTTGTTGTCGGCGATCGGCTCGGCATCGCCCTTGCCCTTCGTGGTAATGCGGGCCGGCTCGACCTTGGCGCCCTTGAGGATCTCGGCCACCGCCTCGGCCCGCGCTTCGCTCAGGCCCTGGTTGTTGGTGGCCTTGTTGAGTTCCTTCAGCAGCGCGATCGTCTGCGGCTTCTTGACGGCATCGCTGTCGGTGGAACCGATGATATCGACCTTGACGGCCTTGGCCACGTCGGCGGTCAGGATCTGGCCGAGCTTGGCAAGGGCCGTCCGGGCATCGGGCTTCACGACGTTCGAGCCCGAGTCGAAGGTCAGATCGGCGTTGAAGCGCAGCCGGCCCGTGGCCTCGTCAAACGTGAAGACGCCGGGGAACTGATCGGCGAGGGCACGGATCTCCATCTGGACTTCCCTTGGAATGCCCGTCTGGTTGACCGTGGGCCGCTTCGCCAAGTCTCCGTAGATCTTCATGAGTTGGTCGAGGGCCTTGCGGACCTCATCGCGTTCCTTCATGACGGCCGCGAGGTGCTCTTCCTTTTCGGCCAGAAGGCGCTGGGCATCGCCCGAGCGGGCCGTCAGGGCGTTGACCCGTTCATTGAGGGCCGCGATCTGCGACTCCTTCTCCTGGATCAGCTTTTCCTGTTCGCGATTCCTCAGAAGGACCGAGTTGTACTTCGCCTCGTCCACGCAGCCCAAGGACGTAAGCAGGATCACGCCCGCCAGGGCCATCACCACCGCTACCGCCAGCCGTTGCATCTTGAGTCTCCTTTCCTGGGTCAGCCACACGACTAAAATGTCGCGCAAGTTTCTCGGGGCCTCCCCCCGAAGGGCACAGTTGTCTTGCCGGGTACAACCGAACGTCAGGCGCTCGCCGCCTCGCGGGCCGCGCGCTGTTTCTCGAAGACCATGCCGACGGCGGCGGCACCGCCCGCCACGATCGCCACCGCCACGATCACGATGATCGGCGTCATGCCGCTGCCAAGCTCCGTCACGAGCATCGTCAACGTGCCCGTCATGGTCGCCATGATGCCGAGGACGGCCAGCGCCAGGCCGACCACCGAAATAGCGAGAACGAACGTGAACGCACCGTGGTGGGCCGGCGGTTCCACGAGTTCGATGATGCGCGTGCGGCTGGGTCCACCGGAGACCGACGCCGGCACGACGCTCGGCATGCCGCTCTCGGGATCGACGCCGATGACCGGCTCGGTCGACGGCGCCTCACCGCCGCCCAACTCTTCCTCGCTCAGGACGGCGCCGAGGCTCGACTCATCGGTCTCGGGGCTCAGGGCCAACGGGGCCGGCTGGGCCTCGGGCGCCGCCATGGCTTCCTGGGCGCCGCGCTGCTCGCCCGCGCCCTGGGGGAACACGCCCTCGGTGTCGGCGGCGATCCACGTCTCGGCCGCGCTATCGGCCGGCTGCTCTTCCTCTTCGGCGAAGAGGATGTCGGCATCGATACTCATCAGCGTATCGCCCGCCTCGGCCGGCGCACTGCCCGCGGCGGGGGCCAGGGCGTCGATATCTTCCTTGCGGAACTTCCAGGTGCCTCCGTCGCGGAAGGCACGGAGTTCGCCCTTCTTGATCATTTCCTGGAGTTGTTCGTCCGTCTTGCCAAGGCGCTGCTTGACTTCTTCGAAAGTGACGAAGTCCACTTCGTGTCCTCCTGAATCCTGGAGCCGCCGCAGCCCGCGGCCGGCTCGCCCATTCCATATACGATCAGGGGGCCTCTTGTACCTTCCGTCCTTCCGCGGCCGGCGCCGGCCGGGCGGATTCCACCGATTTCTCCGCCCGCGCCCGGATATCCTTCGGCAGCGGCGGGTCGTTGTTCCAATCCGTGAGCATCCCGTCGGCCGACGTGTCGCGAACCGCCAGCAGCCTCAGGCGGCTGCGCTTCGCATCGGCCAGGTACACCATCAGCCGCTGCCGGGTCGTATCGAGGACGGTGACCATCACCTCGCCGTCGGGAAGCGCCGACGACGACACGATCACCCCGCCGGCCGACACCGTCCTCGCATCAAGCTGGGCAAAGGCCACCGAACCCGCCCGGTCCGACAGGGCCAGCCCGGTGCCGAGCACCGCCAGCCCGACGCCGAGCGCTGCCAGCGCGACCGTCCACGCCCCACGCGAACTGAAAATGGGCCACTCCTCCCGCAAGCCGCGGGCCGCTCCGGCAGCACTATCTCTGCAAACAGAGCGTCCGCCCTGTCCGGCATTGTAAGTGACGCCCTGACCAATGCAACCGAATTCTTGCGGCAGGAACAACCCATCCGTTACGGGGGCGGAATCCCGGGTGTGCCCATGTTTTATGGCCGGGTGGCATG